>JAKSOH010000065.1 GCA_024405675.1 Victivallaceae bacterium
CATCTGGGCCACGATGAGCGTCTCGACCATGGTTT
Organism: Victivallaceae bacterium; assembly: GCA_024405675.1. Taxonomy (GTDB): domain Bacteria; phylum Verrucomicrobiota; class Lentisphaeria; order Victivallales; family Victivallaceae; genus UBA1784. The sequence continues at coordinate 36 of JAKSOH010000065.1, forward strand.
GGCTCGTCTACTGCGGAGTGTCCTGCTGCGGATGCGACATCCCGTTCCTCGACCTCATCGACAGCGAGCTCTTCACCCGTTCGCTCACCTGCGGCGCTGTCTACGGATTCCTGGCCGGAATCGTGACGTTCGTCATGGTCTACTGCGGCGAACGCATCACCAACCGACTATCCGCCGTTCCGCAGAACCCCGGTCGCAAAAACAACCGGAGAGCCAAGAACAAGAACTCCAGGGCCGCCGAGGGGGATGAACAGTCCGGAGAAGCCGAGATAATCGAGGAGATCATGGCGAAATGACGCGGATCTCCGCCGGTGACGACGACGCCGCGGAAATCGCGGCGGCGGCGCTGGCCCGGCCCGGAGCCGTCATACTGGTTCCGACGGAGACAGTCTACGGGTTGGTCTCCCGTTTCGATGACGAGGCGGCCCGCGCCAGGATATTCGCGTTGAAGCGGCGTCCGTCCTCCAAGGTGCTCGGTTGCTTCGTACGCGATGTCGCTTCGGCGGAACGTCTCGCCGTGTTGTCGCCTGTCGCGAAACGTTTGGCCGGAGATTTCTGGCCCGGCCCGCTCACCATGGTGTTGCCGGCTCCGGCCGGCGGCACCATCGGCATCCGGATACCGGACCACCCGTTTCTGCTGGATTTGATCGGACGCTGCGGAGGACCGCTCGCCCAGACCAGCGCCAATGTCTCCGGACAGCCGGACGCCCCCGATATGGGGACGGCGCTGGAGGGACTGGATGGTGAAGTCGATATCGCTGTCGACGGCGGACCGCTGAAATCCGGATTCGCCGCCAGCACCGTAGTGGACCTGACCGGTCCGGAGCCTAGGGTGCTCCGTGAAGGCGCGCTTACAAAAAGGGAACTTGGAATATGATAACTGGAATCGGAATCGACATCACCAAGCACGTCAGGATAGCAGAGATACTGGCCCGTCACGGCGACGGATTCAGGAAACGCATCTATTCGGCCCGCGAACTCAAGGACGCCGTCGACCGCCCGGCGGAGTTCCATGCGGGAAGGTGGGCCGCCAAGGAGGCGGCCGCCAAGGCGCTCGGATGCGGATTCTGCGCCAAGTGCCCGCCGAACGAAATCATCATCACCAACGGCAAGGACGGATCCCCGAAAATCCGTTTCGTCGGCAAGGCCAAGAAGCTTTTCGAACACAAGGCCAAGCACGCCTTCGTCTCCATCAGCCACGAGCAGGAAAGCGCCGTGGCCATGGTAATCATGGAGAAATAACCATGCGCATCGTCTCCGGAACCGCCGCCAATCTTGAACTCGAGGCCCCCGACGGACTGTCGGCCCGACCGACGCTGGTCCGGGCGCGCAAGGCCCTCTTCGACCATCTGGGTTCGTTCGACGGCAAACGCGTTCTGGATCTTTTTTCCGGCAGCGGCATGCTGGCCATGGAATCCGCCAGCCGCGGTGCCGCCTTCGCCCGGATGGTTGAAAATGCAAAGATGTCCTGCGACGTGATATCGCGCAACTCCGTCCGCATCTCGAAGACCGGAGCCGCTTGCGAATTCGACTTGAGACGGGTCGACGCCATGCGTCCGGAATCCTACTTGAGCAAGGGCGAACGGTTCGATATCGTCTTCGCCGATCCGCCCTACGCGGAATCCGCGGCCGATTTCTCAAAGCTGATGAAAATGGAATCGTTCGTTTCCAATCTTTCCGGTGCGAGACTCGTCTGGGAGATTCCCGACACCCCCGGCGCCCTCGGATTGTTCATGGAGTCGTGCGGTGAAAAAACGCCTTTGGCCCGCCGATTCGGCGGCACGCTGTTCCTCATCATGGAGTTGTGAACATGGACATCGTGTGGCATGGGTGCGGAGATTTTTCCGCCGAGGATTTTGACGGCATCATGGCCGGGGCGAAACTCGTCAAGGCCAATCCCGTCAGACAGGTGTTCTGCAGCGGCGAATACTTCATCAAGATCGACCGCAGGCGCGGAAAGTCGTTCCGCGGCGAATACCTGAACGCGCGGTTCCTCGAGGAACGCGGCGTTCCGGTGGTTCCGCACGTCGCCTACGGTCGCTGCGAACTAGGCAACATCCTTGTCACTCGGGCGGTCGGGAACTCGGCGGCCGTTTCCGATTATATCGGAAGCAACCGGATCGACTACGGATTTCTAAGGGGATATGTCGACTTTCTGAAGCTTCTCCGGGATCGGCGCATCCGCCACTCCGATCTGCATGACGGAAACATCCTGTACGTTCCCGCTGAAAGGCGGTTCCTGCTCGTCGACGTCAAGGACGTGCACCGGCATCTCGGCGGACACCGGATCTCAATTTCGGAGTTGGCCCGCATGATCGTTGAACTGCGCGAACAGCTGACCGACGCGGAGCTTTGCGAACTGCTCGCAGAATGTGGCGCGAAGACACCCGAAAGGGTGCTTTCCGAGAAGCTCTCCATCGCGGCGAAACGGCTTCGCAACAGTTGGGGAAAACGCCGCCGTCAGATATTGTCCGGATACCGGAAGTTCACGCGGATCGACGGCGACAGATTGCTGGATCCCGACGTCTCGGATGAGGAAATCACCTCGGGGAGACGAATTCCCGGAACCGTCGACGACTTCCTGACCTACCATTATCTCAGGCTCGCCCGGATTCCGGTGCGCCGCGTCCTGGGATTCGATCCCGTCGCGGGCGTCATCATCGTCCCGAAAGAAGGCGCCAGCCATCCAGTACCGGGAGAGCTCCTGGCAGATTTCGCTTCCAGAGCCCGCATATTCGGTTTCGACACCGTCGAATCCGACTGGTGCGGCGATGCGGACCGGCCGGTCTACGTTTCCAATCTCGGCATCCGCCGCGGCCAGATTCGGAGTGAGGGATAAAGCACTAAAGTTGACTTTCCGTCCGCTTCGGGCTATTGTAGTCCTCACTATGAGAAACGACAGTTCCATAGCGGCGTTCACGTTGATCGAGATGATCACCGTCATGGCCATCATTTGCATAATTGCGGCCATGGTGATTCCGGTGTTCCGCAACATCGACGGCCGCCCCGCCTGCGAACAATTGGCGGACTCGATCATCGACGCGGCCAACCAGGCCCGCAATCTCGCGCTCCGCGAACGCCGGTTCGTGACCATGTACATTCCAGGGGGCGTCGGTCGCGCCTACGAAACGCCCGGTTTTTCGGATGACGCGGCCTTCGAGGGGCGGCCGTATGAATACAAGCTTGCCAGCACCAGGCTGATGTTCTCGGAGAAAAATGGATACCGACCGGTGCCGATCAAATGGGCCCAGGCGTCCTGGTCCAGGCCGGTGACCGGTGCGAAGGTGGCGCTGATGACCGACCAGGAGTCGGACGTTCCGATTCCGGGAGGAAACTGGCCGAAACAGAAGATAACCGACATGGATGGGGCGGGAGCCGGTGACGGCGAGTACACGTTCTCCCCGTACGGCGGAATCGTCGACCATGCCGGCTCCGCCTACCTGGTGGTGGCCACCTGCAAGTTCAACGGCGCCACCATCGTCTATCCCGTCGCGTCGACGTCCGCAAATCCCAGTGATTTCGTGATCGTGAAAATCGACTGCCTGACCGGTGAAGCAACGAGGTTTGTGAAGAAATGAAACGGACGAACCATTTCAATCTCATAGAATTGATGCTCGCCGCGGCCATCATCATGGTCGCCTGCATGTTCGCCGTCTCGCTCTCCGCCACGGCCTCTAAAACGATGGCCATGAACGGAACCCTCGCCAACGTAGCCGAGACGGTGGAGAAGGTTTCGGCGCTGCTCCGGAGCAACGACTACATGTTCGGAGGATTCGCCCCGTGCACCTCGGACGAAGGCAAGAGAATCGACGACTACCCTAAAGCCGACGAGGAGATCACCGACGCCAACGTGCTGAAAATGGAAATCATCCCTGACAACAACGGAAACGCTTTCCTGTGCAGGAAGTTCCGGCGCATCGACGACGGAAGCTACGTGGTGGAGTTCGCGGCTACCGTCCGCACGCTCGCCATCGATTCGCCGGATCCCGACAAGTTCTACTACTGGCGGACATCCGATGAAACGTGGGCGGAAAGCTCGGAACTGGCCGCCACCGACTACGGCAAGTATTTCAAGTCGGTGATTCTCGAAATCGCCTGGCCGGCGCACGCCGACTACGACAAGCGCAACATCCGCCGTGTCCGGATCGACGCCTACAACCGCCAGTTCGTCTCGAACCTGTTCCTGGGAGGCGGCGAATGAAAAGGAACCGGCTCAACCTCATCGAGATGATGGCCGCGCTGATCATCTTCTGCATCATCTTCGTCGCCGGAGTCCGTATGATCGACATGTTCCGGCACGGCATGGCCAGTTCCGATGCGGACACCGACATCCAGGCCGCCGAGCTCATGAACATCTTCTCCATGGTGCTGGCCGACACCTCGTATTCAGCCGACTACACCATCGGCAGCAGCTTCTTCGTCATCGAGAAACGCGATAGCGGAGACGCCGTGGCGGCCTTGTCCGGAGCCAACTTCTCCTGGATGAAGACCATATCGCAGAAATTCAAGTTCGTCGAGCTGGCGACCGAAGACATCGAGGTCGATGCGAACAAGCGCCGGTTTCTCGTGCTCAGGTACTTCTCGGACGATCCATCGACTCAATGCGAGACGATGGAGTTCCGGGAATATCTGCCGCCCTACCCCGGACATGAAATTACGGACACAACGGCGCTCATTGATAAAATTCACAGGCCGTTGTTCGAAAAGGAGCTCGACGACCATCTGGCGGACGACAAGCCTTATTGCGTGAGGCTGGCCGACAATGTGACCGGATTCCAGGTGATCCCGTTCCGCTATGTCAACAACGGCAAGGAGCGCGAGCCGATCGAACTCGAGAAGAACTCTCCCTGGTACGGAGGAGTTCCGGACACCATTGAAATCAGGTTCCGGCTGATGCCGCGACCGAAATACGAGAAATACATCAAAATGGCCGACGGAGATGACAAGACCAGGTTCGAGACGATCAACTCCTCGGAATACGTGGGAACGTTCAAGCCATGGGTGAACGAATGAGACGCGAATCGACACGGGAAAGCGGCGTGACGCTGATTTACGCGCTGGGCATGCTGGCCATAATCATGGGTTTGGCCGGGATCCTCATCTCCAAAGCCCTGTCGGCGCGCGCCGTACTGTATGGAACCTGCAGCATCTCCGAGGCCAGGAACCGCGCCATCTCCGTCACCGACCGGGTGATGTCGATGATTGTCGCAGTGGATCCCGACGCGGCCGCCGTTCGCAACGTCTGCAGCATGTCCGATCCCGCGGCCAGACCGGAGGACAAGGCCAGCGCCAGATATTTCGAGTTCCTGCGGCCGTACAAGCCGTATGATCGGTCGTTGCTGGACGTCGGGGACGGAATCGGCTATTCCGGAGACTCCAGCCAGGCGCAATGGGTGTACGAATACGGCAAGGCAAGGAATTCCGAGGGCAGCAAGATTATCGTTGGACGCTATGCCTACCAGCTCATGCCGGCGGGAAGAATCACCTATTTCCGCACCCTGGCCGGTTCGAAGCCGATCACCAGCCAGGCGACGTTCCTGCCCAAGGCGAAGTATGACGGACATCCCGATCACGAGACCGACCGATTCGAAGTGGCGTCCTGGCGCCATCGCTGGGGTCAGGACATCGACGAGCTTAATCTCGACCTCGCCGGGACTCCGTTCGAAGGATGGATGGAAAAGACGGCCGGGTGGGCGACCATGCCGGCCGTGCTCCAGGTGCTGTACGAACAGGCCGGCGCACTGGACATGCTTAAGGAAAAGAAAGACCGGGCATGGTTCGAGGACTGGTTTTCCGACGGCACAGTCCGTTCGCTGCAGGAAATAGGTCCGGACAACCGTTGCCGCTTCAACCTGACGGCCTACCCCGGGGACAATCCCTGGTACGAGCGGTTCGGCGCGTCGCCGAATTCGCCGAGCGTGATAGACATGCTGTCGTCCGTTCCGCCCGAAGTCGACGCCTACGACGTGAACGACGGATCCCCGCAGAAGAAATGGGGCATTCCCTTCCTTCGGTTCATCGGCAGCGAGCCGAAATCATTCGATTCGCTCGAAAACCGCCGCAAGCAGATCATCGCCAACTTCAACGACTACTGCGACGGCGATGACACTCCCACGTCCGACGTGGCGGCGTCATCCTGGACGCCCTCCGGAAACAAGCCGTCATACACCGGCAACGAGCGGACGCTTTACCTGAACGAGTTCGCGACCGCGGTGGAGTTCGGCGCCTTCCGCAACTTCGATACAGACAATGCGATTTCCTACAATCTCGACGTGGCGCTGCTGCTGGAGCTCGTAGACATGTACGGAGGCATTTCGTCGTCCGGATATCAAGCGCGGATGAAATGCGATTCAATCGACGTTCCGGTCTCTCTGCTCCTCTCCGACATAAAGGTCGAATACACCTACACGACGACGGACGCCGAAGGCAATAGCAGCACGGTCACCGCCACGAAGGACATCGCGTCGAAGACAATCGAACTAATGCTCAACTGCACGCCTGGCGACATATCCGTCGACACCTTCAGGGACGTGGGTCCGTACAAGTTCGGAGCTACGACGGATCCGCTCAACGTGACCGGTACCGTTGACGCGGTGACGAAGGACGACATCGGAGGTCCATGCGACAGCATCGACAAGGTGGAAATCGGCGGGTGCCGGGCCACGGCGGGAACAATCGTCCTGAAGTCCTTTGGAAGCATCGTCCTCTCATCGGCCGGCGGCAACGTCGACTTTGCCAGGATGCCGTCGGAACTCAACGCGGCCGGTTCCGTGTTCTTCGACATATCAGGTGGTTTCAAGGAAAAGAAATCCGGCCTGTCCTTCCTCGACTGCGAGGTACACGATCCGCGGCAGAACCTCAATGGGGAGAACGCCTGCGACACCGCCGGCATAAGCGACTGGAAATGGCAGGGTGGAGTGATGCCGTCCATGGATTTCGGCGCGCTGCCGGAGAGCGACATACTCCAGCATATCCGCGAAAACGGTGTTGGAAGGATCAACGAGACCTGCAGGCTGAGAACCATCGGCGATGAAGTCGACTCCGAACCGGAGGATCCGGCATGGAACGGCGACGAAACCGGACAGCATATGTCGACCGCGGTGATTCGCAACGCGCCGATGCAAAGCCCGTGGGAAATCGGATTCATCGGACGCGGAGCCGCTTTCCAGACCATCAACCTCAAGTACGCCGGCGGCCTTTCCGAAGGCACGGACATCTCGGAGGAAGACCAGCGGAAGGTCGCCGGGAGCGACGGATATGGCAATCCCGGCACCTCCTACAAGGACGGCGACGGCGCAATCCTCGACTGGACGAAGACCACCTACAGCGCCAGATGCTACGGCAAGATAGGCCTGCGCAAATTCGCGAAGGACGAGAACCGCAAGGTGAAATACGACGGCGAGACGGTGGATCTCGCCGACGGACTCGATGAAATGCTCCTGCAGATGCTCTTCAACAAGGTCTCCGTCTCCCAGGACGCGAAAACCTTCATCGACGAAAGCAAGCTGGACGGCGCTTCCGGAACCGAGGCCACCGGCACGGTCTCCAACGCCAGGGGCGCAGGCAGCGAGTTCTACAAGGAGCTGAACAAACTCGAAGCCGAGAAGATCATCCTGCGGTCGCAGGTACTCAACCTGGGGTCCGACGACAAGTGCTACTGGAACGCCTTCGGATGCGCCGGAGAACAGCGCTATGACGCGCAGCGCGAGTCCGTGGTCGGCAGGACGATCAATCTCCTTGACGCGATAGTGCAGCCGACGGGACTCTACCAGGCAGTGGTCGTCTACCAGACCATCGTGGACAAGGGCGGCAAGATCGCCGTTAGGATAAAGGACAGCGACAAATGGACCGTGAAGTACGTCGACGCCGAGCTCGGCAAGTTCGACGCCTACTGGGATTGGGATGAGGCGGATATTCAAAGGCCCTATGACACGCCGCGGATCGATGTCATCACCTCGGAGACGAAGCTTCTCGTCACCTTCGAGGTCGATGCCGGAACCGGCAAGAAGATCGTGAGAAAGATAAGATTTCTAGACTAGGAGAAATTCGATATGTGCGACAAGACAACCGGCTCCGGATTCCTGAAGCATCTGATGTGGTTCGTCGCGGGATTCGCGGCGTTCGTGGTCATCGTCGCGATAATCCTCGCCGCGCTAACCATCCGCCGTCCTAATCTACCGGTGGTCTCG
>JAKSOH010000066.1 GCA_024405675.1 Victivallaceae bacterium
CATTGGAAGCATCATAGGGTGATATTACCGCATACGACATCGAAATCGAAATGGTGATATTATGAAACTCTCTATCCAGATACCGTGCTCCAACGAGGAAGCCACCCTTCCCCAGACCGTCGCCGACATTCCAAGGACCATCGAAGGATGCGACGAAGTCGAACTGCTGGTCATCGACGACGGATCCACCGACCGCACGGTCGAAACGGCGAAATCCCTCGGGATACGCCATATCGTCAGCCATCCGCGGAACCAGGGTCTGGCCGAGGCGTTCAGGACCGGGATATCCTACGCGCTCGAGCACGGCGCCGACGTCGTGGTCAACACCGACGCCGACAACCAGTATTGCGGCGCGGATATTCCGCTGCTGGTGAAGACGCTTGTCGAGGAAAAGGCGGACATCGTGGTTGGCTGCCGCCCCATCATGCAGAACCGAGAGTTCTCCCCGATCAAGAAAGTACTGCAGTTGCTGGGAAGCTGGACGCTTCGCAAGATATCAAAGACCACCGTCCGGGACGCCGCCAGCGGATTCAGGGCGTTCTCACGCGAGGCATGTCTGCGCATCTTCATCCACTCGAAATTCAGCTACTGCATGGAGACGCTCATCCAGGCCGGCAACTCCGGAATGAAGGTCTCGTCGGTCGACATCAGGACCAATCCGAAGACCAGGGATTCCCGGCTGTTCACCAGCATCGCGCAGTACATCCGCAAGTCAGGCGGAACAATGCTCAGCATGTTCGTGCTCTATCGTCCGGGCACCTTCTTCCTGGTGTCGAGCCTGCCATTCTGGCTGATTTCGCTACTGATCGGGTTGCGAGCCATGATCCTCAAGTACTGCTACGGACATGGATTCCGCGAGTTCCTGCCGTCGTTCTTCATATTGCTGTTCAGCGCGACGGTCGCGAGCCTGCTTTGCTCGATGTCGCTCATCGGCAATCTGTTCCGCGCGCAGCGCCGCATCAGCGAGGAATTGCTCTACATGGAGCGTTCGCGCAAGTACAACAAGCGATAGAACGAATTCGCATCCGCGAAAAAAGTTTTTTGGAAATTCACGGTGTAGTTCTAAAGTTCGCGTGGTCCGGGGTTGATGCTTCAGATTTCGGATAATTGCACATCGCAGGTAATTTTGGGAATCGAAATATATCATGCCGAAATGTTTTTCACCGCGGAATGGGCTGCGCTCCCTGGCGCGTTCCGCCATTCGCCACAAAATCCAATGGCTTGCCGTGGCGGTTTTCTTTTTCCTTTGCGGTCCGGTCAGCGAGCAGCTGTTGAATGGATTGTACATCAATTGCGGCACTGAGCATATCAACCTGATGGATGCCTGTGGCGAAGTTGTTTTTTGGATAAACCTCATCGGGCCCATGGTTTTTTCTGCTATATGGCGATCGTGCTTCGCCGCTGGCTTCTCTCCGAAAAATGGCTGATGATGATCCTGGGACTCTCCCTATATCTTATCCTGCCGGCTTTCGGACTGCAATATCCTTATTGCGACAGTCGTTTCTACGATTGCCCCTTTACGAGATATTTTTCCGTCCTGTCCTTCTGCTATTTCTTATACGGCGCGATTTTCACCGGACCGGAATTGGTTTTCATACACTTCGCATTGCGGAACAAAAGGCGCAGGATCGCACTTCACCGCAGATTGCTCGCGCCCGTGTTTGTCATATTGTTGTCGGCGACTCTATTTGTCGTTTTGGCAAAAACAATCCCGGAGTGCTGAATTCCAAACTGCGTGGCAAAACCGCCGCCGCTCGTTTCCGCTCCGCTTTCACTGACAGTCTCCCGGAGAAAATAAATGGGCTGCTACAAAACGGCGAGTTCTGCAGCGGCCCTTTTTGATTGACGTTGGTTTAGCCTAGCGACGGCGGAACGGAGCCGCGGCCTTCAGGATTTCCTCGGTGCGGTCCTGGCGTTCCCAAGGGAACCCCTGGCGTCCGAAGTGTCCGTACGCGGCGGTGTCGCGGTAGCGCCATGGGCCGGGATGCTTGAGTCCCAGCGTTTCGATCATCGCGGCCGGACGCATGTCGAAGACCGCGCGTACGATTTTCTCGTAGTCGCGGTCGTCCGCGAGGATACCGGTGCCGTAGGTGTCGACGTTGACGCTGAGCGGTTCCGCGACGCCTATCGCGTAAGAAACCTGTATCTCGCACTTCGCCGCCAGTCCGGCACCCACGAGGTTGCGGGCGACGTAGCGGCAAAAGTACGCCGCGGAACGATCGACCTTGCTCGGATCCTTGCCGGAGAAGGCTCCGCCGCCATGGGATCCCACGCCGCCGTAGGTGTCGACGATGATCTTGCGCCCGGTAAGCCCGGTGTCGCCGGCCGGACCGCCTATTTCAAAGCGTCCGGTCGGATTGACGAAGTAACGCGGCTGCTTTTCCATGAGTTCCGCTGGAATCGTCTTCGCGACGACTTCACGGACCTGCTCCTCCAGCCATCCGGCCGGGATTTCCGGCGAATGCTGGTGAGAAAGCACGATGGTCTCCACCGCAACCGGGCGTCCGTCGCGGTACCGCACGGAAACCTGTCCCTTGGCGTCGGGCCTCAGATAGCGAGCCGCCTCGGGGTCATTGCGCCGCAATTCGGCGAACGCGCCGACGATGCGGTGCGCATAGAGAATCGGAGCCGGCATGAGTTCCGGGGTCTCGTTCGATGCGTATCCAAACATCATCCCCTGGTCTCCGGCGCCCTGCTCCGCGGCATCGACGCCCATCGCGATGTCGGGCGACTGTTTGTGAATGTGCATGATGACCTTGGCGTCGGACGCGGAAAAGCCGAGTCCAGGCTTGTCATATCCAATTCCGGCCACGGCGGCCCTGGCAACGGACTCCCAGTCCACCGTCGCGCGGGTGGTTATCTCGCCGCAGATGGCGAGAAAATCCGTTGTGGCCATCGTCTCGCAGGCCACCCTGCTCTCTGAATCCTGCGTCAGACAAGCGTCCAATATGGAATCGGAAACTATGTCGCAAACCTTGTCCGGATGTCCCTCGGACACCGATTCGGACGTAAATACATGTTCGGAACGAATCTTGCTCATTGCTCTCTTTCTTGTTTTACGGGATCAGCATGGGCACCGGAACCGCGCGGCGGTTCTGACGCCAGATGTCCTCGCCGGACCCTTCGACGGCCGGCTTGTCCTTGCCGAAGCTCATGGTGTTGATCTTGGAATCAGCCACTCCCTTCTTGGCAAGATAGGCGCGGACGACATTGGCGCGACGTTCGCCGAGCGAACGGTTGTATTCATCTGTTCCGCGCTGGTCGCAATGGCCCTCGATAACCAGGCCCAGCTTCGGCTTGTCAGCCATGTACTCGGCGATCTTGTCGAGATTGGCGGTCTCGGACGGTACGAGCACGTCGGAATCGTAGGCGAAGTAGATGATCGGCATTCCGAGACGGTTTCCGCTCGGGTCGGCCGGACGCCAGCCGTTGGCGTCGACGCTGCCGATGTCGCTGGTTGTATCCTTCCATTCGCCGGCGCCGGTGGATTCGAGTCCGGTCTGGTTCACACCGGAGCCCTGTTGTCCAAAGCCGCCGAATCCGGTTGGATCGTCGACAGCCTCCGGAACCGCGCTTGTTCCATCGTCCGGAGCATCGCTCTTGCAGCCGGTGGACAGGAAAAGTACGAAAGCGAGAGAAAGACCGAATACCAACAAACTCTTTTTCATGGCAACCCTCCGGTATGTTTGAATTTCACAGTTTGAACTTGTTTTTGTTTCTTTATGCCTATTATATCGCGACGCCGTGGCTTTTTCCAATGAAAACGGCAGGCGAATCACAGCTGTCGCCAGTTCGGTTGCGCCGGCCGTCAACCGCCTTGATTTTTACCTTTGGGGCATATATCTTACGTAAAGCACGATGCGGAGAGATGGCTGAGCGGCCGAAAGCACAGGTTTGCTAAACCTGCGAGGGGGCAACTCCTCCGAGGGTTCGAATCCCTCTCTCTCCGCCATTTTCTTTATCTACTTTTCCCCTTGTCATTATCGTCGTCTGGCAACAGTTTCGCCGCGAGCTCCTCCTGCTTTTCCTTCGAAAGCTCGCCGAACCATTCCTGCAAACTCTTGCGATATTCGCAGGGACCTCCGTCGTAATACACGGAATTGGGTTTGCTGCCGTACTCCCCGCCATATGGATATTCGATGCAATATGCCTTGTCATATCTATCCGAATGAGGTTCGCTTCCCATGGAGAAGATACAGCCCTTGCAGACGATGTCCGGATGCGCCGAGCGGCCGACGAACCCCAACGGACTCTCGAAACGCGGATTGCGATGGTGAACGTTCTTTCTTTTGTCCGACATTTTCCATGTCCCTCCTTTTTCCTGACCACTGTTTTCCGCACGGGCGAAACGCCCCGCCTTCACTTCCTGATACCGCTGGATTTCCGATTAGTATTCGCGGCCTCGGCCGCCCTGGCGTCGCGACGCTCCACCAGTTCCTTCCTGCGTGCTCCGGAAACGCCTTGCGCGGTTGCCGAAAACTTCTTGACCGAGAAATTTGAAGGAGATGTGAAATCGAGGCCGAACCGCACGTACTTGGCGTCGGGGTGAATGGCCGGCCACATGATTTTCCTCTGGAGCGTGCGCCCATTCGCACCATTCATCGGAAGCGGAAAACTCCTTGAGATGTTTTTGATCAGGTTGTTCTGGCTGTCGAGGAAATCGATGCGAAGCGACACCGAACCATTTCCGGCATATTGGATATTGACAATGACCTGTTCCGCCGGCGCGATCTCGAAGTTGCCGGTCTCGATTTTGAATGCGTTGTCCAGTCCGGCCTGCGTGGAAATATCGAGGATGTTCGGTTTGTTCACTGACTGCACCGTCCCGGTTCCGGACGTCACGCTCCAGCCGCCGTTGCCTTCCTTGACTTCACCAAGTATAAGAGTCCTGACTTCGGCGCCGCTGGCGATGCCGAAAATCCCTATTGCGCAAACCAATGCGAGCCATGTTCTTCCAGGCATTTTACTACTCCTGCGTCATTCGCCAGGCATGAATCAAGTTCAGTCGATACGAATATAACGGGGAGTCCGGAAGTTCGCAAATCGCCTTCCTACTCAGGAAACGCACCGTCGAACCGGGGATGCCTACAGCGTATCTTTTCCGGTACTGCCCGATTTCGCGCAATGCGCTATTTTGCCTTTAACGGTGGAACATTGCAGTGTTGCCTATCAGGATAATCGTGGTGTTGTCAAGTCCCCGTTTAAGTTGCCATTCTCTTGTTTTCAGTTGCAATCGGGCCTATGCTCAGCAACATTACAGTATGGCCATACGACAAACAGCAACCATGCGAAAGGAGACCGGACCGTGAAAGCAAAAGCCTTGATGATGGTAGCCGCCGGAATGCTGCTGGCGGCGGGATGTTCGTCCTCCGCGCCGACCGCCGACATTCCCGCGGTCAGGCAGTTTTCCATCGAAAGATATCTCGGCACCTGGTACGAAATAGCCCGTCTGCCGCATAGTTTCGAAAGCGACATCGTCCTTGCCAAGGCGGAATACTCGATGACCGCGGACGGCAAGGTCAAGGTGGTCAACAGCGGAATAAGGAACGGCATCGCCAAAAGCGTGGATGGCGTTGCCGAGATGAAAGGCGACGCCGGCGTGGGCGAACTGCGGGTTTCGTTCTTCCGTCCGTTCTACGGCGACTATCGCATCATCTACCTGGCTCCGGACTACTCGGTGGCGATGGTGACTTCCGGAACGAAAGACTATCTCTGGCTGCTGGCCAGGACTCCGGCGTTGTCTCCGGAAAAGATGCGCGAGTGCCTTGGCATGGCCGAGAAATGGGGTTTCCCCGTCGAGTTGCTGCAATACCCGAACCGCGGCGCCATCGACGGGTTTGGGAATCGGACGATGCAAACGGAAAGGAACGGAAAATGAAAAGGAACGACATCTTGAAGTGCGCGATTTGCGGACTGACCGCGGAGGTCCTGGACATCGGCGGCGGGAATCCGCCGATCTGCTGCGACAAGCCCATGCAACCGATGCCGGAGCAGACGGCGGAGTTCAAGTTCGAGAAACACGTGCCCTACCCCGAGGAACTTCCGGGAGGAAGGACCAGGGTTGTCGTGGGCAAGGACGCCGCGCATCCGATGTTGGAAGCCCACCACATCGAATGGATCGAGGTCCGGGACGGCGCCGACGTCTTCCGCCGTTATCTTGCCAGCGGCGATGCGCCGGAGGCGGAATTCCCGATCCAGTTCAAGAAGGGGCTGGTCATCAGGGAATTCTGCAACATGCACGGACTCTGGGTGTACGAGGTGAAGTGATTTCTCACGCTGTTCCCCTGTAACCATCTGAATACGGACGGCGGCTGCCCCAAGGAGGAACAGTCGCCGTCTTTTGTTTCGTTCGCGCCGGCCGCGTGTCCGGCTACAGCGCCAGTATCTTCCGGTACTGCCCGATTTCGCGCAATGCGCTTTCGACCTGGCGTATCTTCCAGTCGAGGTGCCAGGCGTCGCAGACGTACTCCATGCTGGGTTCCCAGCCGAGCCTCGAGTCCGTCTCCACCGCCGGTATCGTCTCGCGCGCGTTCTCGATCTCCTCCTTCGCCAGCGCAACCAGCTTGTCGAGTATCGCGAACCCCTCGTCGGCGGCGGAAATGGTCTGCAGTTTCAAATTGAGGAGATACCAGCGCTTGATGTTCATCGTGGTTCTTATGGAATTCCTGATGAAGAGTCCGAGCGCCGCCAGCCTTTCGCCCTCGGGCGTCGTCGCCGCCTGTCTGGCTTCCGCATACCCCTTGTTCCACAGGTCGAGCATCTTCTCGAGCGAACGCAGTTCCGCGGGAATGCGCAGCGCGCCCGGAGCCTGCAGATCGTTCTCGTACGGCTCGTAGAAAGTCTTTATGATCCTCCACCCGAAGTGCGCGTGCGGCGCGCTCGGGAACTGGATTTCCTTGTTCATCATCGTGAGCGTGATGTTCGGCCTGAATATGAACGGATACGCCGGCCCCACCCGCCACGGCCCGTACTGGTCCTCGTTGCTGGCGGTGTAGTAATCCATGGCGTCGCTCCAGGACTTCCAGGCGGCCAGGACGTGCGGGGCCGCCTCGCGGCCGTAGTCCCGGACCGCGATCTTGTTCAGCAATTCGTCGTAGTCAGGTTCGAAGTCCTCCCATCCGCTCCATTTGCCCAGGTCCGCGGCGACGCTGTTCCACCACCCCATGTGATGCGTGGCGTACTGGGCGTCGACATGCCACTTGAGGCACGCTTCGCGCAGGAACAGATCGCGTTTGAGCCAGCGGTACGGAACCGGAACAACCGGAACCGTCCCGAAGTCCCAGCCGATGCCGGCGCTGTTGCAGTTCACCGAAAGCTTGAGTCCGACCTCGGCGCCCTTGGCGCACTGGATGTCGAACTCCTCGTCCGGCCGCGTCACCACGCTGCTGTAGTCCATCACCGGGGTGTGGAGTCCCTCGGTCATGCGCATGTAGGGGCTCTCGAAGCAGACGTTGACCTCGATCTTCTTGGAAAGTTTCTCCATGAACTCCAGCCGTTTCTCGATCGGCGAATGGCTGAAGTTGTAGATGCTGAAGATGATGTCGGCCCCGGGATTGTACTTGTGCACGGCCTTCTCGATGCATTCGAGATAGGCCGGATAATCGCAGCAGGGATACCATCCCGGGCTGATCTTCGTGTCCGGGATTCCGTCCACGATGCTCTCGTCATACCGCTTGCCGGTCGTGTGGGGATCCTTGCTCGGAAACTCCAGCGACTCGCCAAGCAGCATCACCGACGACACCCCGGGATAGCGGGCGAACATGTCACCGTACGCCCGGTCGAACTTCTCCTGGGCGTTCTCCTCATCCGGATGGACGAAGGTCTGCAAGTAGTTGTATATCTTGACCCTGATGCCGAATTTCCCGGCGCGCTCGACGAGATCGTTGACATTCACGTATCCCATCGTCGAGCGGTCGATGCCCTTGAGCATCAACACGATTCCGTCATAACCGGCGTGCACCGTGGCCGCCAGCTCGCGGTCCGGATACTCGTCTATACCGCATCCCGAATGCACCCCGCCGCGGCGGGAGGTGGGTGTGCGCAC
>JAKSOH010000067.1 GCA_024405675.1 Victivallaceae bacterium
GCGATGATGCGGGCAAGACGGTCCACTACATCCATTCCCCCGTCCGGCTCTCCGATCTCAATGGTGTGCGGCGTGGGGCCGTGGGTCTTCAGCACCAGTTGTCCGTTTGCGTCACGTGCCATTTCCACTTCCATGTTCTTGGCTTTGTAGTTGAAGTCGGTGAATGCGTTGCCGCGATTCCATCCGTCGTATCCGGCCGCCAGCAAATAGGGGTTGAAATGGTAGGAATGCATGGTCTCGCCGATTATTTCCCTAATGAGAAATTCATCGTCGTTGTGCCAGCAGAAATATCCGGTCCCGGCAAGGAATACGCCGCTGTACTTGACGAAGTAATACCTCCAGCCTCCGCCGCGGTCGGCGAGGAACCTTTCGCAGATGACATCCAGGCTCCCTTCCGTGTCCATGAGCATCCGGAAAACGTCGGCGAACCGCTTGTAGTTGCCGTATTTGTCTTCGTTCCAAATGAAATGCAGGAAGTCGTCGAGTCCTTTCCCGTCGACGATGAAACGCCAGTTGTTTCCGCTTGTCCACATCGAATAGTCGCCGAAACAGAGCATGGCCCTGCCCATGAGGCCGGCATTTCCGGAGACGTCCAGGAAACGATGGTAGCGCGTGATCGCATCTTCGATTGAAACCGGATTGTTTTCCTTGTCGGTAAGGAAGATGGATATGCGTCCTCTTAGAATGCGGTCTTTTTCTATTTCCGCAATCTCGTCCGAGTGTCCGGTCGTTATCATCCTCGCCTTGAGTCGTTCCTCCTGTATCTGGCACGAGGCGAATTTGCTCTCTATGTCATTGCCGTCGCGGCCTAGGAATCGATACAGCCAGCCGGCGTCTTCGGTCCTGTGACCGGCAAGTTCGTCTACCAGCTTGACGCCGGATACGAATCCGTCCTTGTCGTGGATGCGTGCGTTTTCCGCGATGTTCCACACGACCCGGATGAAGGCCTGATCGTCCTCGATGACGGACAGCGCGTAGAACACCAGCATGCTCCGGTAGAATTCGCGTCCGCCGAAGTCGACATTTCCGTCGAGATATTCCACGGCGGAAGTGTCGGACCACGACGGAGTCATGCCCGGATTGTTTCTCAGGTTGCATTCCGGATCCGCCACGGCGGCGAAGAAGATTTTCGCATATTTCGAGAAATATCCGCAGTTGTCTCCTTTGCCGAGCCACAGGTTCAAATCGAAGGTGTCGTTGGTCTTTCCCTTGTATCCTGCGCACTTCAGCGCGATATCGATCAGGAAGAGCATCTTGCTATCGAGTTTCTCGATTTGCGTTTGGTCCGTCCAGAGGTTCTCCGCCCATCGGTCGTTGATGCCTTCGGCGAGGGATGAGTCATATTTCGCAATTACCGCCTTGACGCATTCGAACTTGGTGAGCGGCTTGCCGGTGGAGTTCATCTTCTGGAATACATCGTCATACCAGTCGGACGAAACATCCAGGTAGTTGATGAAGAACTTCACGGTGTCCAAGTCGCGGACGTGTTCTTCCGCGCCGAGTTTTTCGTACAATGAGTCAAGCATCCTGAGCATGCCGGCGACGCCCTGGTCCTCCTCCCATGCCGTGAAGAACCAGCTCCTGGATCTCACGTAGTCGGTGCAGGAGGTCGTCGAGCGAAGCTTCGGCGGTGTGTCCGCAAGCAGCCGCGACAGGAACATGCTAATAGCGCGCCTGGACTCGTATCTGAATTCGCACGCTACCCTTGCTCCCCGCAGCCAGTGCAACAGGACAAGCGTCGTCAGTCGCTGCTGTCCGTCAAGGGGCATGAAGGAATTGCCGGCTCCTTCGATTCCGTAGATGAAGTCGAGACAGAGGTCGTTGCCGTCGTCATGGACAAGTGCTGAAGCAAAATTCTTCATGCATTTCCGCCCGTTGTCGTCCAGCCGCCCCTGGACATAGGAACGTTGTATCTTCGGGATGATGATGGAATCATAGCGGGCGATGAAGTTCGTGAACGAAACGCTCCAGTTGTCCTCGAACTGATGCGTTTCATTGACTTCTGCCGCGGCGTTACGGCATACCTCGCGGTTTTCCCTCGGCGTGAACTGGTGGTCGATTTCTCCGTCGATGGTTTCGGCGTCGGTGGCCATGAAATCGTCGAACATCTTTTTCATCTTTTCGTGGAGGTCCCCGCAGTCGGTAAGTTGCCAGCTCAGGACGCTGGTGGGGGAGCCCGTGTAGAATTTCGCAAAGGCCTTCGCCGTACACGGCAGTATGTAGTTGTCGTCGAGTTCGTCCGCTATCCGGCGCCGCTTCCAGTGGAAGAAATCGTTATGGTACGAGCGGTTGATGCCTCTGTTCAGCAGGACGAGATTCCCCATGTGGTTTTTTGCATCCTCGTCGAGTTCAGGCTGCTCCTGGTCCACGAGATATGCCGCCAGCTTGATGAAGTCGTCGTTGTTCTCGAAGATGCTTCCATCCGTTATGCCGGGAAATTGGTCGGTCATGTTGTCGATTTCCGTGTCGGGCAGTTCCGTTTTTCTCAGTTCGAACCATTCGCGACGTTCTTCCGCTTTCTTGAAATCGCGCGGAGTCTGGGGGCTGATGTGCTCTATGTCATAGTTCTCTGACTTGTAGCGGTCGAAGCGGAAATATTCGCCGTTCCGGTTGCATTCGAGCACGTTGAGCAGCACGAGAAGCGTGACCAACCGGTTGTCCCCGTAGCATATCTCATCGAAATCGATATTCTCGACGGCGGATTGTATGATCGCGACGAGACTTTTCTCGAACTTTTCCATGTCGCGGCAGCGAAGCCATTGTCCGTATATGCCGCAGGCCTTCCTGTCGGAGAACTCGCGTATCCATCCGAGGTAGTTGCAGACGGCTGCGTTCTTGCGACAGCTTTGCATCCACCAGAAGCATTCCAGAACGTTTCCCCAGAGCTTTTCGAGATCGCATTTGTGATCTCCGATCCAGTTGTATGTTTCCCGAAAATCGACCATGAGCGTCTTGAGGTCGAACGTCCCGTCCATTTGCCAGATCGCCAGGGCGAACAGGAAATCCACCCTGGTCGGAGTGTCCTCTATGGCGCGATTGTTCAGCATCAGCCACATGGTGTCGTCCGCCAGGGCATTCTCCATGAGCTCCCACTCCTTGGATATTTCCATCTTCTGCTGCTCGTTCAGGGCGCCGGAATTTGCCATGTAGCATGCCTTGATGAGTTCCGACGAGGTCAGCGGAGTCTTGCCGTCGTTGAGACGCAGGAATGCGTCATGGGCGTCGGCGTCGTCGGGGATTTCGTAGGTGAGAAAGAACGCCTTCCTGTTGCCTTGGAAATAATCCCTTATCATGGCGGCCGTGTTCGCATCGCCTAGCATCTCCCCGGCCTTGGTCCGCACGAGATCCTTGAAATGCGGGTTGATTCTTGACTGCCACTCCGTTTCGTGGGAAATGTCCCAGTTCAAGTCGAGGCCGAGGGTTTCCGCGATTATCCTGATCGTGGTCAGGCGCTGCTGTCCGTCGACGACACGGAACCGGTTCCCGTCTGGATCGCCGCATCTTTGCAGCACGATTGGCTGCAGGCAGTATTCCATGTTTCCGGGGCATTCGGCGAGGTCGTTCAGCAAGGTTTCGACATTCTCGGCGGTCCAGCGGTATCCGCGCTGGTAAACCGGTATCAGGAAATGCATTCCGTCAATTTCGTTAAGATAGAGTTTCGACATTTTCCCCTCCCGTTTTTTTGTAAGTGTGCAAACGTCAAGTCCTGCAATTGCTTGCATCAAAATGCGTGCCAAGTGGTGGCGATTGCCCATGCCCGGCGGGAAGGCGAAGAGGGCGTTGTTCAAAAAACGAACACGTGTTGAAAATCCTATCATCTATTGTCTTGAAGCGGGTCCGCTGCGCAGTTGATTCCCATAAATAAAATTTGCGCGTCTTTAACCTTACACGGGGGTGCCTGTGTGAACCGATCCGCTGATATGTTATGGCGATGATATGACTTGGCGCCTGGAATGAAATCCGCAAGGAGGGCAATGAAAAGAATAATTTTCGCATTCATCATCATCGGCAACGCCGTCCTGGCGTCGAATTGCTACGACGACCGGGACTACGATCCCGATGCGCACTCATGCCTGGACAACATCGCCTACGGCGTGTCCGGCTGTCTGACCTGTGTCCGGCGGATGTGGAGGTTGGTCCGCGGTGAATACGACGACGGCCCCGTCGCCACGCGGGTTTCGGTCGGGAAAACGCCGGACAACCAGGTGACCGTCATCCTGGTGCCCGACGGCGAAATTATCCACGAAACCAATGTGCGGTATTCGTATACCAAGCTGCTTTATCACGATAAAATGTGCCCGTCATATTGCGGGTGGGTCTATTACAACGGCGCATGGTATGCGCATCCGGATCGATTGCAGGTCAAGGCCTGTCCCGATTGGCGTCCCGAACCAGTTGATTGAAGGAGGTAGAGTATGGATGATTTGTCGAATGTCAATGAGATGTTCATTCAGCTCGAACTTAGAGTCAAAATTGCGGCGGCCAAACTGCAGCACCGGTTTACAAAACAGCTGTATTACATACCTGAAGCGAAGCGCGTCAAACGTGAAAAGAAGCTGTCATATGACGACATATCGAAAGCCACCGGCATTCCCGTCGGACGATTGGAGGAGATTTTCAATTCCAGGGGAAAAATCGCCGAATTGGACGAACTGGACATATTGAGGGAGAAATTGGGTTTTACACTTGAAAAACCATTCGACATTTTATGCAAAATTGGGGTGGGAATCCTGTGATCCGGCCGCAGGTGGACAACCGCAGGACCGGAGGAACCGGATTTCTCAATTGAAAATCCGTTCGGACACTTGTTTCAATGGAGAGGCCTGGCAACAATCGATAGAAAAAGGAGAAGCGAATGAAAAAAATACTGTCTGTCATGTTTTTCGCCGTGTCCGCGTGCTGCTTCGCGGACGGGTATGTCATTGTCGACCGCCAGCCGGGGCTGGTCGGCGCCTGCTGCACGTTTGTCGGCGACTGCTGCGTCACCATCGGACGCGTGGCGGATTCGATACTGACATATCATCCGACAACAACCGTGGTCGGCGCCGCCGGCGCGCCGGCCGCTCCCGAGGTCGTTGCTCCCGCCCCCGTGGTCGTCCCGCAGGAGAGGACGCAAGTGGTGGTGACGAAGGACGCCACGTTGATCCAGCTGCCGAGCGGTCCGTCCGAACGGGTGGAATACCATCACTACTATTCGGATTGCTGTCGCGGACATCGCTCATGTCCTAGCTACTGGCGGCACCACTGGTAATCGCAAAGTTTTACGGCGGGGCGTGAACCCCGCCGTATGGCACGCGCAGTCGCGCGTGCAATCCTGTGCGAAAGGGCAGGGCGCTACGACAGGAATGTCTGCAGCATCTGGAGCACTCCGATGGCTGCTCCGAGGATGAACCCGAGGACCTGGCTCGCCCCCAGGTGTTGACCGGCGACCTCGTTGATCGTGTTGTGGAACTTGGGAATGCTCATGCCATTGATGGCATTCTCGACCCGTGTCGCCAGATGCAGCTTGTCGACGATGATTTGCTTGTGTTCGCTGACATAGCCCTCCACTTCCGTGGCGATTCTGGGCAGCAGCTCGTCTTCAATCCAGTTCCAGAGCCTGGGGGATTCCAGCGCCTCCCTGGTGAACTTGGGAAGGGCCTTCTCCAGGTATTGCTCCAGCAGGCTGTTCAGCTTGTCCCTGCTTTCCTCGGCGAACGATCCCAGGCTCTCCTTGCCTTCGCCGGAGGCGATCCATGATTTCATGGTGTCGGCGACCGCTACCAGCTTGTCGCGGAGCATCGTCGCGGTGTCTCGTTCCCCCAGCCAGGCGCCGATCATGCTTTTCATGCTGTTCTCGGAGATGATGAAGTCGAACAGCCACTCTATGAGCGCGCGCGGGGTGAACGGGTGCTCCCTGTCCAGGGCCTCTATCGCCCGCTCCCTGATGAGAGACGCCAGCGGCGCTACATTCTTTTTCGCGAAATCGACGATGACACCGGCTATCTTCGCGCGGGTTTCCTCGCTCCGCATCCGCGGCTCGATGGACTCGTCCCAGAACTTCCTGAGATTTTCCGGCGTCACCAGTTCGTTGACCGTCGTCTTAAGCGTGCCCTTGATTTCGGGTACGAGGAAATCCGTTATCGACTGGACATGGCCTTCGATGAAAGACTGGAACTTGGCCTTCGCCTCGTTCACGACCTCGGGATTGCGCAGGAATCCCCCGAGCTCGGCCTTGAGCTCCTCCGCGATGGCGTCCGGATTCAGCAGCTCGTTGCCGACCATTTCGCCCATTTTATGCGCCTTGTCGTCGATGTTGCGCGGAATCAAACCGCGTTTCCAGCCGATGAGCCACTTCTTCTCCACGTAAGGACGGAACAGCATCAGGATGGCCAGCCAGTTGGTCAGGTATCCGACGGCTCCGGCCAGCAGCCACGGGGCGATCCACTTGTTCCAGATGGATGCGAGGTTTCCGTATCCCGTGACACCAAGTATGTTGATGACTACCGTCGCCGCTATCGACAGGATGCTTGCCGGAAACAGGAAGAATTCACACCAGGCGAATATCTTCGTGTCCGTTCCGTTTTTCTTGTCGGTAGCTACGGCTAGTATTCCCTTTTGCTTCTCGATAAATTCATGCAACGGGTTCATGGACATATCCCCTTGTTTGATGGTTGTGGTGAAGCGGATGTATTAGTGCCAGTGCAGTCCGATCTGGTGGACCAGCAGCGTTATGATGTAGGCCGTTCCTATGAAGAGCGCTATCTGGAACGCCACCCACTTCCATGATCCGGTCTCCCGTTTTACCGCCGCCAGCGTGGCGATGCATGGGAAGGTGAGCAAACAGAACAGCATGATGCAGAAGCCTTCCAGTCTGGTATAGGCCGCGGCTAGCATCGGCTGCAAACGTCCATGGTTCGCTCCGGAGTCACCGGATGCGAAGAGGACTCCGAGCTGGGCCACGAATATCTCCTTTGCCGCGGCCGCGCCGACCAGTGCGGAGCTGACGCGCCAGTCGAATCCCAGCGGGCGCATCAACGTCTCCAGCGCATGTCCGATTTTTCCGGTCATGGAGTATTCGAGCAACTCCGCCTTGCGCAACGCCCCGATTCTCTCCAGTTCGGCCGCCTTCTCCCCTTCCGAGGCAGAAGATTTCAACACTTCTTCCTCCATCGTCCGGTAGTCACGGGCGAATTCCTTTTTCACAGGGAACGTCGAGAGCAGGAAGATAATGACCGAGGCGCCGAGAATCAGCGTTCCGGCCTTGCGGATATACAGCACCTCCCGCTCCCACATCTGTATCAGGACGCTCTGTAGCGTCGGCATCCGGTACGGCGGAAGCTCCATTACGAACACCTCGTCATCCCCGCCGAATATCGTCGACTTCAGTATCCTGGCCGCAAGCAACGCCACGATGGTGCCGATTACGTACATCAGCCATCCCACGAACGGACTGTACGTCGAAGAGAAGAATGCCGGAGCCATCATCGCATAAATCGGAAGACGCGCCGAACAACTCATGAATGGTACCACCATGATTGTGGTCATCCTGTCTCGCTCGGATTCTATGGTTCTGGTGGCCATGACCGCCGGAACCGAGCATCCGAACCCAAGCAACATCGGTATGAAGCTCTTGCCGTGCAATCCGAAGACGTGCATGAATCCATCCATCACGAATGCTGCGCGCGACATATATCCGGTGCCTTCCAGGAAGGCGATGCACATGAACAGCAGCATGATATTGGGCAGGAACACAAGTACTCCTCCCACGCCGCCGATTATGCCGTCGACAACCAGTCTTTCCAACAGCACGAGGTGACCGGCCGGCCACATGCTGGTCACAGCCTCGCCGAGCGCGGCGAAGCAGTTTGCCATCGCGACCATCGGGTATTTTCCCGCGGAGAAGGTGATCCAGAACATCGCATACATCACGCCGAGGAAAATCGGCACGCCGAGGAAACGGTTGGTGACGATGGT
>JAKSOH010000068.1 GCA_024405675.1 Victivallaceae bacterium
CCGCCGGTGAAATCGCTGTTGATACTCTCCACGGCGAACCGCAACGCATTGCTGCCGACGACGGTGAGCCGCTGCCAGACAGTCGCGCTGCGCGACACCGCAAGGAAGTTCGACTTCGGCGATGCGCCGGAACTCTTCGCCGTATTGGAGTCGCTCTGCCTGCCGGCTTCTCCCGACATCGCCGAGGCCGAGGCCGGGGCGGAGGCACTCATCGCCATCTTCGGACGCATCAAGGAAAACGCGGCCGCGGCCGTCGAGGCCCGGTACGCCGGACGGCTGGAGGCGCTGAAGGCCATGGACGACACCGCGCTGACCAAACGCCTGATGGAACAAATCGCGGACGATTCGGCCGGCGAATACCGGCTGATGCGGGGGCGTTATATCGAGGCCATCCAGGCCTATTGCGGGGAGCTGTACATGATGAGCCGCGGCGTGCCGGCCGCCGACCTGCCCTTCCCCGGAATCGTCGGACAGGTGGCGGGCATGACCGTACCGCCCGAATGCGGTGACAGGATGCTCCGCGAAGCCGACATCCTGGCCAAGGCCATGCGCACGTCGGCCATGGACGAGCTCATACTGAGGGCCTTCGCCTTCGCAGTCGTCATCGGATGACAATCGACAGAATCCAGGAGAATTTGGAATGAACATCTTCCGTAAACTGTTGCTGTCGGCCGCCGCCATCTTCGCCGCGCAATCCGGGGCCGCTGAATCCGGATACACCTACAAGAAGTTCACCGATGTGCCGTATCTCGGCGAAGGACGGGAGGAAAAGATGGACATGTACCTGCCGGAAGGAACCGGCAAGTTGCGTCCGGCGGTAGTCGTGATACACGGAGGATCCTGGCACCACGGATCGAAGTCCACGGTTAGGGAGAACAACATCTGCGGCAACCTAGCATCACACGGGTACGTAGCGGTCAGCATCGACTACCTGCTTTCCCGCGACGCCAGCCCATCGTGGCCCACCAATCTCATGGACTGCAAGAACGCCGTCAGATTCCTCAGGGCGAACGCGGAAAAATACGCCATCGACCCGGACCGCATCGGGCTGCTCGGAGCCTCGGCCGGGGCGCACCTCGCCGCGCTGGTGGTGATGACCAGGGACGTTCCTGAACTGGAACCGACGTCCCCCTACCATGGGATATCAGACCGGGTCTCCTGCTGCGTCAACTTCTACGGACCGATGGATTTCTACGCGACGGAGAGGAAGCTGCGCGACTCCGTGAAACTGATGTCCGGCAAGGAGAACTACGAAGGGGAAAAGTACTTCTCGCCGCTTGAACTCGCCTCCAAGGACTGCTGTCCGTTCCTCTCGATCCATGGCAAGGCCGACACCACGGTGGAGTGCGAACAGGCGATCAGTTTCGATGCCGCCTTGAGGAAACACGAGGTTGAAAGCAAACTCATACTGCTGGACGGCGTCGGGCACATGTTCAACATGGAGTTCGAGCACAACGGCAGACGGCTTCCGCCGGAAGTCAGGAAATCCGTGCTGGACTTCTTCGACCGGCATCTGGGATCCGGCATGACCGGTCTTTGAAAACCCGTCCCGTCCGCATTAGATTATAGCCAATTACAGTCATACCACTGGAGGATACGATCATGGCGCTTTGGGGCGGACGTTTCAGCGGCGGGACCAGCGAGGCCGTCGCCGAGTTCACTGAATCAATATCTTTTGACAGCCGACTCTACAAATGCGACATCGCCGGAAGCAAGGCGCATGTCGCAATGCTGGCAAAGCAGGGCATCATACCGGAATCGACAGCGAAGTCGATCCGCGAGGAACTCGAAGCGATATCCAGGCGCATCGACGCCGGCGACTTCGAGTTCAAACGCGACCTCGAGGACATCCACATGCACATCGAAAGCGCGCTCATCGGCAAGCTCGGCGCCGAGGGCGCCAGGGTGCATTCTGGCCGCAGCCGCAACGACCAGGTGGCCCTGGACATAAGACTTTATCTCAGGGAGGAGGCGAAACGGCTTTCCGACGGCATGCGCGCCTTCCAGAAGGCGCTCGTCGAAAAGGCGGCGGAATATCCGGACGCCATCATGCCCGGGTTCACTCATCTCCAGCATGCGCAGGTCGTGCTCTTCGCCCACCATCTCCTCGCGTACGTCGAGATGTTCGACCGCGACATCGACCGTCTTGCGGACTGCGCGCGGCGGCTCAACGTGCTGCCGCTGGGTTCCGGGGCGATCGCCGGGTCGACGCTGCCGCTCGACCGCGAGTTCGTGGCGAAGGAGCTTGGCTTCGACCGCGTCGGACGCAACAGCATGGACTCGGTCTCCGACCGCGACTTCGCGATGGAGTTCGCCGGCGTCCTGGCCATATTCGGAATCCATTGTTCGCGGCTCTCCGAGGACCTCGTCCTGTGGTCCAGCCAGGAGTTCGGCTTCGTCGAGCTCGACGACGCGTTCTGCACCGGATCCAGTTTGATGCCGCAGAAGAAGAACCCCGACGTCTGCGAGCTGACCCGCGGCAAGTGCGCCAGGATTTCCGGAGATCTCGTCACGCTGATCACACTCTGCAAGGGTCTGCCGATGACCTACAACCGCGACCTCCAGGAGGACAAGGTGGCGCTGTTCGATGCGATCGACACCGCCTCCGCCATACTGGATGTCTATCCGGCGATGATTTCGACGATGGTCCCGCGCGTCGACAGAATGGCCGAGGCGGCCGCCGATCCGGCGCTCATGGCGACCGACCTCGCAGAGGAGCTGGTGCGCCTTGGCGTCCCATTCCGCGATGCGCACCGCAAGGTCGGTACGCTCGTCAAGTACTGCAAGGAGCACGGCAAGGACCTCGACGAGGTGTCGCTCGAGGAAATGCGCATATCCATTCCCGAGGCGACCGAGGACTTCCCGAAGATGTTCGATCCGAGGGCCAGCGTGGCCAAGAGGAATCTCACGGGAGGAACCGGCTTCGACGCGGTGAAGTCGCAGCTGGAGTTCTGGAAGAAGCGTCTCTAGCCCGACTTCGGCAAAGGGCGCAGCAACTGACTGCCCGTTCCGGATTCCCCCATCAAAGCCTGCAACCGAAGGAGCCATGGTCATGGGAAAGGCTTTTCTCCTTGCGTTTCTCCTCTTTTTATCGGCAGTCTCTTTCGGCGGGAATGCCCCGTCCGACAAGATGATGCTGGTTGTCCTTGCCGGACAGTCGAACATGTCGGGACGCGGTTTCATAGAGGACGCGGACAGGGTTCCCATCCCAAATGTCTATACCTTGGACAAGAACGGGAAATGGATTCCGTCCGTGGAGCCGACGCATTTCGAAAGGAAGACTTGCGGAACGTGTCTCGGACGCACGTTCGCCAGGAAGCTCCATGAAAAACATCCGGATCGCATTATCGGCATCGTGCCATGCGCAGTGGGAAGTTCCCCGATCGAAACGTGGATGCCGGGCAGGAAGTTCCATCACCGATCGGGAGCGGATCACCATCCTTATGATGATGCCTTGAGGCGAATCAAGCTGGCACGGCAAGATGGCGAAATCGTCGCATTCCTGTGGCATCAGGGCTGCGGGAACGCAAGAGGCGATATGGAATTCGAATCCGCGAAGTTGGACTACCGGGCGAAATTGCTGCAGGTGATCCGCCAATTTCGCGAAGACGTGCCGGAATTGAAGGAAGTGCCGTTCGTGCTCGGCCATTTGAAAAGCTTTCGTCCCGCCATAAAAATAGACCATGTCAATGCCGCGATCGACGATATCGTCGAGACGGAACCGCTGAGCGTTTCGGTCAGTGCCGATGGAGTGGCGTCCATTCCGGACAAGCTGCGTTACGGCCGCAGAAGTCTGCAAATCCTCGGCGAACGTTACTTCGACAGCTTCGAGACGGTAAATCGCAAGAAATAGCAAACCTCCGGCGAAACCACCGGTCGTCGACACGAAACCGATGCCTGTCGATTCCGTTTCCCGTCTTTTTGCCGAAGTCGGACTAGTCCGTTATGAACCGTCGCTTCATGTAGTCTGGATATATCGAATCCAGTCCGACCGAGAGGATTATGCCCAGTTCCAACAGCGACGAGAGCATGTTGCTCCCCCCGTAGCTGAAGAACGGCGCAGGCATGCCCTTCGTCGGGATGGACGCCGAGATGACCAGCATGTTGATCAGTGCCTGCAGCAGGATCGCGCTCGACATCGCATAGACCACGTAGCGGCCGAGAAGCGTCCGCGCCTTGACGGCGATTCTCCAGCAGCAGACGCCGAAAGTCACGTACATCGCGATGACCAGTGCCATGCCGATGAATCCGAATTCCTCGCCGAAAATGCACAGCACGAAGTCGGTGTGGTTCTCCGGAAGATATTTCATCTTCATGCGGCTGTTCTTGAACCCGAGTCCGAACCATCCGCCGGAACCAAGGGCGAGCAGCCCCTTCCACAGCTGGTATCCCTTGCCGTTCTGGTATGCCTCCGGGTCCAGGAAGGAGACCGCCCTCGCCATGCGGACGCGGTCGAAGTACACGTAGACGGAAAATCCCGCCAGCAACACCGGCATCGCCGAAAAATATCTGAGCGGAAGACCGGCGACGAACAGCGTCAGCACGCTGACGCCAAGAATGAGCAGCGTGGTGCCGAGGTCGTGTCCCAGGAACACGAGTCCGCACAGCACCGCGACCACGGCCACGCACGGCAGCAGGCCGTTCCTGTGGCGGAGCAATCCGAAGGTACGCGGATAGTCGTAGCAGTACTTGGCGACGAAGAGGCCGACCACCACCTTGGCGAATTCGGACGGCTGGATGGATACCGGACCGAGCCGTATCCAGCGCGCCCCGCCCTTGACGGAACCGAAACAGAAGTCGGCCGCCAGCAGCATGATGGCGATGGCGATGGTCATCCATCCGCTCCACGAGGCAAGGCGGTCGTACCTGAGGCAGATGGCGAATGCCGCGAGAACCATGCCGACGCAGGACCACAGGAGCTGCTTGTTGAAATACAGCGTCCCGACGGTTCCGTAGGTGGCGGAATACAACGTCGCAAGGCCGGCGCCCAGCATGATCATGGAGACCACGAGCAGCACCACCCAGCTCGCGACGGGCGGGGTCTGGGTGTTGATGACGTTTGCCGCATCCTTCTTCTCCCCGCCGCAGGGGACCATGAACCGTCGGGAAAGGTTCATCTTATTCGAAGCAGACCTTGTCACCCCTGACCACCGACTGGAGGTTGCGCTTCCTGGCGAATTCGACCGCGTCATCGACATCGGCGACAAGACGCGGAGACACTTCAATCAGGGCGTCGACAACGCCTCCCTCGCGCATCGGGACGGACACGCCGGCCGCCTGCAGACGGCTGGCGTCGCGGGCCATCAGCATGGCGCGGCAGCTTTCCACCGAATCCACGCCGGTGCGGTTCTTGGTCGGGGCAAAGACCTCGGCACGGTCGCGAGCCAGCAGCATCGTGCGCTTCGCCAACGGTAGGGCGTCAAATATGAACGACTCCAGCTTGACTCCGTTCGGCGACTCGGGGGCGACCGGGTTGCCGGTGGCATCGATGCACGGGATCTTCTTATCGGCGCGATGCCACGGCAGCTTGAGCGAATCGCCTTCGGTGAGCTCCTCGACGAACCCGCGGGATATCACGTGTATGGCCGGCGAACCGCCGGAGAACTCCAGCGAGCCGTCCGGCAGTCGGCGTTCCGCCATCTCCTTCGGGAGATCGCTGTATTCGATGATCGAAACCCGTCCACCGGTCACGCAGAAATTGCCGAGCTTCTCGTACGGGCCGGTCTTCTCCAGCACTATGGCGCTCATCTGGGAACCGGTCAGGGCGTGGAGTCCGATGAACAGCGGATCGACCACCGGCACCAGCGGGTTGTCGACCTGGAAGTACGATATCGCCTCGACTCCCTTCGAACGCATGCGGTCGAGGGCACCGGAACGACGCAGCGCGAGGAGCGTGCCGCCGTGTCCGTCCGGGGACAGGCTGAGCGAATCCTTCGCGCTCATCAGAAGCTTGCCGTCGTATCCGATGGCCGGCATCGTCCCCTGGGTGAAGAAGAACACCTGCGCCTCGTCGAGTCCGAAGAAGCCGTGCTCGCGGAAGAAGGCGACGGTGGATTCATGATTGAGCTTGCTGGTCATGATGAACCAGTCCAACTTCGTGCCGTACTTCTCCTGGTTGCGCAATATGCCCTCGGCGAAATACTGGAAGAGCGTACGGCCGGTGACCGGACCGATCGGGAACGTGCCCTGGGGGCCGTCGAATCCGAGACGGGTGCCCTGCCCTCCCGCGACGGTGAGGCAGGCGACCTTGCCTTCGGAGATCATCTTCCTTCCCAGTTCCGTCGCCTTGGCATAGAGGGCCTTTTCATCGTCATTCGACGGATTCACTGGATAATAACTGGCAGCCGCGATGTCCGCCGGAATGGCGATCTCAGGACGTTTCGCCACGTAGTCGGCGACCAGGCCCGGCAGCGCCTCGAAATCAATCTTCGACAACTGCTCGACAAGCTGGTTGCGCCCGGCCTCGTCGAGTTCGTCGAAATACTTCAGAACATGCGACTGTCCGGCGGCTGCGATACGCGACTTCAATTTCGAATCAATGGCCATCTCGAATTCCTCCTGTTATGTTTGAAGATACCCGATGTCAATTATATCCCATCCATGCCGTTTTTTCCAACGCAGGCACCGTCAATCCTTCTTCAACGGCAGTTCCAGCATCAAAGTGACCGGTCCGTCGTTCACCAGCGAAACCTGCATGTCGGCGCCGAACCGGCCGGTCGCGACCTCGACTCCGAGAGAACGCAACGTCGAGACGAACCTCTCGTAGAGCGGTATCGCAATCTCCGGACGGGCCGCCCCGCCGAAGTAAGGCCGGCGTCCGCCACCGGAAATATCGCCGAACAAGGTGAACTGCGAAACCACCAGGGCCGAACCTCCGACATCAGCCAGGGACAGGTTCATCTTGCCCGCATCGTCTTCGAAGATGCGCAGTTCGCGGCACTTGGCCGCCATGGCGTCGGCGAGTTCCTGAGTGTCGTCTGGCGCGACTCCAAGCAATATCAGCAATCCGGGGCCGATTTTCCCGACGGTCTCTCCGGAAATGTCGACCGAGGCGCGGGAGACGCGCTGCAGCAAGGCTTTCATCGGATCAGCCTCATGAACTCGCTCCGTGTCGCGGAGACGCGGCGGAACGACCCCAGCATGCTGCTGGTGGTCATGATGGAATCCTGCTTCTCGACACCGCGCATCTGCATGCAAAGGTGCTGCGCCTCCATGACCACGCCGACGCCGACGCAGTCCAGGACCTCCATTATGCAGTTGGAGACCTGCTTGGTCAGGCGCTCCTGTATCTGCAGCCGGCGGGCGAACATGTCGACTATGCGCGCCACCTTGCTGACGCCGAGGACGTGCTTGCGCGGTATGTAGCCAACGTGGCACTTGCCGAAAAACGGCAGCATGTGATGTTCGCACAAGCTGAAGAACTCTATGTCGCGCACGATGACCATGTCGTCGGACTCGGCCTCGAACAGCGCGCCGTTCACCACTTCGTCGAGGTTCATGGAATATCCGCTTGTGAGAAACTTCATGCTGGACGCCACGCGGGACGGCGTCTTTACCAATCCTTCCCTGGCCGGATCCTCGCCGATGGCGAGCAGCATCTGTCTGACCAGTTCCTCCATCACAGCATCTCTTCGATTTTGGCCACGAGCCGATCGGCGATCAACTGGGCGCCGGCGGAAGCCGGGTGCACGCCGTCCACCAGGACGTGCGCGGGATCGGCGAAACGGGAGGCGAGTTGCGTGCTTTCCTCATGCAGCGGGATGAACGCCGCGCCGAATTCGTCGGCGATGCGGCGCACGACCGCGCGCT
>JAKSOH010000069.1 GCA_024405675.1 Victivallaceae bacterium
GCCAGGACCAACCGGCTGATGAACGACAGGCTCTGGGACGACGAAACCCGCCTGTACATCGATTTCGACATCAAGTCGGGCAAGCGTTCCGGCGTCCTTTCCTCCGTGGCATCCCTGCCGTCGATATCGGGAGCCCCGACCGGCGAAATGGCCAGCCGGATGGTGGCATTGCTGGCCGATCCGCAAAAATTCGGCACCCCGCTGCCGATACCGTCCGTCGCCAGGGACACCGACGGTTTCTCGACCGACATGTGGAGAGGACCGGTGTGGACGAACATCAACATGCTGGTCTGCGAGGGACTGCGCCAGTACGGCTACGGAGCCATGGCGGACGAAATCGAAAGCAAGACCAGATCGGCGATAGAGAAGTACTTCAAGGAGTTCGGGACGTTCTACGAATACTATGACGCCGACGGGAAGCTGCCTCCGCCGTCAATGGACAGAAAGGGCTACAATTCCCCTGTCGAAGTCTATCACCAGCCGTTACGCGACTACGGCTGGACGGCGGCGCTGTACATAGATTCGCGATTGAGAAAGTAGGCGAACTATCGGTAGTCTCCCTTCTCGCGCGAACTTGCAATCACGCAAAGCGCGACCATATTAAATTCCAAGCCATTCTAATTAGAATGGCGAGACCAGGCATATAACCAAGGAGTATTTCAAAAATGACAATTGACGACCTGCCCAAGGGGAACAGTCCCAAGGCCATCGATTACGACTACTTCCCAGCGAAGTTTCTCGCAGTAATCTGGCGCAACTGGAACCGCGTGCATCCGGCGCGAGTCGCCGAGGTAATCGGAACGATCGAAGAGAAGGTAGTGGAAATGGGAGAACTGATGGGACTCCATCGTGACGACTCCAGTCTGGACGACTTCCGCAACCGCGGATATCTGACCATAATCCGCTACAACTGGCAGCTTCTCGACTACGACCAGCTGCTCCAGCTTCTCGGCTGGACCGTGGAACGGCTGGAATTCACTTTGGTCGACGACGACTTCATGTTCGTCAAGCTCGGCAACGTGAAGCCGGCATGCGGACACGTCGAATACCGGGAGCTCACGGCCGACGAAAGGGAACAGGCGCGGCGCATCGGCGAAATCATGAAGGAAGTCGACGATTCCCTTCCCGAACGCGGCGACAAGCCGTTCGCGTTCCTCGACCGGTTCGGACATGCGGTACGCACCGCGGGAACCGCCGACGACGGACTCAGGATGATATTCTCCTATTCCGCAGTCTACGGCGACGCATTGCTTCCGGAAATGGCCGACCCCTACCCCGAGGCACTGCTGGCGGACTACGCCGCGATGGGAGTCAACGCGGTCTGGATGCCGGTCATCCTGCACCAGCTGGTGCCGTGGCTAGGGGAAAACATGCCACTTTCCGCAAGATGGAACGAACGGCTGGCCAGGCTCCGCGAACTCGCCAAGCGGACTAGGAAGTACGGCATACGGCTCATACTGTACATCAACGAGCCGCGGGCGATTCCCGCGCGCATTCCGATCGAGTACGAGGAATGGCGCGGCGTCCGCCACAAGGCGACTCAGGTACTGTCGTTCTGCCCATGGAAGGACGGCATGCTCGACGCGTTGTCGGGCGCCATCGAACGGCTGTGCCGCGAGGTTCCGGATCTCGGCGGATTCTTCACCATCACCATGAGCGAAAACGTCACGCACTGCCTGGCGCGCGACTGCGAGCAGTCCATGGAGGGCGAGATGGAATCCCACTGCCCCGCCTGCGTCGAGCACGGACATGCCGCGAACGTGGTCGCCGTCATGAAGGCGATCCGGAGCGGAATGAAACGCGCCGGCGGCGACATGAAGCTCCTGGCCTACACCTGGGCCTGGACGGACGACTACGACCTCGACATCCTCAAGGGACTGCCGGAGGACATCGTCATTATGAGCGTAAGCGAATCCGGCATGGAAACGGATATCGAAGGGTACAAGAGCAAGACCTGCGACTACTCCATATCGAAGGTCGGCCCCGGGGAACAGGCGAAGCGCATGTGGCGCAAGGCGACCGCGACCGGGCACCGTACCGCGGCGAAGGTCCAGGTCAACACCTCGTGGGAAATGGGCGGCGTGCCGGCCATCCCGGTCCCGACGCTGGTCGAGGAGCACCTGACGAAACTCAAGGCCGAGGGAGTGAAGGACTTCATGCTCTCATGGACGCTCGGAGGCTATCCCGGCGGAAACCTCGAGCTGCTCACACACACCTGCGAGGAACTGGCGGAACGCGACTACGGCAAGTTCGCGCCCCGCGTGCTAGACGTATGGAAGAGATTCGGCGAGGCGTTTCGCAAGCTGCCGTTCAACTTCTACTACACGCTCTACTATTCGCCGA
This sequence comes from Victivallaceae bacterium, assembly GCA_024405675.1. Taxonomy (GTDB): domain Bacteria; phylum Verrucomicrobiota; class Lentisphaeria; order Victivallales; family Victivallaceae; genus UBA1784. Next base: position 2,344 of record JAKSOH010000069.1, read on the forward strand.
TCAACATCGGCCCCGCCAACCCGCTCTGCCCGGTCAAGACCGGATACGAATCAGGAATGGTGTGCGGAATCCCCTACGCTGACATCGACCTCTGGTGCAAGGACGCCGACTATCCGCACGACATCTACGAACGCAGGTTCGAGGAATTGTCCAGGGAATGGGGCGAGGCATTGGAAAGCCTGCGGGCCATCGGCAGGGAGCTCTCCGAATCGTCACGCGCCGCGTTCACCGACCTGTGGAACCGGGCGGAAGCCACCTACTGCTGCTTGCGCAGCACCTGGTGCCAGATTGCGTACATCAATTTGCGCGATGCCGGCAGGTTGAAGGATACGAAAGCACTGCTGGACGAGGAGATGTCCCTGGCGAGACGTCTGCTGGAAGTGGTGCGCGCCGACAGCCGGATCGGCTTCGAGGCGGCTAACAACTACTTCTACGGAGAAAACGAACTTCGCGAAAAAATCGTCCAGGCAAAATACCTGATGAGCAAGCTCGGCTGAAGCGAGTCGCACCTACGAAAAGGCCCCGGCGATGAACCGGGGCCTTTTTCATTGCCTTTATCGACGGAACTACTTCTTGCCGTCGACGAAGATTATGCTGTCGGCTGGAACATCGGTCAGAACATTGCCTTCGACGCCGCGGATCTTCCAGCCATCTGGCAAATCGAGGGTAACCCTGGACGCGGAGTTCCAGAAGAAGAGCACCCCGCCGTGCTCGCCGGTCCAGACCGTACCGAACTTGGTCTCGCGGACATACGGCATGCCGCAGAGATCAAGCGCCTCGTTGAACTTGGGAATCAGCGACAGCACCCTTTCGCCGCGCTTGGCCTCGCCGATCATGTATTCGATTCCAAGCAACGTTCCCGACATGTCGACCGTCGGGAAACAGCAGTACATGGCGGTCCGCATGGGATCGAGGGCGAATCCACCCTTGAGGTCGCCGCTCGGCATCTGCCCGATCAGGCTGAACTCCTTGCCGGTGAAGTCGGTGTACTTGTCATAGCGGTACCAGTACTCGTCGAGCACCAGCGGATTCATTCCCTCGACGCTGGCGCGGCAGTCGTTGTCATGGAAGAACTTGTAGAACTTCACCATGCTTCCAAGTCCGCTCGGGCTCTGGTCCTTGGCGTAGTTGGCGTTGCCGCTCGCGGCGCCGTCCATGTCGCGGTAGACCCAGCCGACGCCCGCATCGATGGCCTTGCGCAGGATGCCGGTGTACCAGTCGTAGAAGGCCGGCTCGTTGACGTCGATCACCGGGTACTTGCCGAAATACTGGAAGAACTTGCCCTTCTCGTCCCTGATGAACCATTCCGGATGGTTACGGATGATCCAGCCGCCATCGCCCTGGACGTAGCTGCCGGCGGTCCAGATCCGGGCCCGGGCATTCAACGCCTTGATGCGGTTGTAGCGCTTGACCCAGGTGTCGCTGGCAATCTGGTCAATCGGACTTTCCGGATTCGACGGAAAAATGAACCGGTAGCCGGCGGCGGCCGCCTTGCGCTCGAACTCGATCATCTCGTCTTCGGTCAGATTATACGGATAACGGGCGATCGGATAGCCGGGCAGCTCCTTGAGGTTGCCCTTGCGGCGCAGCATGCTCCGCATGAACTGGTACATCGCGATGTAGTCCTGATGTCCGCGTTCGGCTCCGGCCCCGTACCAGTGCCAGTACGGCACGGTGGAAATCGGAGCCTTCATCCGGCCGAACGACATCGACCTCGTGCTCTGTATCGGCTTTCCGGACAGGCGGATCATGCGGGGCGAGCAGCCCTGGATGCCGTCCGGAGCGGCGATGTAGAGCGAACCGGCGCAGGCCAGCATCTCGAACGGCTGGCCTGACGAGAACATACCCCAGCTCCAGGTGTCGACCTTGGCCTGCTTGCCGGTCATGTCGAACGCGGTGTAGCCGCGCGGCGGGGAATAGCAGGAATTGCGGTGGGCGTAAAGCGGCTGCACCGGCTCCAGGTCGCATGAGAACTTGATGCCGCTGATGCGATAGGCGGACGAAATCACGGCGACCCGTTCGGAGAACCCCTCCATCTTGCGTCCGTCGAGCTCGAGACGACCGGGGTTGAATATCCACTGGATTTCGTTTTTGCCGGACTTGTAGGTCAGGACGGCTTCCGCTCCCCTGACCGCCACGTCGGTGCACTTCCACGCGATGTCGGCCGTCTTCTCATCGGTCTTCACTTCGGTGGCCTCGGCCGTCGCCGAATCGTACACCGCCTGCTTGTCCGAGAATGTAATCCGCGGAGCGGTGAAGTTCTTTATAACCGGAGTCTTCATCCCCGGCCAGGTGACGGAGACCTCGTCCTTCTCTCCGACGACAATCCTGATTCCATTGCCGAGGGCGATGGTGCGTCCAAAGAGCTTGGCCTCGCGGGCATCCGGAACAATCGCGTTCTCCGGAGGAAGCAGCGAAGCATGCTCGACGCCGCAGGTGCCATGGGGCGGCAAAGCCGGGAAAGTCGACATCTTCGGTTTCACGACCTTTCCGAAACAATCGCCGGCCAGGGAATACAGAAATGCGCGGCTGTACGCCCAGTTGGAGAAATCCTTCATCTGCTGCGGATTGCGCTTGACCGTGTTCAGGAATGTCACGCTGCCCTTGCCGATCTTGATGCGCGCGATAAGGGGCGCGACTTCCTCGCCCTTTGCGTTGCGTATGGTGCTGAGCGCCACCGCACCGGGACGCAGCACGGCCTTGCGATAGACGCGGTAGCAAGGTATTTCCTCCGGGAACATCTTGAAGGCATTCCCAATCGGACGGTTAGCGACCATGACGTCGTTGAACAGCACCTCGTCTCCGAGTTCCACCGGCAGCAAATCGCCGAGCTCGCGGGCCGCGGAGATATCGAACAGGAGATGTCCGCCCTGCTCCACGTACTGGCGCAACTGCCGCACCCTCGTCGAATCGAACATCAGCCGCTGGGCGTCCTCCATGATCAGCGCGACCATGACAAGCTTGACGTCCTCCAGATTTTCAAAGGCCGGAGTGATTCCGTCATTTGCCTTCGGCTCGACCTTGTCGGTTATATGCGGCTTGATGGTGGCGCAACCGAAACCGTCCAGATACGGGGACGTGACGGCGACGACCTTGAGTCCGCAACCGACGAGTCCGTCCGCGGTCGAGTCGCCCTCCCACGGGCGGCCGCCGTGCAGCAGGACGATTTTGTCTCCCTTCTTGCCCTTTATCGGGGCGGCCTTCTTCCCGCCGCCTCCCTGCGGCTTCTGTCCTGGATACATCGTCGGCATGTCCGCCGCGACCACGGCGAACGCGGCGAACAACGTGAACGCCGTCGTCATGATTCCTGCGAGCAATCTTCTCATTTGCATTCCTTTCCGTAAAAAAGACTCGTTACCATTCGTCATCGAATTGCCAAGCTAAGCTATACCAGGCGCTGGCTTTTTTCAACAAACGCCCGCCGCCCGGTCATGAACCAATCCACGGGTCAGACCCGGGAATAATCGTCCTCGTAGCGGACGATGTCGTCCTCCGACAGGATGTCTCCGGTCTGGACCTCGACGAATACCATTGGAACGGATCCGCCGTTGCACATGCGGTGCCTTTCCCCTGCGGCGATACGGACGGTTCCGCCGCGGGAAAGCCTTTCGGTGCGGTCGCCCACCACCGCCTCCGCCTCGCCGGACACCACGGTCCAGACCTCGGCGCGATACCGGTGGGACTGCAACGACAGCCGCTTGCCGGGGAGAACGGTTATGCGCTTGACGACATATCCATCGGACGCGACCAGAACCTCCCACTCGCCCCACGGGCGGGAATCGCGTTCGCTGGCCTTATATGACACAGACATTGAAAAACTCCATGAATGTGGAGCCGGCGGGAATCGAACCCGCATCCGGAGACGTGCGCTTCGGCCCTGGCCTCTGGAGGAACCTTCCGCGACCCCTGTTGACTAGCGTTCGCGGCACTCGGTACCGACTATGTCATGGGCAAGAAGTCCGTCCCTGTCGGCCAGGAAGGCCTGCAGGTACGGCATCTGCGTGTGGGCGCCCAGCGCCGCCGCGTCGCGCCACTGCTCGTAGATCATGATGAGATCCGGATTCTTCACGGAGACGTGGACGCGATAGCAGATGTTGCCCTGCTCGAGCCTGGTCTGTCTGGCGCACTCCAGCAATCTGGCAAGCAGTTCGTCACGGCGTCCAGGCTTGGCGACAACGGGGCAGAAGTTGGTGATGATGACGTCGTCCATGGCTAGTTCTCCTTTGCAAGGCTCTTGTACTCGATCTTGTCCCATTCGCCGATGGAATGGTAGTCGACGCCAATATCCACGGAGCTTTTGCCCTGGAACGGAATCTCGCCGAACATGAGCTTGACCGCCGCGCGCTGCGACGCCGGACAGGAACTGCAGGCGTTGATGACGGCCGCCGGAGTAATCGGGTTCTCCTTGGAGATGTATGGCGTGTAGAGGCTAATGGCCACGGCGTTGTGCACGATGGTGTTGCTCATCTGCCAGACGAGTTCCATGGTTGCCACGGAAGGACGGATGGCGTACGGCTGGGCCTCGGCGAAGATGTAGATGACGGCGTCGTATCTCGCACCCTTCAGCTCGGCGTCGAGCAGGTCGAGGCAGTTGCCGCCGAGCTTGATCTCGATGTCGGAGACGCCGCGTTCGCGAAGTCCCTTGAAGATATGGACGAAACGCTTGTCCTCCTCCGGCTTCGCCATCGCCGCGAGCTTGTCCGGCAGATCGGAGATGACGACCAGCGCCTTCTTCACCTCGCCCTGCTTGAGCGGCAGGACATTGTTGCGGTCCATGACGAGAACAGTGCCCTTCTCCGCGATGCGGTTCGAGACGGACGCGTACTCCTCCTCCGGAAGATCGTCCGGAAGCGGGGACTTGTCCATGACCCCCGACGCGAACTTCATCTCCAAAACGCGGCGTGCGGCCTCGTCGATGCGTTCGACGGGGATGTCGCCCCAGGAAACGGCCTTCTCAACGAGATCGAAGATGTTCTCCTCCGGCCACAGCATGACGTCAATTCCGGCGTTTACCATGGCGATCATGCGCTTCTCGTAGGTGCGGTAGGAGACGAACCCGCTCATAATGAGCGCGTCGCTCACGAGGACGCCGTCGAATCCGAGCTCGTCGCGGAGAAGTCCGGTGGACAACCTGTCGGAGAGGACGGCAGGGAAGTTGCGGTCGTCGACGCACGGCAGGACCGCGCGCACCAGCCCAGCGCGGCCGGAGT
>JAKSOH010000007.1 GCA_024405675.1 Victivallaceae bacterium
CCGGCGAGTAGACTGCCCGAATTCCCGTGGTGACGTGATGTTCCTTGAGGCGGTTCCTTAATGGCTTGGCCAGGCGACAGCCCGTGCATTTTGATATGTCCGCCACTTGGATCATCGTCGGATCCATGCGGCCGCCGGCCCCCATCGACGATACCACCGGAACTCCTCGGCTTGCGCATTCCACCAGGATGGCCGCTTTAGTTGGCAGATCGTCGATGCAATCCACCACCAAGTCGTAGTCGATTACCATCATTGAATCTTCTGGCGTCAGTTGACGTACCTGGGCGTTGAACACCCCCTCCGGATTGATTTCTCTGGCCCGCTCCACCATCAGTTCCGCTTTCGCTCGGCCGACCGTCTTTTTGAGCGCCACCAGCTGGCGGTTTCGGTTGCTGTCTTCGACGACGTCCCCGTCGACGAAATCAATGCGCATCGCGCCGGATCTCACCAGGCATTCCGCGGCGAATCCGCCGACTCCTCCGACCCCGATGAAGAGAATCCTGGCCTTCATCAGTCGAAGCAGCCCTTCCGCCCCTATGAGCGGCATTTCCCGGTCCAGCCAGCTCATTTGGCGTCTCCAGTCACGTCTATGTAGACCACTTCCCGACGGCACATGAACCTTGCCTTGCAGGTCAGGCCGCGGAGTCCCGATGACACGATCATCTTGAGTTTCATCGTTGAATTGGAGAACAGCCCGTAGTCGAACTTGCGCCCGTATATGCTCGGAATCTTGAGCGCCCCGAACCATGGGATTCGGACCTGGCCGCCGTGGAAATGTCCGCAGAGTGCCAGGTCGAACCGGTTTAATCCAGCCATTCCGTTGTCCAGGTATACCAGTTCATCCGGATTGTGGGTTATCACTATCTTCATCAGCTTCCTGTCGCCGGATTCGTCCGTGAGTTCCGGATACCCGGCCCCGATTTTCCCTGTGCCGCGGACGAGCACCCGCTCGTCTATGAACGACGAGTTGTCCAGCCAGCCGATGCCGGCGCTTTCCACCCGTTTCTTCCAGTCGTGTATCCAGACCTTCGATATCTCCCAGTTGCCGGGCGCCGCGAGACGAACCGGTACTCCTGTTCCCAGTTCCTTGAGCATGCCGGGAAGTTTCGGCAGTTCATAGGCGGCTCCGGAGATGTCTCCGCCAATTAGAAGATAATCCGGTTTTCTGGCCTCCAGCGATGCATTGACCGCGTCGAACACCCTGTGGAAATCAGGGGTGTCGGAGTGATGTATGTCCGAAATGAAGGCGATGCGAAAACCGGATGCCGAGCATGCCGGCATCCGGTAGAATGTCTCGTCTATGGCACCGGCGCGATGTGCATCGACCTGCCCATACGACAGCACCTTTTTAAAGTGCGCCGCTTGGGCGGGGCGGGGATCTTCCGTCGGCCGCCTGATGCGCATTGTCCTACTGCTCGTCGAGTTCGGCGATGAGTTCCGGCGGTAGCATTTTTACCGCGGAAATCTTACCGCTCTTTCCGAAGACGGTGATCTTGTCTCCGACGATGTGCTTCATGAGCTCGCGGCCGAGCGGTGCGTCGTAGGAGATCATCTTGCGGTCGGGGTCGCCGTCCCAGATTCCCACGACGTAGACGACTTCTTTCGTTCCATCATCCAAATCGAAGTCGACTTCGCAACCGGGGACCGGCCTGTTGTCGATCTTGACCAGGCCCACTTTGAATATTTGCGTCATTTCGATATTTCGTTCCAGTTCGCTGCGACGTTTCAGCAGGAAGACCTTGCGTTCCTTGGCTGCACCGAACTCCGAGTTCTCCCGGAGATCCCCGTGCTCCCTTGCTACGGCGATGGCCATGCGATTCTCAGGCAGCTGCACGTTGACTAGATTGTCCAGCTCCGCATTGAGATTCTTGATCGATTTCGTGCTGGAGACCATCGCTTCTACAATGCCGGTCTCGAGCTTGTCGCCGCGGTTCACGCCACGTCCCGCCTTGAGTATCTTCTCGGCCGCTCCGCTCTCCAGTAGTTTCTGCACTTCCGGGGAGACCCTGGCGAGTTTCATGAGCAAACTCTGGCGTTCCGACGCCGAGAGAAATATCGCACAGCTGAGCGGTCCGCCAAAACGGTCCTCGAAGCCTTTCGCCGCTTCGAGCAACGCCTTTTGATAGTCGGCGTTGTCCATGAACAGTGTCCTGAGCTCGCGCCATGCCGCCGCCCAGATCTTGTTGGACGGCTCGGTGCCGAGTGCCTGGATGGTGTTGTCAAGGTTTATGAGGCTTTTCAGCGCTCCGATGTCCTTCCTCTTGCGGTTGCGCCACACCCAGCACATGACGTCGCTGCTGATGCTGTGGTGCTCGATGATAACGGCCTCCACGTCGCTAGGCATGACCAGCATTCCAACCGCGTTCAACGCCTTGAGCGGGATGCGTGTCATGAGCAATGCGAGATAGTCGTCGTCGATCGCCCACTGCGTGGCAACGGCCAGCTTGGCCAGTGTCTTGGCCGGAAGCCCGCCCCAGACCTCGAACGGATCGTCCTTGGCCTTGGTGATATCGGCCGGCCAGAATATGGCTTTGCCACTCAGAAGCGGTTCAACCATCGCGTGAAACGGGCTGGCGTCGCAACGATCGACGATCGCTGCTAGAATCGTGGCGAGCCTGGCGGGCTCGCGTGCCGCCGATTCCGGACGCAGCTTGGTGAAGAATTCGGTGAATTTCTGGACTTCCTCTTCGGTGAACTTTCCGGCTCCGGCCTTGATTTCATCGTTGAGAAGTATTTCTACCTCCTGCATGTTACGCCCCTCGCAGCTACGGCGCTTTGCCGTCGGTGCCGCGGTGACTTCGGAATCCCAGTAGGCTTTGAAAGCGTCAGGGGTCATCTTTCTGGCGCATCCGTTGAGCGCCATGACCTTGGCCGTGGATGACGATACCGGGGTTTTTGCCGCTTTGGCGATGATTTCGCGGACCTTGGTTGCCGGAATCGGCTTGTCGGTGGGGATGAGCACGTTGCGCAGCTCTTCCATCGGGGCGAATACCGCACATTCCACCAGTACCCGGTCTAGCGGGATGACCATGCAGGAACCATTGCCGCGGAAGAGTCCAGTGACCAGCGTTCCCGCGAGGGTGTCGATCGTCTCTACTGATCCCCATTTGCCGGAGGACGGAAAGAATACGACATTGCCGCCGGTAAGCGTCTTGATCCGGTTGAGGCGGTTGATTATCTCGCGGACCTGGAGTTTCTCATCGCGAAGTCCGGCGGCCCGCGTTACCGAGGAACGTCCAAGATTCGGTCCGAGCGCAAGTCTCGCGGCGCCGAAGAGAACCTTGCGGAAGATAGTTCCTGGTTCCGAATCATATTTCGCGGCCGCGATTAGCACCAGATTGCTCTGGCGCAGCGTGCATTTGCCTTCTTCGATGTTGTCCTGCGAGAAGAGATCTTCCCACGCGTCCCACAACACCGACAACTGGTCAGCCGTAGCCTTGTCTATGCGCATGTTGCCAAGAATACGGGCGAGATTGTCGATTTGCTCGTCGGATCCGGTTTCCGAGATTTCAAGAATGATTTCTTCGATGTTTTCCGCCATGATACATTCCTCCTATGCGATTATGTGCGATAATTTCTTATAATCTACCTTGGTTGTGTGTAGTTTGCAATTTTGAGAAGCGTTTTCGTTTTGTTGGGAAATTATAAGTTGCAATTCGCTTTGCCAAAGTTACATTAGATTTCAACATGTTTGTGGGAGTTTTTTGTTCGTCAATAAGGATGGATTTAGAGAAATAGAGGAGAAAAAACGTGGAATCTAATATGGAAAAGGCTAAGGCCGGAGCAAAGGGGTTTTTCTTGAACATATTCAGCGATGAGTTCAGTGATAAGATAGCCGGAGTTATACGGGGAGTGCTGCTGGTTGTTCAAGCTTTAGCCATGGCATTTACCGCGTTGTGCATAGTGATCGCATTGTTTAACAACGGATGCTCTTTGTGCCACTTCGCTGCGAGAGAATTGGCAGTTTCCCCGCGTGCGCCTAGTGTCCCAGATGCGGAATCATTCATGGGAAAGTCCAGTAGAGAGTATGACGCCGCCGAGTCTCTTGTGGAATTGCGCAGAAGTCAAAACAATGCCAGAATTGCCGATCGCAATCGATGCATGTCGGATTTGGAAAACGAAAAAGGTGAGTTGAACACATTGAAGGAAAGTGAAGCCGCCTTGTCTGCATTGATTGAACCATTGAAAAATGTTACGACTAGGTTACCGGAACTGGAGAAGAGAAGGGCGGTCGTCAAGGAGCAATGTGCGGAACGCGCGAAATCGGTTCCGGAACTCAGAAATAAATTTTTTGAATTGCTGGCGAAGGTCAAGGCTGAAAGGAAAAATACGAAAAATGCCGAAAAAGAGGAGGCGAGCTCGGACATTGTGACTATGGAACTGGTAATAGGAACCGAGGCCGAGCCGGCGTTTGATGCGTGGTTCGATAGTCTTGTTCTTCTGAGGGAATCGAGATTGGAGGAGATTGCCGTCAGCAAGATGATTGATTCGCTCAATTCCAAAACACTTCCGGAAGTTACGGACGAACTGAGTGAAGTGCAATCTAAAATCAAGGAATCTCAGCGGAAGATTGTAGCGGCGGAGGCATCATTGAAGAAATTAATCGCTGATTGTGATGAAACGAAGAAGTCTCTTGACAAGTCCATGGCGGAATTGAAAAAGAAGGAGGCCGCTTTGAATGCGGATAGGACGAAATACAATGCCGTCATGGAACGTTATTACCAGAAAATGCGCGAGTACAATGTTGCCTACGATGAGTATCAGAGAAGTATGTATTCACATAGTATGGACATTGAGAAACATAACGGGTGGGCCTTGTTGTTTTGGTACGGGGCAGGTGCTGGTTGCTGCGGAATTCTCGCATTCGCGTTCTTGTTTCTTTTCGCAAAGATTGAACGAAACATGCGCCGTTCGTTTGAGCAGTCTCCGGCCGCTTCCAATGACGAATGCAAATAGTATTTTAACATTACAGGGAATGTCATTATGAAAATTAAAAGTTTGATGGTTGTTCTTGTGGCGATATTTGCTTCGTTGCTGGTCGGTTGCGGAAAGGAATCTAAAGAGTTTACGAAGCTGAAAGCAGATGCTAATCGTGGTGATGCCGTTGCCCAGTGCAAGCTTGGTGACATGTATGCGAACGGAAACATGGTGAAACAGGATCTCGGCGAGGCTGTGCGCTGGTATGAGAAATCGGCCGCGCAGGGAAATGGCGATGCCCAATGCCGCATGGGAGACTATTGTTACGGAAAGAAGAGCTATGCCCAGGCGTATCATTGGTACTTGCTTGCTAGCGAGAAAAATGATAACCAGGATGCCGCCGTCAAGGTTAAGGAATTTGCCCAGATATTCAGAACGAAGTAATTCGCTTACGATTAGACTGCCGCGGAAAGCTGATGTTTTTTACATGGCTATTGTCTTGCTTCGCCCACGTGGTTGTTTCACTGACATGGGACAGATATTGAAGTCATTCGCTACCATGTCGTCATTGAGCGTTCGGTAGGTTTTATTTCTGTCCCACGCATCAATCACGTTGCAGAAACTGGACATGCGAAACGGTTCGTTTCCATGTCTTGCCACATATTCATTTCGCAGTCTCGTGCATTTCTTAGCATGTCCGGTCTAGGATTTATTAGAGAAAGCTCGCGTTTTTCATGCTGTCCGCTACGCCGAATCGGCTCCTGTGCCGGTGAATATGCATGCTTTGAAATCCGCTATTCGGCCAGAAATCTGTCCACCAGTTCCCTGAATCCGTCGACCACCGGGAATCCGGCTTCCACGGCCTTCGGGGATTCCTTTTCCCCGTACCCGGTGCGGACCATTACCGATTCCATGCATCCCGCATTTCTGCCGCAGAGGAGATCATCGAATTTGTCCCCGCACATCGTCGACTTCGATATGTCTATGTCCAGCTCCCTGGCCGCCTGCAGTATCAGTCCCGGTTTTGGTTTGCGGCAGTCGCAGTCCAGGTCGAACGACGGATGATGCGGGCAGATGTAGAACGCGTCGATCCTTTCTCCGTTTGTCTCGAGAAGCATTTTTTGTATCTTGTCGTGTATGCGCTCTACGTCTTCCATCGTGAACATTCCCCTGGCGATGCCGGACTGGTTTGTTATCACCACGGCCAGATGACCTGCTTCATGAATCCTTTTGATGCCGTCGGCGACGCCTTTTTCCAGTTCCGCCAGCGCGGCGTCCTTCAAATAGGCTATTTGCTTAATGACCACTCCGTCCCGGTCCAGGAAAAGCGCCCGTCTGCTCATCTTTGTCCTCCAAGTACGTAAAATGGGATGTCCGGCATCTCCGTTGCCATCGATTTTGCGAGTTCCTTCGCCTGTTCATGGTCGCGCGTCAGCGCCAGCATCGAGCTTCCACTGCCGCTTATCATGGCGCGTAGCGCCCCATGTTTCTCAACCGTCTCTCGCAGGACCCAGTAGATCGGACACTTTTCCTCGATCGCTGGGGCCAGGTCGTTTTCCATGAGTCCCGCCAGTGTTTCCATGTCTCCGGCGTCCAGCGCCGAGATGATTTTCTCCGTTGTTCCGGCGGGGGAGGGGGCTATGAGTTTCGGATCCACATGCTGGTAGGCCCATTTCGCCGTTATCGGGAATCCCGGCGCCGCCAGCACCAGCGGCACGTCGTGTCTGCCGCGGTATTCCAGTTCTTCGCCACGGCCTGCCGCGACAGCCGTTCCTTCACAGAGGAAGAACGGCACGTCCGAGCCGATTTCCGCCGCGATGCCCAGGAGCGTCGTTTCGTCGAACACCTTGTAATGTTCGTTCAGCGCCCGGAGCACCCGGCCCGAGTTCGCGCTGCCGCCACCGACTCCGCCCGCCACAGGAAGGCGTTTCTCTATACGTATCGATATAGCCGGCTTGATATCGGCCGCTTCGAAGAAACGTTCGGCCGCCTTGCCCGCCAGGTTGGCGGTTCCGGAGGGAAGTCCGGGGAAATCCGACTCTACTTCGATCCCCGGCCTGGCGGCGAACGATATCGAGATCGTGTCGGCCGGGGAGTGGAACGGCAGGAACACCGTCCTGATGTCATGGAAACCATCCGGCCGGCGTCGTTCCACCTTCAAATAGAGGTTGACCTTGCCGCCGCAGGGTATGGAAATCTTGTCCGTCACTGCAATAGGAACTTCGTGCAGTCTATGTTGCGGTTCTTGCAGTAGATCCTCGCCTCTTTCTCGATGGCCACGGCGAGTTCCAGCGCCTTGAATCCGTCTTCTCCGGTGACTTTCGCCGGCGCGACCTTGCCGGTGGCCTTGGTCTCACTGACCGCGCGGAGGAAGTCGTCGAGCTCGTCCGCAAGGGCGTTGCGTTTTTCCAGGGCAATGTCGTTGCCGGTCATTTCGTTGATTTTGCAGGTTTCCACCGATACCATCGCCTTCACGCAGTCGAGATGGTATATGTTCGAGTCGGTGTAGATCTTGAGCGTGCGCTCTGGATGCCGGCTGATCCTGCTCGCGGAGATGTCCGCCGTTCCGCCGTTGGCGAAATGCAGCCGCACCGAGGCCACGTCCTCCGACTGGCTGAGCACCGGGGCTCCTATGACATCCATCTTGACGACCTCCGACTTCATCAGCGAGAGCACCAGGTCGAGGTCGTGGATCATCAGGTCCAGTATCACACTGACCTCGGTGCCGCGACGCGGCATCCCTTGCCGTGGCGGCGGATAGGGGGCCAGTCGCTTCGCCTCTACATGGAGGATGCGTTCGTTTTTTATCGATTTCTCGACATATGTCATCGCCGGATTGAAACGCTCCACGTGTCCTACCGCCAGCACGACGTTGGACTTCTTCGCCGCTTCCAGCATCTTCTTCGCCCCGTCCAAATCGGACGCCAGGGGTTTTTCCGAAAGAATGTGCTTGCCCATCTCGAGCAGCGGTATCGTGGTCGACGCATGGTACGTGGCCGGCACGGCCACGCTCAGTGCCTCGCATTTCTCCGCCAGCTCCTTCCACGTGTCGAAGACCGGGATTCCGAACTCCGCGCCGACTTTATCCGCGTTGTCCTTCTGGACGTCGAAAACCCCGACGACCTCGGCCGCCTCCGACTCCTTGTACAGCCTCGCGTGATGCCTGCCCAGCGCCCCGACCCCAATGATTCCGACCTTGATCTTGTCCATCGCGGACCTCCTAGGTTTCCAACGTTGATTATTTTCGCATAATATACTTTTTTTGCCGTGCGCTGGCAAACTTGAAGACGGCGTTTGGCATAGGTGTATCATTGCTGAACTTGAGACCAAACACAAGCAGTGGAACCGCTGAAATGTCTGATGAACTCGATTGCACGTCGATCGCGATGTCCGTGACACGGAAAACGGGTCTCCGGATGTTCGTGTCCGGAGACCCGTTTGCCCCTTGCGGGGATGCGCAGGCCGTGCGGTTCTTCGACGGCATGCCCTAGGAAAGCGGAATGACTACTTTGTCAGTCCGTTCAGCTTCGCGCCGGTGCCGGAAACGGTGCAGCTGATTTTCTTGAAGACGAAGTAGTCCTCGGTGTCGACGCGATACTTGGCGCCGAGAACATAGTCGACCTTCCCGGATTCGCAGGCCTTGTAGGTCGCTCCGCGCTTCGCGGCGGTCACGCCGTCGACAATCTTGAAGAGCGGGAACCCCGAGGAGGAATTGGTCTCGACGAACGCGTTGTCGGCGAACTCGTTGACTCCCCAGGTGATGATGCCGAACAGGCAGTTTGCCTTGGCGCTTCCGGATACGTCGCCGACGAGGCTGTAGTCCGGCTTGAAGACCATTTCCTCGATCTTGACCGGAGCTTCCTTGGCGACGTCGTTGGTGTTGACGGAGGTGCAACCGGCCATGATGACGACTGCCGCGGCCGCGGCGATGATGGTGAGAATACGATTCATTTTTTCACTCCTTTGTTTGTTTCGATACGGTTTGTTGTTGTTTCCAGTCGCGCTATCCGGCGTGTCGCAACAATATGGATTGCTGTCTGCCGTCGACATCCGCCGTGTCTGGTTCCGGAACGGAATCCGGCCACCGCACTAGATGCGATAGTTCCCAATCTGCCTCCTTTCGTGAGAACATTCCCATAAAATAAATTATGTTTTTCATGGGAAACCGGTGTTTGCTTTTATCCGCACGCCAGACTTGTGATATCCGACTGTTTCTTTCTCCATAAAGGACTACTACTTGCAATTCAAGTCAAGCGGATTTATGTGTTTTTATGCATTTTTATGAAAAATATTAATCGAATTTCCCATATTTTGTCAAACTTGAATATGTTGTTTAGCATTGGTATATTATTGCTAAACACAGAACTAAACACAAGCAGGAAGGATAATTGAAATGTCCGATGAACTCGACCGTATAGCGCTGGACTATCATATGCTGCCGACCCCCGGCAAGATATCGATGCGTCCGACCAAGCCGTGCAAGCGCGGCTATGACCTGTCGCTGGCCTACACCCCCGGCGTCGCCGCTCCGTGCCTGGCAATCAAGGACGACATTTCCCGCGTCTGGGACTACACAAGCAAGGGCAACATGGTGGCCGTCGTGAGCGACGGCACCGCCGTCCTCGGCCTCGGCAACATCGGCCCGGAGGCCGGACTCCCCGTCATGGAGGGCAAGTCGGTGCTCTTCAAGCACTTCGCCGACATCGACGCCATCGGCATCTGCCTCTCCAAGGTCTTCGACGACCGCGGCCGCACCGATCCGGCGAGACTGATTTCCGTGGTCGAGTCGCTCGAGCCGTCCTTCGGCGGCATCAACCTCGAGGACATCGGCTCGCCGGCGTGCTTCGAGGTCGAGAAAACGCTCAAGCGCCGCATGGGCATCCCCGTCTTCCACGACGACCAGCACGGCACCGCCATCATCTCCTACGCCGCCATTCGCAACGCCCTCAAGCTCATCGGCAAGCGCATCGAGGACTGCCGGTTCGTGGTCTCCGGTGCCGGTGCCGCCGGCATCTCCTGCTGCGAGTTCTACATCAAGGCCGGCGCCAGGAGGGAGAACTTCATTCTCTGCGACAGTCACGGCGTCATCCATTCCGAGCGCAAGGACCTCAACCCGCAGAAGCGCGCGTTTGCCGTCGAGACTCCGGCCCGGACGCTGGCGGACGCCGTCCGCGGCGCCGACATCTTCCTCGGGTTCTCCGTGCCCGGATGCCTTACCGCCGACATGGTCCGCACCATGGCCGACGGGCCGGTGATCTTCCCGATGGCCAATCCCGTTCCGGAGATATTCCCGGAGATTGCGCTCGCCGCCGGCGCCTCCGTTGTGGGAACCGGGCGCAGCGACTTCCCGAACCAGATCAACAACGTCCTGGGTTTCCCAGGCATCTTCCGCGGCGCTCTCGACGTCCGCGCCAGCGACATCAACGACGAAATGAAGCTCGCCGCCGGCAACGCCCTGGCGGACCTCGCCGAGGAACCGCTCAGTCCGGAAGTCCGCGAGGGTCCCGCCGAGGCCCGTCCTGATGACGCTCAGCAGGGGCGGCGCTCCGGCGATCGCCTGCGCGCCGACATGGTGATCCCAAAGCCTTTCGACGACCGCGTCGTGCCACGCGTGGCACGCAAGGTAGCCGAGGCCGCCATCGCGAGCGGCGTGGCTCAGCGCACCATATCCGATTTCGATGTCTACGAGAAAAGTGTCCGCGAGCGCATCCGCGAATCCCGCGCCGGACGCAACTAGGAAAGGATTTTTCATGAAGAAGAACCTTGGAAAGCAGAGCGCCCTCTGCCCGATGCCGGTGCTCATCGTCGCCACCTGGAACGAGGACGGCACACCCGATGCCATGAACGCCGCCTGGGGTGGCATCCACGACACCGACCAGATCGGCGTCTGCATCGCGCCTGAGCATCGCACCGCCGCCAATCTGCTCCGCACGGAATCGTTCACCGTTTCCATCGGAACCGCCGATACCATGGTCTCTTGCGACTACGTCGGCATCGTCTCCGGCAACAAGGTCCCCGACAAGGTGGCCATGGCCGGCTGGCATGTCGACCCGTCGTCCTTCGTCGACGCTCCGGTGATCCGCGAGCTCCCGCTCGTTCTCGAATGCAGGCTCGTCAGCTATGACAGGGAGACGGGCTGCGCCGTAGGCGATATCGTCAACGTCGCCGCCGACGAGTCGGTCCTGGGACCGGACGGCAAAGTCGACGTCGATCTCCTCGGCGCGATTTCCTTCGACCCGTTCCGCAACCGCTACATCAAGATCGGCGGTGTCGCCGGGACCGCGTTCTCCGTCGGAACCGCGCTGTTGAAGAAGTAGCCATGGAATCCAGGAGCTCGATCTCATTCGACGTCGACCATCTCCGGATGACGCGGGGCATCTACATCCCCGCGGTCGACCGCATTGAATCGGTCGTCGTCACCACTTTTGACATCCGCGTCCGGCGTCCATACGCCGAACCCGTGATGACGGAGGGCGAGGCGCATACCGTCGAGCACATGCTGGCCACCGGACTCCGCTCGCAAAAGTCGGATCGCCTGATCGTGCTTTACTTCGGCCCGATGGGCTGCATGACCGGATTCTACCTTTTGTTGGCGGGCGAGGCGAGCAACTCGGAGAAGGCCGATTTCATCGCCGCCGGCGCCGAGGCGGCGCTGGCGATGGAGGAGGTTCCGGCGAGAAACGCGAGGCAGTGCGGCAACTACGGTTCGCTGCTGGACGTGCAGGCTGTCAGACCGATTCTCGAGGAGATACGGGACATGGCCCGTTCGATTTCCGGGCGCGGCGCCTTCGACGCCTATCCCAGCAAATAGCGTTCGACCGCCTGCGCGGTCAGGAGATTCGAGCACATTCCGTGGTGTCCAACTGGAAGCATCTCCCTGACCACGCACTGCGCGTTGTCCACTCTCAGGCTGTTTTTCGGCACCTTGAGGTCGAATGCTCCTCCAATGATGGTGATTTCTCCCTTGTAGTGGGCCGGCGGTCCTATGTATCGTCCAACCCCGTCCGGAGCCATGCGCAGATCCGAGATGGCGCGGTCGAACGCGTCCGCTCCCAGCATGGTCAGCAGATCCGCCCAGGGCGATCCTCCGTTCGGCGGGGCGAGGAGTATCACCTTTCCGATTCTGGAGCTGATGAGATCCTTCGTGTCCTGTTCCAGCGCGACGCGCAGCAGCAGTCCGCCCATGCTGTGGGTGACGAAGTGGATATTCTGCTTCAGCTTGCAGAACCGCTGCGCCGCCTTTAACAGCAGTTCCCTGCCGTGCGCTGATACTCCGGCCGTCGAGCTCATGTAGTCGTACACCAGGACGTCGTAGCCGCACGAGGATAGATGGGTCGCCATCTTGTGCATGCTGACCGCCCGGTTCACCCAGCCGTGCACTAGCACCACCGTCTCGTTCCTGCGGTTGTTCGTGGCGAGATAGGTGTAAAAGCTCTTGTAGACGGTGTCCGGAACCGTCATGATGTTGACGAACCAGTTCACCGGCCGATGCAGTATCCTGCGGAATACCAGTTCATCCGGACCGCACGACTGGCGGATTCCGGAGGGATCGACTATGCGCAGATGGTGGCCGCATCCGAATCTCTGGATGCGCCATCCGGAATTCACTGCTATGTCATGCCACGTCGTCGCCTGCCGGTGGTCCACCGCGGACTCGGCGTTGCAGTTGCATTGGCTGTCGAGTACCGCCTTCAGTGTTCCGTTGGTGACCAGGCGGTTGAACTCTGCCAGGGCGTCCCGCTTCAAAATCGTATCCATTTGTCTCCTTGTAGATGTTCAGAACATAACATATCATGCGTCCGGTGACATTTTGTGTCACTGCTCCCGCGCCGTTTTATTTTTCAAGGCGCGGACTGCCAGTTTCGTAGCGAAGACAATCGAACGTAAACGGGGACTGCCATGAACGCGATTGCCATAGGCCAGTTTTTCATTGTCCTGATTGCTGCGAACACCTGATGCTGAATCCTTTGCCGCAGACGGCTGTCGTTCCCGATTGTGCAGGATCGCTGCTCTTGGCCAATCTCTCCATCGGGTAGTTGGTCGGCCCCGTTATGAATTTGATTTTCAAAAGTATATTTGCTATATTAGTTATAACGGGTGATTCCCGCTGGAATCACTGTGTCGCAATGGTTTTTCTATTGGTTGTCAACACAGTGTTGATACCGGATTTCAAAATCATGAAAGGAAAAAAGAGATGAAGAAGATGATGCTGATGCTCGGTGTTGCTCTCGTTGTCGCATCCCTCGCTGGATGCGGATCCCTGCGCACCCCGGGCGAAGGAAAGAACGCCAAGAAGAACTACTATGAGACGTTCTTCGGCCTCTCCATCGAGAGCGCTGTCTACGGCGATGGTTTCATCGTCCAGAACTGAGTAGTTCGGTAGTCAAGTCAACTGTTTAACTAGAAAAAGGAAAAGAAAATGAAGAAGATTATGATGATGCTTGGTGCTGCCCTCGTCGTTTCCACCCTCGCCGGATGCGGATCTCTCCGTACCCCGGGCGAAGGCAAGAATGCTGACAAGGTCTACTATTGCACCTTCTTCGGTCTCTCCATCGAGAGCGCTGTCTACGGTGACGGATTCATCGTTTCCCCGATCTCCAACAAGTAACGCTTTCTGATGGCATTACCCGATTTTGGGTACGAAAGGAAACAAATGAAAAAGCTCATGCTTCTGCTCGGAGCGGCTCTTGTCATTTCTTCCGTTGCCGGTTGCAGGTCTCTGCGCACTCCGGCCGAAGGCAAGAATGCCAAGAAGGTCTACTATTGCACGTTCTTCGGCCTCTCCATCGAGAGCGCTGTCTATGGCGATGGCTTCATCGTCCAGAACGCCAAGTAGTTCACTTAGCTGTATTCGACTTTGCGCCCGCCCGGTTTTCCGGACGGGCGTTCTTTTTATATCGGTAATTCTCGATAGGGGAGAGCGCTTGTCAGCAGGGGAAGGGGAGCGCGTCCTTCAAGTGGATGCATCTGCGGTACCTTCCGTCCGGACCTACCGCTCCGAACAATGTTCCGCACGTGCATGAGAAATCCTTGACCCCATACCTTGCGCGCATTGCGCGTGGCATGTCGCGGCATTCGCATACGAGTTCGTCGCAGAAATTCGGCTTCATTCGCCGCGGTAGCTTGAGTTTTTCCACTTCGCGACGTATTTCATTCCATTCACCGCGTTCCAGCGCGAGTTCCGGCGTGTTCGCCGCTCGTCCGCAAAGCATCGCCGGTTCCACCATCACCGCTCCGGCCCCGGCTTCGGCCGCGGCCAGCACGGTCTCTACGGCTTCGAACGCGTTCGTCCGGTTCCCCGTTATTCTTACAGACATCGCCCACTTCGATTTCGCGGCCTGTCTTATCGACTCCAGTATACGCTCCCGGCCGCGTCCCCTCCCGGTCATTGCACCATAGGTTGCGAGACAGGGCAAACTGGTCCCCACGATTACGCTTTTCCTTTTGAGAAAGGCGAAGCGCCTCGGTGTCATCAGCGTTCCGTTGGTGAAGAGCATCAAGCCTCCTGCGGGGAGCAATTCTCGCGCATACGACACCAGGGTTCCGATGTCCTTTCTCAGCAGAGGTTCCCCTCCCGAGAACTGGAGCACAAGCGCCCCCGCGTCGACGCAGTGGCGGATGATCTTCCTCCAGGCCGATGTCGGGAGATCCTCCGGGACCGTTTCACCTTCCTCGTGCCAGTTGCAGTAGCAGAACGGACACGCATGGTTGCAGCGCGCCGTCAGTTCCAGTATTATTTCCGGCGGGCAGGGCATTTGCGGATTTCGTTCGTCTTGGCCGCCTCGAGCGCTTCGTCATGGACGCGTCTGCGGATGTTTTCCGGCTCCAGCACCTCGACCTTGCCTCCTTCCGCCAGCACCCAGCGCACGATGTCGAACTCGGTCGACGGTCCAAGCGTCACGTCCAGGCTGCCGTCCTTGTTTTCCTTGATGGTGAGTTTCTTCTTGTATTGCTGCTCGCGGATGTAGAAGGCGATCTCCTTCGCGCATCTCACCTTGACGTTGGAGAGCTTTGGATAGTCGAAGAGACCGTTCTTCCTCGTGTCGTCCAGTATGTCCTTGCGAATGTCGAATCTGATTCCATAGGTGTCGACCGACTTTATCCGGAAAATCGCTAGTATCAGCACCTTCTTGTCTGCTATGTTCACCCCCTTGACATACCAGTTCCCGTTGCGGCAGGCGATGATGTGGGGTTCGAAACGCATCTCCTTCGGTTCCTCGTCGGCGTCATCCTTCCCATAGGTCAGCTTGAGCGGTTTGCGTTGGCGCCACCCCTCGAACACCGTGTGGAATATCTTGGGATCCACGTCGGTGTTCGCTCCCGAGAAGATGAGCAGCGACTCCATGTACGTCACGTCGAAGAAATTCGAGTTGTTTCCCGCCAGCTCGTTGTCGACCGCGTCGCGTATCGTGGTCTTTACCGGTTCCGGCATCACGTCTTCAGCTATGCGCGCGCCCAGCATGCTGCTGGCGATGTATCCGTCGCAGAACGTCGGCGCCTGGAACACCCAGAACGGATTGTCGAGATAGTAGCCGTTGTTCTCCTGGGAGAAGACTATCGGCGCCTGGAACTCGCTTTTCAACGCCTCGATGTCTCTCTTAATCGTGCGCTCGCTGCACGCGATGTTGAGATTGTCTACCAGCTCCGCGCGCTTCAACAACTTGGCGAAACTCGCCGAGTTGGGGTAGTTGTTCTGGCGCATTTCCGCTACCAGCTTGATCATTCTCTGTATCTGTTTCTTGTTCACCGGCATGATCGAGCCCTTTCGGTTGAAGTGGTTTTTACCATAAGATAGCACCGCCGATATGCAGTGACAATTTGCAATGACGCAAAATGTCACTCCGCCGGAAATACATTGTGTGTCGTTCGTTCCGGAACCATCCGCATTGTCGCGAGCGATGGGCGGACGGACGGTGACGCAAGATGTCACTCCGATGAAATTACATTAGGCGGCGTTGGTTGGAAAAAGCGGATTTCGCATGAATCGGAATGGAGGTGATGGGCAGGGACACAAGATGGCACGGCATCCCTGGTACATTGTGCGTTGTGTCGTATGACGGCACTGGAAAAGTAGAGGTTTTCATTAAGGAGGAGGTTTTGGAAATGACGGAAAAGGAGAAGAGGTTTTACAGATGGTCACTGTGGGGGCTCGTGGAGCAGGGCTGCCACGTGCAGACGATGATCATGAGCAACATGTCGTTGTCCTTGCGCATCGTCCTGGAGGATGGCGCGGTCGCCGACATCGACAGGCATCGCTACCTCGAGCGGCTCGAGAGCGCGTGGAAGCTGGTGCAGCTCACTCACGAGGATGCCGTGGCGGCGGCCGACGAACTCGGACACGCCGAGATGATTCCGGAGCTCCCGGAAATCGACGTCGATATGTCGATGTGGGACGATGGAATCGATGGCGAGCAGAAGGTCACCAATGCCGTCGCGGACACCGCGATCAGGATCAACGAGGCGCTCTTCAAGCTGATGGACGTGCTCGATCCCGTGGAGAAGGAGTCCGAGAGCGAGGAAGATAAGGAACCGGTAGCCGGCGAAGAAACGGCCGCCGAAACGGAAACTGACAAATAGGAGGTATGGAAATGGGAGACATCGAAGACATCTTCAGGGGAATCGGAATCACAAAGCCTGGCATCGGAAGGCACGGCGGAGTGCCGGGCATCCTCGCCGGGCTCGCAGCTCTGGGAATCGGGGTCGGCGTCGGCGTCGCGGCAATCGCCGGAATTGCGAAGGCCGTCTCCAACGACGACGATGATGACGACGAGGACATCGAGGACGATGATTACGAGGATGACGAAGAGGAGTCCGACGACGAGGATGAGGATGCGGAGGACGATGACGATTCCGACGATGACGATTCCGACGAGGAGGACGGGGACCTGGCCGACCAGGTGCTAGACGATGCGGTCGATCGTACCATGAAGTCCTGCAAGGAAGTGGTGGAGCCCTTTGAGAAGCTCTTCAGCTTCGGACAGAAGTCCCGGACTTCGAGGTAGATGCCGATGAATACGGAAAAGTCCGGCAATGTCTGTCCGAACTGCGGATATAGGAAGCCGGCCCGTCCGGTGTTTCCATTCCGTCCGTTGTCGGGCGTGATTGCGCCGCCATATTGGTTGGGAAAGGAATTGCTCGACAGGCTGTTTCGGGCGTTCTGCCCGCGTTGTGGAACCAAAATGAAGAAGGAGAAATGATTATGAGCGATTTTTCTGATTTGATATCTGAAATCGGAGATGCGACGAGCGAGCTCGTCGAGAACATCGGCCAGGCCTGGCGCGATCTTGTCGAGGACATTGATTCCATCGGTCGCGCGAGGTTCGTCCGCGGCGGCGGAGTCTGTCGCTGCAAGGCCGGCGGCAAGAAACGCTACGCCATCGTGGCCACCGAGGGTTCGGTCATCGCCATCAACAAGGAGGGCATCGCCGAGATTATGGACATGACCGACTTCATGAAGATGTATGGCGCCGACTCCATCAAGGTCGCCGGCACCGACGACATGGGGCTTGGCGACCGCCACGTCCTGAAGAAGGCCTTCATGCTTACCGATGGTAAGACCTACCGCAGCACCCGCGAGTTCGTTCTCGAGTGTCTCGGCGCCGAGCCGAATCTCAGGGTCGACCAGGCCTTGCACGACATGTTTGAAGATTTCGACTGGCTGAAGTTCAGCCCCGTCGAGGATGACGACGAGGATCTCGGTAAGGACGAGGAGGAGGACTCCGAGTCCAAGACCGAAGATGGCGAGTAACCCGCGTCCGAATTGGTTCGTCAGATGGTTCGGCTCCCCGTCCGCGGGTAGTCCGAAATCACCTGCGCCGAAGAAGAAAAAGAAAGAGAAGGGAACTCAAGTGGGAATGGATTGGCAGCGCCAGGGCGCGGGAATCGATCGGACGATCACCGTCTACGATCCCCACGGCAAGCCGCTCAAGTTGACTGCGAATGACCGGCTGACTGACGGCGGCGAGGGCGTCATATATAACTGCCCGCTCAATCGGAGCATACTCATCAAGATATGCAAGCCGGAGGTGATGGGTAACGCGCCCGCCATGAACCGGTTCCGCAGCCGGCTTCAGGCGATGCTGGGGCTTGCGGAGTGCACCAATTCGCCGTTTCTCGCCTGGCCCCGGATGAAGGTCCTGGACAAGCCGAACGGCCAGCCGATAGGATTTGTCATGAACAAATTCTCCGGTCGGAAGCTCCGGGCGTTGTTCTGTGCCGATCAGGTGACCAAGTTCTTCCCCGGATGGGACCGGCTGTCCGTGGCCCGTGTGGCGCTTAACCTCGTCGACGCCATCCGCATGCTGGCCAGGTATCACGTGCTGGTGAACGATTTCAATCCGGACAACTTCATGGTCACTCCGAGTGGCGAAATCGGATTGATTGACTGCGACAGCTACCAGATCCCCGCCGGCGGTTGGGTGCGCAAGGCGTTTCTGACCTCGCTGCATTTTCCCGATTACGCCGCTCCGGAACTTCTCAAGGACAAGAAGCTCCTGGATCAACCTCGTACTCCGGAACAGGTGAGGTTCAGTCTGGCGGTGCTGGTCTACTCGCTGGTGATGTGCGGACTGCATCCGTACGCAAGGCTGGGAAGTAGCAAGGAGCAGTGGCAGAATCTTATCGAAGGAAAGTTCCCGCTCGATCCCAGATCCGGCGCGAGGATGGCGCCGTACTGGGAGACCGTTGCCAGCTGGATGCCGGACAGTCTTGTGGATTATTTCGTCCGCATGTTCGGTCCCGGACATTCCGATCCAGCCGTTCGTCCAAGCGTTACGGAGTTGCATTCGGAACTTGAGAATTTCATCGCCGTCATGGAGCGCAGTCGCATCGCCGACCAGCGCGCTCTCAAGCCGTCGAAGAAAAAAAGAAAAAGATAAATTGGTTTTAACGATACAATGGAAGAATCCAAGACAACCCAAAAGGAAAGGAAGAGAAAATGAGTGATTATGCCAATGAAAACCTTGATGTGACGAATCCGGCGCCGCGGTGCCCGGTGGTGCTGCTGCTGGACGTTTCCGGCAGCATGGGAGGCCGGCCGATTCGCGAGCTCGAGGAGGGCGTCAAGCAGTTCCTGGACGAGACCAGCAATGACGAAACCGCGAGCGTGAGCGTCGAAGTCGAGATCATCACCTTCGCCAACGACGCCGAGGTGGCGGTTCCGTTCTGCCCGGTGACCCAGGCCGCGGCCAATCCTCCGACCTTCACCGCCAGCGGCTGCACTTCGCTTGGCGCCGCCATCGCCCTCGCGGATGACGAGTTGCGCAATCGCCGCAACATGTACAAGAAGAACGGCATCTCCAGCTACCGTCCGTGGATCGTCCTGATGACCGACGGCGGTCCGAATGACGAGTGGAAGGAACCGGCCGCCAGCATGAAGTCAGTGGCCGAGACCGGAAAGCTCCAATACATCGGCATCGGAATCGGCGATGATGCCGACTTCACAACGCTGGCCGAGATCGTTCCCGAGCATCCCGGACCGGTCAAGCTGAAGGGGCTCCGCTTCAAGGAGTTCTTCCGCTGGCTGACCGATTCTCTGCGCAGTGTCTCCGCCGGCAGCGTCGCCGATCAGGACAAGGCGCAACTCGGTACCGTCGACAGCTGGGCCGATCTTTCCGGAACTCCGTAGATGAGAAAGCTCACTGGATTCGCCGCGTCGGTGCCCGGAAACGGGCACCTGCAACGCGAGATACCTTGCCAGGACGCTTCCGGCGTCTGGCTCTCCCCGCGTCCTGTCGCCATCGTCTGCGACGGGCGGGGCAGCGCGAAGCTGTCACACTTCGGTGCACGGGCCGCGGTGAAGGCGTTTCGCAGCCAGTGCGCAGTCCTCGAGGACCTGCTTGGCATACTGGACGAACCGGAGGTCGCGGAAGGGGAGTGGGAGTGCATCTGCCAGTTGCTGGTAAAAAGCATGTGCCAGCAAAAGCTGGAACTTGCCGAGGAGTACGGATGCGGCGAACGCGAGTTCGACTATACCGTTGCGTTCTGCGTCTGGGGCCGGCGCCATGTCGGTTTCTTCCAGGTCGGTGACGGGGCGATTACCCGCCGTTCTCCAGAAGGCGAGTTCTCAACGGTGTTTCCGCCGGACAAGGGCGAGTTCGACAACATCACGACTTTCCTCAGGCTGGACGCCACGGGACATTGCTGTCCGTTTCATGCGGTTACCATGCCGCGGGCCATGGTGAATGCGGTGGCGATTACCAGCGACGGACCGGAATACCTGATGTTTCATCTGCCGTCGATGGTCCCCGGACCGATATTCGGGAAGCTATTTTCCGACATGGATTCCGGGGAGCTGACGCGCCAGAACATCCTTGACTACCTGACAGCGGCGAAATGGGCCACCGATCCGCGCGGCCGCGATGACCGCAGCCTCGTGGTGATGGGATGGTCCGGCGAACCGGAACCTTGCGAGGAACCGGCCGCGGCGCCGGCGGCGGAGCCAGGCGCGGAATCTGCTGCAACGCCTGTTGCGGAACCTGCAGCGGAGACCGGCAAGGAACCCGAAAAGGAACCCGGGGTGACGCCTGGGCAAGTCGATGGAGCCGACGAGAAGTCCGGCGGGGAATCGGAGGAACAGTCCCCGCCTGTCACGAAACAGGAAGGACCTGTGAATGACGGGCCGGAGTCGGTCGAGCCATCGGCTAAAACTGACACCGATCCGAATCCGGAACCTGTCGATCCCGCGTCATCTCCGGCGCAGGATGCCGGCAATCAGCCGAATCCCGGCGCCGGCGATAGTGAGTCCATTATCCGGACCATCGGCGGGCAATGTGATGTGAAGACGTTTATCGGCGACGCCAGGCAGATTTGCGTCATGGTGTTCTCTGTGATAAAGCGTAGCCTGTCGAAATTCTGACACCATTTCAAAGTGTCCATCTCCACCGGTGTTCGTGTCGTTTACGGCGCGGACGCCGGTTCTTCTTTATATCTGGACAGGGGGTGCCGCTATTTGTCTAAACCACATTGCGCTCGATATTTATGTATTAGTTTCGATACTGTGTCAAGTTGCGGTTTCGTTATCCAGCCGTCC
The DNA here is from genome assembly GCA_024405675.1 of Victivallaceae bacterium. Lineage (GTDB taxonomy): Bacteria > Verrucomicrobiota > Lentisphaeria > Victivallales > Victivallaceae > UBA1784. The sequence continues at coordinate 20,948 of JAKSOH010000007.1, forward strand.
GCTTTGTATTTTTCCGCAATCTCCGATAGCACCGGCGCGTCGAACTTGTTGAATCCGATCTTGTTCTTTTGTTTCGTCATGCCACGTGCCTTTTCGCCACCGGTCTGGTTGCCGTATACCATCATCAGCATGTTGATGTCGGGATGCCGGTATATGCGTTCCGGTTCGGAGTATTCCGTGAAAAGGCGCGGCGCCTCCGTCGACGGATTGGGATTCGCTGTCACCGGTTTCGCTCCGGCCAGCTGCGCCAGTAGCGCCCGGACCGCGGCTTCGTGTTCCTTGGGAATCGCTATGTTGACGGTCTGCTTTTCCGGTCCCGGGGCGTCCATGCTGTTGTAGAAGTCGACCACCGCGTCATCCAGAATGACGTCGCCATGATATAGCTTCCTGTCGATGCTGAGTCCGTCAAGCGATCTGCATCGCGACAACGCCGTGTAGAACTGCCCGTGCGCGAAGCAGCCGTTGCCCATCCTGATGTGCACGGCGTCCAGACTCAGCCCCTGGCTTTTGTGGATGGTTATCGCATAGGCCAGTTTGAGCGGCATTTGGGTGAATTTTCCGACTTCCCGCTGTCTTATCACTTCCTTGCCGGAGTTTTCGTCGCGTTCAAGGACATACTCCTTGTATGACCACTGGTTGGCGGCGATGGAACAGATTTTGCCGTTGTCGAGCTTTACCGTCACCGTGGCATCACGATTGATTTCCTCGACTATACCGACGTCGCCGTTGACATATTCCATCGTACCGTCGGGCAGGTGTTTGTTGACGAGTAGCATCACTTTCGCTCCGGCACATAGTGTAAGTTGCGACGGGGCAGGGAGTTCCTTTTGTGGAAACCGGCCGGTTAGCTCCGCGTTGAAAATCTTCCGTTCCCCGTCCAGCTGGCTTTCCCTGAGATCGTTGATCGTCTGCGCCTCGCGATTGGTGGTGCAGAGGCATATCGGATCTTCCGCCTTCGGCGCCGTAGTGACGCAGAGATGGTTCAGCGACTCCAGGACGTTGAGCGGTTCTCCGCTCGGTTCCACCTCGATATCGCGTTCATCCAGCTTTCCGGAACGGATGTGGTTGAGCAGACTCATGAACAACGCGTCGTTTTTCTGACGATGTATGGTTTTCAGTCTCACGCACTGGAAATTCGCCTGCCTCCAGAGTTCCGACTGGAACGCGTAGGATCCTCCGAAGGTCTTCTCGAGGAACGTTTCCTCCGTTTCCGTCTTCACCACCGGCGGCAGCTGGAAGAAATCCCCTACGACGATCACCTGCCGGCCGCCGAATGGCTTTCCCGACGCCTTGCCGCGAGCCACGCTTCTCAGTCGTTCGTCGATTCCCCAGAGAAGATCGCTTCGCACCATCGATATCTCGTCGATGACGATGACCCTGGCTTTGGAAATGAGCGACTTGCGTCGCGAACTGCCGAGCTCCTCCAGCGGCTCGCTGCCGAGCAGTCCTGGCGGTAGGAGAAAGAAACTGTGTATGGTTTGTCCCTCGATGTTCACGGCCGCGATGCCGGTCGGGGCCAGGAATACGCATTCCTTCTCGCATCTCCGACGGAACTCGCGCATGATCGTCGACTTGCCGGTTCCGGCCTCTCCAGTCAGGAAAACGTTCTTTCCCGACAGCATCAGCTTGATCGCGGATTCCTGTTCCGCGGCAAGCTTTATCTGCCGGGCATTGTCTTTCGCCATTTGGTGTCCTTTCCCTCCGCCGGTTTCCTTTCGAACATGTGACAAATTTCATGCCATGCGCTTATCACGGAAAGGCGATGTGACAATGCGCTTGAAAAATGAACTGCGCTGCTTTGTTTTTGACCGTGCGCCGCCGCGGATTACAGGAACGTGATTGTGATCCTGCTCTCGATGTCGCGCGCCGCCGCCATGCTGAATTCCGCCGGCTTCAACGACAGGCAGTTGGCGCATCCGGCGCCAAGTGCAAGGGCGAACGACTTGATGGGATCCTTTCCTGTGACGAGTCCCACCGCCCACACCGCCGATACCGTATCGCCGCTGCCGATCGGGTTGACGACTTCTCCGATGTTCGGGATTTCATAGGCGGCCATTTCGTCGCCGTGTATCGCGTAAGCCAGGTTGGGGCCGTCGGTTATGCCTATCGCCCGGAGCCTGGGATGCTTTTTCGTGAGCTCCTGGAGAGCCGCCGGGACGTCGTCCGTTCCGGTGAGTTCCGCCAGTTCGTCGCGGTTGATTTTCAGATACGCCCCGCAGCAGTTGTCCAGCTGCTTGTCGATGTTTCTGTAGGCGTCGAGGAAAATCGGCACGTCATGGCTGGCCGCGAGCTCCGCCGCGCGGTCGTAGAAGTCCGGGGAAGTCGCCCCCGGCGTCGTTCCGCAGAATGCGGCCAGCATGCTGTGATCGAGTTCGCCCGCGAACATCTTGAGAAGTTTGTCGACTTCCCGGATGGAGGCCGTCGCCGACGGATCGATGAGTTCCGTCATCCCGCCTTTGGCAAGGCAGGTCGTGCAGCAGCGGGTGGCGCCAGCCGTCTCGGAGACGGCGAAGCGCATCTTTTTCTTCTTGAGTTCCGCCTCCACTTTGCGGCCGTTCTCCCCGCCGAGAAACTGCAGCAGGCAGATGTCGACTCGTTCGCCGGTGGTCATCGCCGCCCGGCAGAAGTTTATCCCCTTGCCGGATGCGCATTCCATCGCGTTGGTAGCCCGGTTGATTTTGTTCGGAATGAACTCGTCGAACGTCAGTGTCCGCTGCCACGCCGGATTCGGTCCAAGCACGGTTATCTTCGGAGTCCTGAAGTAGATCTTCGGCACGATTTTGTTCAGCAGGTCGTTAAGTTTGTCTTCCATTTTACGCTCCTTGTGTATCGTAGTCGTCATGTACGGAGAGAAGATAGTTCGGAAAGAAGTCGTTTTCAATTTCGCGCGCGGGGAAGTATATTAACTTGAGGAATTATTGTTTATTGGGGGGATCCGTATGATTGCTCTTGCGGTATTCGACATGGACAACACGCTCATCGGGTGCGATTGCGATCTCACCTGGAAGCGTTTCGTCGTCTCCCACGGGCTCGCCCCCGAGTCGGCGCTGGCCGAGGCCGACGCCCACATGGCCGACTACGATCTCGGCAAGCTGGACGAGGAGAAATTTCTCGACTTCCAGCTCCGCGAGTTTCGCGGCAGCACACCAGGGCGCATGGCCGAACTCGCCGAACTGCATTTCAAGGAGGTCGTGCTTCCGCGCTGCCGCCGGTCGGCGCTGGCCGAGGTTTCGAAACTAAAGGCCTCCGGTGTCGCCGTGTGGATGCTGACCAGCACCTGTTCCGTCATCGCGGCCCCCGTGGCCACCTACTTCGGATTCGACGCGTTCCACGGCGCCGAGCTTGAAATAGATGGCGGATTGTATACCGGACGCACGACGGGGATTTATCCGTCCGGCCCCGGCAAGGTGAAGCTTGTCCGCGATTACGCTGAATCGCTCGGCGTCCGGCTGGAAGAGACGGCCGCCTACGGCGACAGCGTCAATGACCTGCAACTGCTGGAAGGCGTCGGTTTTCCCTATGCCGTGAGCCCGTCCGCCGGACTCGCGGCCGCGGCGGCCGCCGCCGGATGGCCGGTCCTGGATTGGAGAATGAAAGGAGAGAGGGATGCCTGACAAGCCAAATAGCAGCATCGGTCTTTCGGCCGAGTTCAAACGCGACTACATCGCTTTCATCGCGATATCGAGTTTCGTCGTCATACTCATCGCCGAGGTCGCCCTGGCTGTGGGCATCCCGTGGTATCTGCACCGCGAGGACACCATGGCCAACCAGGTGGCGCGCTTGGAGTTCCTCGACAAGTTCGACCGTATGCGCGGTCAGATCAATCGGATCCATCCCAAGGACGATACCGCGGAAGCGGAGATCAAGCTGGTCTCGTGGAACCTCAACCTTCTGGCCGATTACCTGCGGAAGGAGTCCGCCCAGCTCACTATGGACGAGATAAAGTCGCTCAACCGGTTCCTCGACGCGATGGCCACTCCGCTGGCGTCCGCCAAGGAGAATCGCCCGGTGTCGGTGGAGAACAAGCTCGACACCTCGAAATACGTCAACGGACTGATACCAAAGAAGGACAAGTGAACATGGCTGTTGATTTCAAAAGCTTGATCGAGACGTTCGGCGACCGCCGCGTGGCGGTTCTCGGCGACGTCATGCTCGACGTCTATCTCTGGGGACAGGTGAAGCGCATCTCCCCGGAGGCCCCGGTTCCCGTTGTGGACGTCGTCCGCCAGACCAGCTGCCTCGGCGGCGCCGGCAACGTCATGCGCAACATCGCAACTCTGGGCGGACACGCCTTCGCCTTCGGAGCCATCGGAGACGACGCGGCGGGCAAGCTCGTCGGAGAGTACTTGGACGAACTGGGCATCGATGGTTTCGGAATGCTTCGCGACTCCGGGCGCTGCACGACCGAGAAGCGCCGCATCATCGCCGGAAACCAGCAGTTGATGCGCGTCGACTTCGAGAACAGCTCGGAGTTCGGCGACGACTTGAGGAGGCGGGTCGCCAAACCATTGCTTGAACTTATTTCCAATGGTGGCGTCGATGCCGTGATTTTCGAGGATTATGCCAAGGGGTTGCTAGGCCATGACATGGTCGACGAGATCAACCGCGCGGCGAGGAGCCACGGCATAATCACTGCGCTCGATCCGAAGCCCGGACGCCTCGATCCGGTCCAGGGCATCACCGTCATGAAACCCAACCGTTCCGAGGCCTTCGCATTGGCCGGCATGCCGGACGACGGCTCCTTCGAACGTCTGGGGGAGGTGGCGGGTGAACTCAGGAAGCGGTGGAATCCCGATTATCTCATCATCTCGCTGGCCGCACAGGGTATGGCGATATTCGGACCGGACGGTGGATGCCGGGTCATCCCGACCCGGGCCCGCGAGGTCTTCGCCGTCTCCGGAGCCGGCGACGCCGTCATCGCTACTTTCGCGCTTTCGATGGCCGCCGGCGCCGATCCCGCATCGGCGGCCGAACTGGCCAACCTGGCCGCCGGGGTGGTGGTGGGCAAGGTCGGAACGGCGCCGATCATGAAAAACGAGCTTTTGGAGGCGGTCGCCTCCGCAAAATAGGGAGATTTCAAAAATGGCACGCAGCGCGGTTATCATTCCCGCGAGATACGGGAGTACGAGATTCCCAGGCAAGCCGCTGGCCCGTCTGGCGGGAAAGAGCATGATCCATCACGTATACGACCGGGCGTCGGCGTCCAAGGCCGATGTCGTGATCGTCGCCACCGACGACGAGCGCATTGTCTCCGAGGTCGAGTCGTTCGGCGGCAAGGCGATGATGACCAGTCCGGACTGCCAGAGCGGAACCGACCGCATCGCCGAAGTCGCGGCGGGCATGCCCGAACCTCCGGAGATCGTCATCAACGTCCAGGGCGACGAGCCCCTCATGCCCAGCAGCGTCATCGATCGGCTGATCGACCTAATGGCCTCCGATCCGTCGATCGGCATGGCAACGGTTGCCGTTCCGGCCGACCGTTCGAAGATGACCAGCGACAACGTCAAGGTCGTCTTCGGGACGAACGGCGATGCGCTCTACTTCAGCCGCTGCGACATTCCGTTTGTGCGTTCGGGCGGTGTAGCGGCTCCCATGTATCTGCACTGGGGCATTTACGCCTACCGCGCCGATGTGCTGCGCCGGTTCGTGTCGCTGCCGCCAAGCGCGCTTGAGAACAGCGAGAAGCTCGAGCAGCTCAGGGCGCTCGAGAACGGAATAGGAATCAAGGTCATATGCTCCGAGCTGGAGACCATCGGCGTCGATACGCCGGCGGACATCGAGCGGGCGGAGCGCAAACTCATGGAGTTCGCATCGAAATGAAACCAGTCGAAATCAAGAACCGCTTTTCAATCGGAGACGGAAAGCTCGCCGTCATCGCAGGCCCCTGCATGGCGGAGTCGCTCGACGTCTGCCTGAGAACCGCCGAGTTTCTCGTGAAACTATGTTCCGAGCTCGGCGTCAACTACGTCTTCAAGGCTTCCTATGACAAGGCCAACCGCACTAGCGCCGGCAGCCGCCGCGGCCCTGGCATCCAGGAGGGACTTGGATTTCTCCGCGCCGTCGCCGAACGCTTCAACGTCCCGGTCATCACCGACGTTCACGAGAGCGGCGACGTTCCAACGGTCGCCCAGGCGGTCGACATGCTCCAGATACCGGCTTTCCTGTGTCGTCAAACCGATTTGCTGGTCGCCGCCGGACGTACGGGGCTGCCGGTCAACATCAAGAAGGGGCAGTTCATGGCCCCGGAGGACATGAAGGGCGCCGTCGAGAAGGTGCGCTCGGCAGGCAACGACAAGGTCATGCTATGCGAACGCGGAACCAGTTTCGGATACCACAACCTCGTCGTCGACATGCGCGGCCTCATCGCAATGCGCGGTCTCGGCGTGCCGGTGGTCTTCGACGCCACCCATTCGGTTCAGATACCATCAGGCAACGGAGGCTGCTCCGGCGGGCGCCGCGACCTCGTCTATCCGCTGGCCGGAGCCGCGGCCGCGGTCGGCATCGACGCACTTTTCTGCGAGGTGCATCCGGATCCCGACAACGCGTTTTCCGACGGTCCGAACTCGCTCGACTTCGAATTGGCGCGCCGGGTCATAACCAGGACAAAGGCCATCCATGATCTCGACTGAACAATACGCCAAGATCAAGGCGATAATCACCGACGTCGACGGCGTCCTGACAGATTGTCGGGTCGGATACGGACTTGACGAGCTGGTCAAGTTCTTCCACTACCGCGACGGACATTGGATCAAGCTGGCGTTGCGCGCCGGACTCATCGTGGGCTGGCTCTCCGGCAAGTCCAGCAAGGCCAATCGCGATCGCGCGGCCGAGCTCGGAATCACCTTCCTCGAGGAGAACGTGCACCGGAAGATCGATGGTTTCGGACAGATATTGGAACGCTACAACCTCTCCGCCGACGAATGCCTCTATATTGGCGATGATCTCATCGACATGCCGGTCATGCGCCGCGCCGGAATCGCCGTGGCGGTGGCCGACGCCATTCCGGAACTCGACGAGGTCGCACACATGCGTACCAAGGCCATTGGAGGGCACGGCGCCGTGTGCGAGGTGATTCGCGAGCTTCTCATCGCCCAGGGCAAGTACGAGGCGGTAACGGAGCGCTACTATCAATGAGACTGCCCCTGCTGTTAGTCGCGTTGATCGCCGGAACGGGGCTCTTCGCCGCCGGCGACATCGACGATTTGCGCGGCCTCGAGCTGCGCAACGCAAAGATTCCCGTCAACCAAGGCGGGCGTCTGCAGATGATGGTCTACGCCGACCATGGCGTGCGGCAGGGCATGTCCATCGACGGCCGCGAGGTAGTGCTGGAGGTGATCCGCAAGAAAGTCGACGTCGATCTAATCGGCGATGGCTGGAACACCAGGTACTACAAGCTCGGGGCGCCGCTTTCCGAGGTCTCCGATTTCTGGCGGAACCGCATCGCGTACAGCGACGGCGTGATGATCACCAAGCGGGCGCTGCTCGACCAGGAGCACGGCCGGGCTCTCGGAAGCTATCCGGTGTTCTTCCGCAGTCCGGAGATCGATCTCGACGGCGTGGGATTCGTGGCCGACTTCGACCACCGGACCATGCAGGTCGAGAGCGATGTGAAAATCGTGATGCGCGAGGCCAAGTACGACCCGCGTAAACTCTTGTCGTCTAGCAAGATACCTCCGGACTACAAATATATTTCCGCTGTCTGCGACACCTTGCTCATCGACAATGCCCGCGACCAGATCATGCTGATTGGAAACGTCGAAATCAAGACCGACGTCTCGACGGCCGTCCCCGGTGGCGAGCGCACCATCGACAGCGACCGTTTGATTATCTTTCTCGGCGACGCCGGTGAAGAGGAGGATGACAACGCCTCCAGCATCGGAGGCAGCTCCAGTTTGTCGAGATTGCTCGCCGAGGGCAACGTCGTGATGACCGATTCCAGCGGACACAAGGCCTGGTCCGACACGCTGCTCTACGACGCCAATCACCGCACCATAACGCTCACCAGCCGCGATGCGAGGAAGGGCGCCAACCGCGCCATCGACCGCAACCGGCAGGTCCGGATGGCCTATGACCGCTATCGGTTGCACGGCGACCGCGTCGAGTTGTTTCTGGCCGAGAAATCCGGTGAAATCGACCGCTGCACATGCGATGGCAACGTCTTCATCGTGGCCTCCAGCAAGGATACCGGGGCCGATGGTTCCAGGCTATCTGCCTCTCACGCCGAATTTTACAACGACCGCGATTTCGCGGTGTTCTCCGGCAAGGTCCATTGCGTGGACAGCGGAAGCTCCATGGATTGCGACCGGCTCGATCTCTTCCTGGCCGAGGCCGCCACCGGACAATCCGACTCGGTCGTCGGATTCGGCGGCAACAAGAGCCTTCGCAAAAGCGTTTCCATCGGCAACGTACGTATCGTCGAGCCGAACCACTTGCTGAACACCGACAAGATGGTCTGCAACTTCCGCGACGCCGTGGCCGGAGAAAAGCAGGTGAGCGGCATGTTGCATACCGGCAGCAGTCATCTGGCGACGGTCGACTGCGAAGGCAGCGTTTTCGCCTGCAGCCTCGAAAAGAGTTCGCCCCCCGGCACCACCGGCAGGGCGCAGGCCAGCACGCTCTACTGCGACAAGCTGCATAACGACCGCGACACCAACTACACCGAGGCCCACGGCGACGTGGTCATGTTCGATGCGAGACATCGGCTCGACTGCGGACACATGATTGTCTACAACAAACACATCGAACCTGGCGCTCCTGTCGCTAACCCGGACGATGACATCAACGCCGATCCGTTTGCGCTGGACACAGGCGAGAACGAAGTCGCTTCGCGCATCATGCTCGACGACGACGATCAGCTCGACCGCATCGAATGCGAAAAGGATGTCGCCGTGACCGGACTCGACGGCAACGACGATTTGATGCGGGCCGAGGGCGACCGCGGCGTCTATCTCTCCGATGAACGTACATTTACCATCACGAGCCAGGCCCCGTCCTACAGCAGGCTGCGCGCCCAGCGCCGCATCCAGTTCTGCGATTACATCATCTACTACGTCGACACGGAGCTCTTCCGCTGCGGAACCACCACGAAGCGCACCCGCTATTCCGAGATGGATCCGCTGCCAGTGCCGCCGATTCAAGAGAAGAGGAGACGCAAATGACATCGTCCTTCGGAGTCAAACGCGAGGCGTTCCGGGTGTTCTTCTGGTCGCTCGTGCTTTTTCTCGCCTGCCAGATCGGCCGGGAGATACTGATGATAGACACCCGTTTCGCATTGTTCGTCCACGAATACATCGAGAATCCGTATTCGTTGTTCCCGATCCTCTACGGCAAGCCGTATCCCGACTATACCAGCGTCCCCGTGACGCTGATGCGATGGAGCACCGCGTTGTGCGGCGGAGTCAACTACCTCTCCATCGTGTTGCCAACCGCGCTCTGCGGTGCGCTTGGATGCATGCTGTGCTATCTCATCGGGCGACGCATGGTTTCCCGGACGTTTGGACTCATAGCGGTGTTCATGCTGGTTGCCAGCAACGAATTCTTCAACATCTGCCGATCGGTGTCGATAGACCTCTACGTCATGCTGGCCGCGCTTTTCGTGTTCTATCTTCATGCCGTCGAGCGTTCGAGCGGAAAAAACATGCGGTCGATGCCGCTGTGGGTGGCGCTGGCCGCCACGGCCGGATTCGTCACGCGCGGCATCATCGGTACCATCCAGGTCGCCGCTGTGAGCGTGGCATTGGACGCCGTCTCGTTCCGTTGGAAACGACTCTTTCTCAATGGTGCGATATGCGCGGCTATCGGCGCGGTGTTGTCGGCAGGGCTCGCTTATGCGGCGTTCCGGTTCCACGGCGACGGGTTCTTCCATTCGTTCATCTACATGCAGGTGTCCAACCGGATCGACACCGGCGACCACGGACCGTTCTACTATTTCACGATGGCGGCCGGATCCTTCGCCCCCACCTATGTGATGGCCATGGCTGTCCTCGCGTCGCTCCTGATATGGAATCGTAGCGCGCTCTTCTCCCATGACACCGACAACGCAGGATGGCTATTGCGCGCGTCGGCCGCGGTTTGGATTGTCGTCGCCGTCGGAATGAGCGTCCCTAGTACCAAGCACCTGCGCTATATCGCGCCGGTGCTGCCGGAGGTGGCCATGATGTCGGCGTTCCTCTTCGTGCGCACTCCGCGACGTGTCCCTCTGCTCAGGATAGCGCGACTCGTGACACTGACACTCGCTCGCCTGGTGCCGGTGGCGCTGCTCGTCATCACCATCACCGCCTATATCGTGATTACCCGAAGCGGCATCACCTCGGGATCCGGAGCCAGATACTACTTCAGTCCGCTGCGTCCGATTCTGGTTCTCTCAGTGTTTTCGGCAGCTTCGTTCGCAATCTGCAAGGTGGAGTCATACCGCGACCGGATGCTTTGCACGCTCTGCATCATGGCATTGTCGCTTTCCGTTTTCACGATCACGGTGCTGGAACCATTGAGCGAGAGCCACATGAGCAGCCGCGGTTTTGTCGCGGAATGCGAACGCGTCCGCGCCGGACGGCCGCTCCTGTTCCACAAGATCGGACTGGACGGAGACGTCAACAAGTACATGGTCCACGTTGCGAGGCCGCTGGCGTTCGTCCCGCGCGACATGCCGGCCGACCAGCTGCCGTCGCTGGCACCTGGAAGCCTGGTGGTCGCCAGACCCGACCGGTTCAAGGACAGGAATGGTGATTTCGAGATAATCGTCGAGGGGCGTCTTGCCCGACGGCGCGTCAATTTGTACAGGAGAAAATGAAACTTGCGCCATCTGGATGGCGCGGAATATGGAGGTTTGAAATGCAGATCAGGGTTATGATCGTCGGCTACGGCAATGTCGGCCGCGGCGTCAGGTGTTCCATCGAAAGACAGCCGGACATGATGCTGTGCGGAATCGCCAGCCGCAGTCCGCAGCGCGTGATGAAGGAGGTCTCGGACGTTCCAGTGATGGACGTTTCCGACATCGACGGCTGGCTCGCCAGGTTCCGTCCGGACGTGGCCATCCTCTGCGGCGGATCCAAGGACGACCTGCCGAAGCAGGGTCCGGAGTACTGCCGCGTCGTCAACACGGTCGACAGCTTCGACAACCACAGCCGGATTCCGGAATACTTCCACACCATGGACGACGCGGCCCGCGCCTGCGGCCACGTCTCGGTCATATCGACCGGCTGGGATCCCGGGATATTCTCGCTCGAACGCGTACTCGGCGGTTCGTTTCTGCCCGGCTCCCGCGCCTATGGTTTCTACGGTCTCGGACCGGCCGGCGGACTCAGCATGGGACATAGCGACGCCATCCGCACCATAAAGGGCGTGGTGGACGCCAGGCAGTACACCCACGCGGTTCCCGAGGCGGTGGAGCGGGTCCGCCGCGGGGAGAACCCGGACTTCAAGCCCGGCGACATGCATACCCGCGAGTGTTTCGTCGTGGTCGAGGAAGGCGCCGACAAGGCCCGCATCGAACGCGAGATACTCGAGATGCCGGGCTATTTCGCGCCGTATCGCACGGTCGTCAACTTCGTCTCGAAGGAGGAGCTGGCGGAACGCTGCGCCGGTTTCCCGCATGACGGACTGGTGGTCACCGCCGGCGTCACCGGACCGAACTCGAACCCGGCCGTCGCGGAATACCGCTGCAACTGGGGCAGCAATCCGGAGGCCACGGCCAACGTGCTCGTGGCCCATGCTAGAGCCGCATTCCGGCTTTCCGAGGACGGATGTAGCGGCGCGTTCACCATACTGGACATTCCGCCGGCCTACTTCAGCGCACATGACCGCGAGGAACTTTTGAAACACTGGATGTGATGAAAATGGAAGAAAACAACGAAATCAAGATGACGTTTGAGCAGGCGCTCGCCAAGCTGGAGGACCTCGTCCGCCGCATGGAGAACGGCAACCTCACGCTCGAGGAGATGATCACCGGATACGAGGATGGCAGCCGTCTGGCCGCGTTCTGCCGCTCGCGGCTGAACGGTCTGGAGGAGAAGATAAAAGTCCTCACCGACCGCGACCGCGTTGCCGAGGGCGAGTCGGCGTGGAGCGAAATGCCGGTTCCGGAGGCGGCCGCGCCACAGGGGGACGGGAACTAGGCCATGTCTTCGTTCGTCACCCTGCGCGGGCGGGGCGGCGTTGGAGACGTGCTCAAGGTGGCGACGCCGCTGATCGTCGCCAATCTTGGCCACGCCTTCATGCTGTTCATCGACCGCATGATGCTATCGCATTATTCGCCGGCCGCCATGGGCGCCGCCGTTTCCTCTGGAATGGTGGCGTTCGCCACTTGCTGCGTGTTTTTGGGAACCGTGGGATATGCCAGTACTTTCGTCGCTCAGCATTCAGGGGCGAATCAGGACGACCACATCGGTCGTGTCATGTGGCAGGCAGTGTTCATGGCGCTATTCGGTGGAGCCGCCGTCGCCTGCTGTACCTTCGCCTCGGACTGGGTGTTCCGCATCTGCGGCCATTCCCCGGAGATGCAGAAGTTGGAATCGTCGTACTTCAGCATCCTTTCCATCGGAACCGTGACTCCGCTGATGGCCATGGCGCTCTCCTGTTTCTGGAGCGGCCGCGGCAAGACCAGGACGGTCATGGTGGCGAACCTGATTTCGCTGCTCGGCAACGTGCTCTTCAACTATATCCTCATCTTCGGTTGTCCGGCGTTGCACATCCCGGACATGGGTATCCGCGGAGCCGGATACGCCACTGCGCTTTCGGAGTTCTTCGGCTCTACTTTCTACATCTGCGTGGTGTTGTGCGACCGCAAGCTGGTGGCTAGGTACCGGCTCCTTGACTGGCGGCCGGATTTCCGGCTCATCGGACGCATGGTGCGCTTTGGGTTCCCGAGCGGCCTGCAGATTCTGCTCGACGTCACTGGGTTCACGGTGTTCACCGTCTATCTCGGCAAGATTGACGACGCGGTGCTCATCTCCGCCGGACTGGTGCTTTCGGTCTATTCCATAGGATTTCATCCGATGATCGGCCTCGGAATGACCGGGGCAATCATGGTTGGGCAGGGCGTCGGAGCCAGGGACATACAGTTCGCGAAGCGCTCGGTGCGCAGCGCCATGGTCCTGGCGCTTGTCTACGCCGCGCTGTTCCTGTTGTTCTGCACTTTGTGCCCTGAGCTGGTGATGCGGATATTCGGCGTGGCGGCCAGTTCGGAAGTGGCGCGCCTGACTAGGATGCAGCTGCTTTTCGTCTCGCTGTATCTCGCGGCGGACGGCGCGGGACTGCTGTTCTCCAACGCGATCAAGGGGGCGGGAGACACGAGATTCGTCATGTGGATCGTCATCGCGTTGAGCGTTTTCGTGCTGATCGGTCCCACCATAATGACTTTCCACTTGTGCAAGGCCTTCTGGCCCGGCGTCGGAAACGACGCGCTGATGATGATCATGTGGGGATTCGTCGGGCTGTATTCGCTGATATTTGGATTGGGAACCTTTGTCCGCTACCTCGGCGGCAAATGGCAGAAAATGAGCATCATCGGATGACGGCGATTCCGTTTGAAACGCAAGTAACCAGTTGCAGGTAAATGGCTTGCAATTGGTTACTTGTTTTTTAGCAAATCTTTTTATTGCGGAAAAAACCCACAAATATTGCCGCCGATTTGCGGAAAAAATCCGCAAATTGTTTCTAAAGATGCAATATTGTTGCATTGGAAGATACGTCCATGGGGGATGAAATGCGACAGATATTGACAGAACTGATAATGGAGTTTTGCGAGCGGGAATTGCCGTCGTTGAAGAGACGAGATGTG
>JAKSOH010000070.1 GCA_024405675.1 Victivallaceae bacterium
CGACGAGGTCGGGGAGTACGCCCGCGCGGCGGGCGAGCGGCTGACGTCGTCCCGGAAGAAACTACGCGAATCCCGGACTCCCGGTGATTCGTACGGAACATGCGCCGAGAAAGACCTGCTTGGCATCGGCGTGAAGCCGGAGGAACTGCAGGCGCTACGCGACATCATGCTGGAGAAATAGATCCGCCCCTTCGCAACGAGGTCATTTCATGGCCGCGGGGCGGTTTCCGGTTGACATGACGTGCCGTGTGGGTTATGTTATTCATTTGTCAATTAGCATAAAAGTGCATCCGAGATAGAGGAGAAACAGAAAATGGCACATAAAAAAGGTCAGTCCAGCAGCAACAACGGTCGTGACAGTCAGCCGAAATTCCGCGGCATCAAGGCCTTCGGCGGCGAGAACGTGACCGCCGGTTCGATCATCGTCCGCCAGTGCGGAACCAGGTTCAAGCCCGGCAACAACGTCGGCGTCGGCCGCGATTTCACGTTGTTCGCCCTTTGCGACGGCAAGGTCGAGTTCTGCAAGGCGCAGAGAAAGGTCAGCGTCGTTCCGGCCGAATAGATCAGGACACGCTAACAGGAAGAACCCGGCGGCCGGACGGTCACCGGGTTTTTTGGTAATAAGGACGGAGGAAAAATGTTCACCGACAGGCTCAAGATAAGCGTAAAGGCCGGAAAGGGCGGCAACGGATGCTGTAGCTTCCACCGCGAGAAGTACGTCCCGAAGGGAGGTCCCGACGGCGGCGATGGCGGCAACGGCGGCAGCGTCTATCTCGAGGCGTCGGTCCACGAGCAGAATCTCTCCGCACTGCTCTACCAGACCAGCTTCCAAGCTCCCAACGGGCCGGGCGGACGTGGCGCCAACTGCCACGGGCGCAACGCCGACGACATCGTCATCAACGTCCCCGCGGGAACCATCGTGACGGACGCAGAGACCGGAGAATTCATCGCCGACCTGGACGAAATCGGTGCCAGGGTGATGGTGGCAAAGGGCGGGCGCGGCGGACGTGGAAACGTCCGGTTCGCCTCCAGCCGCAACCGCGTCCCGCGCCAATGCGAACCGGGGTTCCCGGGCGAGGAACGCGAGATAGCGCTTGAATTGAAAACCATCGCCGACGTCGGTCTGGTTGGATTCCCGAACGCAGGAAAGTCCACGCTGCTCGGTGCAATCAGCTCGGCACGCCCAAAGGTGGCCCCCTACCCTTTCACCACCTTGCATCCGGTGGTGGGAGTCGTGGAATACGAGGACTGCAGCCGCATCACCGTAGCCGACATCCCGGGCCTCATCGAAGGCGCCCACGCCAACGTCGGACTCGGCCATGACTTCCTGCGCCACATCGAACGAACCAGGCTTCTCGTTTACGTGCTTGACGCCGCCGGAACCGACGGCAGGAAACCGTGGGACGATCTTGATTCGCTGAGAAACGAACTGGAGCTCTACCAGGACGGATTGTCGCGCCGCGCCGCGCTCATCGTGGTGAACAAGTGCGATCTCCAGGAGGCGCAGGAGAATCTCGCCGAACTGCGCGACCGGCTGTCGAGCGAATACATCCCGACCGTGGAGATGTCGGCGGCCAGCGGCGACTCGGCGGAATTCCGCGAAGCCCTGAGGAAAGCCCTTTCCGGCGCCCCGAAACCTACCCTACGCTAGCGGGTCATCGCCACGAAACGCCAACGATCGGCCAGGTCGCGGCGTATTTCAGTCTTGAATCCTTTGGAATCGGCGTATTGCGCCATCGGTTCCGCCTGCCAGTCCGACAACTCGAACACCGCGAGGCCGTTTTCGGCGAGAACCGCGTCCAAACCATCCACGGCCTGCTTCATCAGCGCCATCCCCCCGTCCGGGGCGACCAGCGCCATGCGCGGCTCCCGGAGGACGATTTTGTCGAGTTTTTCATATTCGTCTTCCGTTACATAGGGGAGATTGGCGGCAATGCCGTCGAACTTTCTGCCGGACAGTTCCGAAAACAGATCGGACTTCAGGAATGTGGCGTTTCCGATTCCGCAATCCGCGCGGTTGCGTTCCGCGACAAGCAGTGCCGCCGGGCTCGCATCGACCCCGGTCACCTCGACGTCCGGCCGTTCCTGCGCCACGGAGAGGGCTATCGCCCCGCTGCCGGTTCCGACGTCGAGCAACGTGCCCTGACGCGGCAGTGTATCGATGAAATACCCGGCGAGCAGTTCGGTCTCCGGACGCGGAATCAGCACATCGGCCGTCACCGAGAGGCGGAGATTCCGGAAATAGGCCGCGCCGAAGATGTACTGGACTGGTTCGCCATCCATGCGTCTCTGGACCGCTTCGTAGATCCGTTTCAATTCCTCATCTGTGATTCCAACGTGACCGAAGCGTTTCGCGCGGTCGCCGAGCACCTCGTATAGGATGAACCTGGCCTCGGCCCCCGGGCATTCCACTCCGGCTTTACCGAGATTCATCTCTATGTCCCTGGCTATGACTGGAAGCTCCATGCTACTTGTCCTCCTGGCAATCGTCGACGAACCGGCCTCCGGTCTCCCGGGTCCTGAATGCGGCGAACACTGAAAACGCCACCGGAACCAGCATCAGCGAGAACAGCCAGATGTAGGCCTCGCGCGGATAGGAGACCACCATTCCGGAGGCCGCCGCCAGCTTCACCTGTTCCGGCGAAACGAAACGATCCAGCACGAGTCCCACCGCCTGCGCAAAGATTCCGGCCATCAGGTAGTCCAGGCTGTTGACGACGGACGCCGAGGTGGTGGCGTATGCCTTCGGACCGAGTTCCTGGACTGTCATGGTGCATGCCATCGACAGCGCATTGGTGACGCCGAAGATGATGAACGCGACGACGAAGCACCACGCCGGCAGATCCAGCCACAGCGACAAGGCGAGCAGCATGGTGTCGGCGAGCATGATCAGCGATGCCAGGAGTCCGATTGCGCGCCGGCTGCCCCTGAGAATCCGGTTGATCGCGCCGAGTCCGAAACACACCAGAGTGGAGCCGGCGGTAACTCCGAGCACGACGTTGCCGGAGGAGACCAGGCTCATTCCGGTCACGTCGAAGATTATCCGCTGTCCGAAGGCCATCGCCACCACGGAATAGCAGCCGAAGACTATGGCGTTGACAAACGCCGGGGACCATATGGCGGGACGCTTCAGCACGGCGGCATACGGGCGGAGGCTCAGCGGCTCCGGTCTCACGGACGACTTGCCGAACCTGGCGCCGAGAGCGACGAAGACCGCGTAGGATACGGCCAGCAGCAGACCGAAGAAGAGAAGCGTGGCCACGGTGCCGTATCTCTCGCATCCCGCAGAAAACGGCGCTGTGCCGATCATGCTGCCGATGCCGCTGAATCCCAGGATGATGCCGAAGAAAGTCGAGAAGCGGCTGTGGCCGAAGATGGCGTCCGTCTCGTGGAGCATCGCGAGATAGATGCCGCTGGATCCCATTCCGACCAGCACGCGCATCAGGCACATCGCGGGGAAGTTCCCGCAGGACAGGGGGAAACCGATCGCGCCGAGCGCGAGCAGGAATCCAGAGAACGCCATGACGCGGCGGCCGCCGAACTTGTCGGAGAGCAGACCGGTGAACAACATGCATCCGGCGTACACGTAGAAGAAGCAGGAGCCGAGCGTCGCCACCTGTCCGACGGAGAGGCCGTGGACATCCTGGAGCCACCGGGAGATTCCGTTGGTGACCGCCACCCGCTGGAAGAGGCAGAAGGCGTAGACCAGAAGCATCGACGCGAAGAAGACGACGGCCCCGGTTCCGCGTCCGGAAGGATTGTTTTCACGCCTGCATTCCATGTCGGATTCCTCCATATCTTGTTTCAGCACTCCGGTTTCCTACTTAATTTAACGGGCGGACGGGGGTTTTCAATTGCAATCGCCACCGTGACGTTATAGCTTTATACTCGTACGGTAGTTGAAGACGTACGCGTCGAACGCAACAAAACAAAAAACGAAAGGAAGAAACATGAGAGCATTCTCCAAGATTTCAGCCGACTGGTGGGATTACACCACCCTCGACCGGTCCATCCTCGACGATGCGGCCAAGATCACCATCGACACCCTCAAGAGTTACGAGCGTCCGGGATTCAAGATCAACATCTACGACACGCTCCAGGAGTTCTACTGCGCCGAGGCCCTGGAATACATCCAGTGCTGGCAGAAGGCCACGGCCGACAATCCGTGCGGCATCTGCGGACCGATCGGACCGACCGAGCAGCTTCCGCTGGTCGCCGAGATCGTCAACGCCCTCAACATCAACCTCAAGAACGCCCACTTCTGGGGCATGGACGAGTGGGCCATCGACGGCAAGCCGGTCGGCATCGACTTCCCGCTGGGCTTCGCCAAGGCCGACTGGGACCTCTGCTTTTCCAGGATCCGTCCGGAACTGCGCATGCCGAAGGAGAACCTCCACTTCCCGTCCGACGGAATCGAGGCCTACAACAAGAGCTACGACGACTTCAAGTGTCTCATCATGCAGGGCGGCCAGGGCGAGACCAAGCACTGGGCTTTCAACGACCCCGTCCGCAGGACCGGCGAATACAAGGACAATCCGCCGACTCCGGAGGAGTATCGCAAGAAGGGAACGCGTCTCGTCGAGCTGCATCCCATCACGCTGATCCAGAACGCGCGCACCAGCGGCGGCGGCACCGTCCAGAACGTTCCGTCGGCGGCCTTCACCGTCGGCCCGGTCCAGACCTGGAAGTCCGACCGCGTCTCGATCTGGCATCCTGGACATCACGACAATCCGTTCGGCCAGAGGCTGAGCACGTTCATGATCTCCAAGAAGATCGCCGATTCCGCCGTCCCGATGTCGCTGCTCAGCGACCATGACGACGTCGTCTTCAACTTCTATCGCGGAGGCTTCGGCGTCTGCGACGTCGAGATGCACTAATCATGAAAGGTCGTGTATTCGCGGTCTGCGCGCATCCGGACGACATAGAGTTCGAGGCGGCAGGAACGCTGCTCAGGCTGAAGGATCTCGGCTACGAGATTCACTGCATGACGGTCGCGGACGGTTCGCTCGGCGGCAACTTCATGTCGCATGACGAGCTCGCGGCGAAGCGCGCCGAGGAGGCCAGGAACGCCTGCGCCACCATCGGCGCCATCTACCACGGCGCCATCGCCAGCGACCTCGAGGTGTACTACAACGCCGCGACGCTGGACAAGATGATTCCGATCATGCGCGAGGTCAACCCGGAGATACTGCTCACCCACGGCCTCTACGACTACATGGAGGACCACATCAACGCCGGACGTCTCGCGGTCTCCGCGGCGTTCGCGCGCGGCATGGGCAACTATCCCAGGGTCAACGCCAAGATCACCATGGACGACGTGGCGGTCTACCACACGTTGCCGATGAGCCTGAAGGACCAGTTCAACCGTCCCATCCAGCCGGACTACTTCGTCGACATCACCTCGAAACTCGAGGAGAAGAAGAAGATGCTCGCCTGCCACGAGACGCAGAAACGCTGGCTCGACGAGTCGCAGGGCCTGGACGCCTATCTGGACGACATGGCCAACTTCGCGGCGCACATGGGCAAGATGAGCGTACGCTTCCAGTACGCCGAAGGATTCGTCAGGCACAATCCCATCGGATTCTGCGCGGAGGACTTCGACCCCCTGATGCAGGTCGCGGTCAAGGCGTAGCCGACCGGTCGACAGAACCCCACGGGCCGCAGCGGAGCAGCATCCGCGGCGGCCCGTTTTTCAACAAGGAAAAGGAGGCACCATATGGCGAAGACATCGCGTTGGGTCAGGACGGCGATATTCCTGCTCGTCCTGTTGCTGGGCTGGAGATATCCGGTCCTGGCGTACTGCATGTTCCTAGACGTGGCGCTGGGAATCGCCGGCGCCATCGGAAAGGGCGGAAGATACGGCTGCGGCAACTACTGTCCGCGAGGCGCGTTTCTCGCATTGCTGCCGGACACGGGTCGGCACCTGCCAGACGCGTTCTTCAGGAAAAGGCTCTCCTGGTATCTCATGCCATTGCTGCTCGCCGGACTCATCGCCATCGTCCGGCCGACCGGATTCTCCGCCTGGGGCAAGGTGTTCTATTTCATGATCCTCACCACCACCGTCATCGGAATAGTCGGCGGCATGGTGTTCAACCGCGGATTCTGGTGCTCCGTCTGCCCCATGGGCAAGTGTTTCAAGCTGATCAACGGCGAAAAAGCCGGAATCGAGGTGGCCGACGGCTGCGTATCGTGCGAGAAATGTGTGAAAAGCTGCCCGTTCGGATTCAATCCACCGGGGAACGCGAAGGACGGCGTATTCGCCACCCCGGACTGCATGCGTTGCGGCAGATGCGTAGAAGCCTGCCCGAAGTCGCTTCTGAAAACCAGATCGTAAAAGCCTTCGGAGCGTCAATAGCGGTCCACGAGGAACTTCCAGGCGGGGACGATCCTTATGCCGTTTCCGAGATCGCGTTCCTCGTTCCATGTGACAATGGTCATCTCGGTCGGATGCCCGATTGTTCCCGAAGCGGACCGCAGCGCCCGCACCTCCCGTTCGAACGTCCCGCAGGAAACCATCTCGTAGCTCACCTGGAACAAATGATATTCGCGATCGAGCTTCCCGTACGCGACAAAGTCCACCTCGTATCCATCGTCGGTCACAAGATATTCCACCTCGTATCCCTTGCGCCTGAGGTGAAGGAACACCAGATTCTCCAGCAGACGTCCGTTATCGGCCGACTGCTTCGAGTTCATGGCGCGCACCATACCGACATCCGTCGCATATATCTTCGGCGGATTCACCCTTTTCCGCGACAGCGAATCCGAGTGAAACGGCACCTGGAACAGCAAATAGGCACGGCAGAAACAGTCGATATACGTGGAAACGCCCTCCCTGTCCGCCTTGATACCGCGGCTCTTCAGCTCCCCGTATATGGAGTTGGCGGACAATTTCGAGCACGGATTGTGAAACGCCCTGGCCATGACGTACCTGAGCGTCGGCAAGTTGGATATGCCGTATCGCTCGACGACGTCATGAAACAAAACCTCGTTCGCATAGCCCCGCAATTTCGAAACCCATGATTCCGGCGAACCATCCTGGACCTCAGGGAACCCGCCAATCTGGAAATACCTGTCAAGCGCATTCCTTATTTTCGAGCGGGCGTTCGGACCGAAAACCTGCGGGACCTCGTCCATTATCGAATGGAACTTCATGAACTCGACCAACGACAACGGAAACACCTCGGTCTCGACGGAACGTCCGCGCATCGAGGTCGCGATTTCAGCGGACAAGAGTTTGGAGGACGATCCAGTAAGATAAACCTGCACCTGGCCGGAGTCGATCATCCGCCTGACAAAAACCTCCCAGTCATCCACCTCCTGGATTTCATCGAGGAAAAAATAGCAGAGACGATTGCGATTGTCCGGATACAACTGGTAGAATATCTCCGGTATCAATCCCAGCTCCTTCATCGTCATTCCCGCCAGACGATCGTCGTCGAAGTTCAGGTACAACATCCTGTCACGCGGGCTTCCAGCCTTTTCCAACTCCTTGATTTTCTGATAGATACGGAATGTCTTACCAGTTCCTGGCATGCCGATTGCCCCCG
>JAKSOH010000071.1 GCA_024405675.1 Victivallaceae bacterium
CTATGTAATCAATAGTAACAAAGAAATGCGATTGTCCCACGAAACAGACAATCGTGCATAATTCTCGCGAATATTCTTCTTTGTTTCCAAGCGCCGCTGCACTCAATGCCACTTTCTCTTGTTCTTCAGTTCGACTGATGTTTTCTCTTGAAACAAGGGAAAAACCATTTACATTATCGTTCCTCAGGTCGCAAGCTGGATAGGATTCACAAATATCAGAACATGCATTCCCCATGTCAATTCGCGATGATTTCGCAACCATCAACTTGAACAGAGACAAATGCAAATACCAAGAGACCGCTATCTGAAGAAACTGATTCATGGAATCGACAACGGCATGATCAAAATCGTAACCGGAATACGCGGTTGCGGAAAAAGCCATCTGGTGTTCAAGCTGTTCGTCGAACATCTCAGGTCGATCGGGACGCCGGACGACCACATCATATCCATCGCCCTGGACGATGAACGCAATCGCGGATTCCGCGATTCCGGCATGCTTATGGATCATATCCTATCTCGCATCACCGACTCGGAGAAATATTATGTGCTGATCGACGAAATCCCCATGGCCGTCTCTAAGGCGGAGATGCGAAACAAGGATGCCTACCTCGGAATATATGGCGTGCTCAACAAGCTGCTCCGTTATGACAACGTCGACACCTATGTCACCGGCAGCAACTCGAAGTTCATCTCAAAGGACGTCAGGACCGAATTCCGCGGACGCGGAGATGTCATAGAAATGCATCCCCTTTCCTTCGGGGAATACTACAACCACGTAGGAGGAAACAAGGCTTCCGCATTCGATCGCTATTGCATCTTCGGCGGCATGCCGGCGGTGCTCGATCTGGAATCGGACAACAAGAAAAAGAAATATCTCTCCTCCTGCTTCGGGGAAGTGTATTTCAAGGACATCGCGGATTACTATTCGATAAGACGGATGGACATCCTCGAGCAACTGACCGACGCCCTTTGCTCATCCCTGGGGACGTTTGCTGATTTCAACGACCTGTCCGCTGCCGTGCGTTACTTCTGTGGAACCAACTGCTCCGACAAAATAATCGGCGCCTACCTCGACCACCTCAATGACTTCAATTTGTTCCACTGGCAAAAACGCTCGGTCTTGAAATACCGCGGATATTTCGAACCACCCGTCAAATACTACTGCGAAGACATCGGGCTGTGCAATGCCAGAATTCGTTTTTCCAGAAGAAAGAAAAGCATCCTCGTCGAAAACATCATATTCAACGAGCTGGTTGCACGCGAGTATTCCGTGAACTTCGGAGTAGTCGAACCGCCGGAAGATGCAAAGAACGGGAACCATGGCCGGGAGACCGGAGGAATTGATTTCGTAGTGGATGCGTGGCCCCTCCGATATTACATCCAGCTGGCGCTGGACGCGACGACGTCCGATGAACTTGAACAAAGGATCCGGCCGCTGCTGGCAACCGGCGATTTCTTCCCGAGGATGATTGTCACCGACACGACCATGCGTCCTTTTTACGACGACCTGGGAATCAAGCATGCCGGGCTCTACGATTTGCTGCTTGACGACAGCTTGCTGAAAGAGTGAAGTCAACTGGGACCGGTCGAATTCACGAGAAAGCAGGCTATTTTCGTTCCGACACCAGTTTCTCCATGGCCTCGAGTTCCACGGCCGCCCGTTCCCCGTAGTTCACGGTCGCAGAATAACCGATGGCGGCCTTGCGCTTGTTTTCGTTATCCATCAGGTATTCGAACATCAGGGCGTTGAACAATTCCTGGTTCCAGGGTTCCGGAACCGCGGCGCCGCCTGCCATCTCCACGAGGTCGCAGTATCCGCAATCCGACGAGCATATCGCCGGCAGTCCCGCCGCAATCGCCTCCGCGAGGAACGTCCCGGTGGCTTCGTTTCTCGCCGGAAGCACCGCGAGATCCGCCGCCTGAAGCAATTCCGGGACATCCGTCCGTCCTCCGCAGAAAACGGCATTGCTTGAAACATCCAGCCGCTCCGCCATGCGCTTGAACTTCCCCGACGGGGAGTTCCCGACGAACATGACCTTGGTCTTCGAGCGAATGTCATAGGGGAGAGATGCCACGGCGCAGAGCACCCGGTCCGCGCCCTTCTGCTTGAAGTTGGATCCTACAAACAGCATCAACAGCTGATTGTCGTTCAAATCCAACTCCTCCCGTTTCGAAAGACGCACCATGTCCGCATCCTGGCGTCTGGCGCAACCCTCGCCTATCGCCGGAGGCAGCAATATGAATCTTGAGTCCGGAACGCCATAAGCTCGTTGATAGTCGCGCTTCTGGCCATCAGTCAGATGGAAGATAATCGTGTTCGACGGTGGAGCCAGCGCCTTGCGTTCAAGCGCGAGATAGGCGCGGTAACGAGGCAGCAGTTTCAATGTCAGTTGCAAATGCTTCCTCGGCATCGACGCCGCGTAGCAGTTGTCCGCCGCGAAATAGAAATCACATCCGGATATCCGATTGAAAGCCACGCAAACATCATGCGGAATGTCCTGCTTGGCCTTGGCAAACGCCTCGTCGAAAGCGACAGCCCTGCCATGGTTGAACATTCCCCCAACCGGAATCTCCACCACATCAATACCGGCCGGACGTTCTCCGTGCCAGCTTCCAGTGCAGATGGTGACCTGATGTCCCGCATCAGCGGCATGCCTCGCCAGACGCAGCATGTCGCGTTCCAAACCGCCATATGGCGAATACTTGAACGATGCGAGAAGTATTCTCATTGCCGACTAGTCAAGCAAATCGCCGAGAACGGCGAGCTGTTCCTCCACGAACTCGTTGGCCGCGGCGAACGCCTTGGCCCGATGGCTGATCTGGTTCTTGACGTCGGCGCCAAGTTCGGCGAAGCTTTGATCGTATCCATTGGGAATGAAAATAGGATCGTAGCCAAATCCGCCCTCGCCCCGCGGGGCATCGGCGATACGTCCTTCGACTGTCCCTTCGAAGGTGGCCAACACCTCGCCGTTGAAAGCGATGGCGATTACGCACACGAAACGCGCCGAACGGTCCTCCTTGCCACGCAAGCCATCCAGCACCTTGGCGATGCGCGCGGCATCGGTGTCGGCATAGCGCGCCGACATGATTGCCGGCTCGCCGCGCAACGCGGCGGCTTCGAGTCCGGAATCATGGGCAAAAGTGGGAAGCCCGCAGTACTTCGCAGCGGCGAGCGCCTTGATGGAGGCATTTTCCGCGAAAGTCCTGCCGTTCTCCTCCACGCCCGGATACCCGGGATAATCCAGGAGCGATGTTATCTCGATATCGTCCCGCTGGCCGATCATCCGACGGAATTCCTCGACCTTGTGGGCGTTGGCTGTGGCAATGACTATCTCTGACATGATGAAATCCCTCCATTTTCAATACGAAATATTACCGCCTATATTATACCCCGCAAGAGGGAGGGTTTTCAAGATGAACATCTTCATTCATAAAGAAGAAGCGTTCAGGCGCTTCGAGAACAAAACGCTGCTGGTCGGATTCTCCGGCGGCGCCGACAGCACCGCCGCGCTGCTGATGACATTGCACTTCGCCAGGAAGTTCAACATAAGGACCGTGGCCGTACACTTCAATCATCACCTGCGCGGCGACGAATCCGATGGTGACGAAACATCTGCGAGAAATCTCGCCGAACGATTGAACTGCGAATTCATAAAAGTCGATCTCGCCTTCGAAACCTCGTCCAATGTCGAGGCGAACGCCCGTGAAGCCAGGATAGAATCCTGGAAGAAACTGGCGGCGGAATACAACGCGGCTGCAGTGGTGACCGGACACCATGCCGACGACAGGCTGGAGAACCTGCTGCTGCGACTTGGACGCGGATCCAATGCAACCGGACTCACATCCATGCGAAGCATGTCGAGAATCGGGAACGTGGTATTCGTACGTCCGCTGCTCGATCTGCACAAGGAAGACATTGTGTCATGGCTCAATGACAAGGGCATACCATTCCGTACGGACTCCAGCAACCTGGACTCGACATATCTGCGCAACAAGCTCCGCAACGAGATCATTCCGTTGCTTCGCGAAGCCCTGCCTGGTTCAGGCGCCGAGATATCGATAAGCCGTCTCGAGGAAGACGCCAGATTCATCGAATCGGAAACCTCCAGAAGATACAAGGAAGGCGATACAAGCAATCCCGACTTCTGGAAAAGCCTTCCGTCTCCGATAATGGGTCGCGCGCTTAGAATGTTCATCCGCCATGAAACCGGATGCGACAGACCGATATCGTCCGGAATCTGGGAGGAGTTCTCGAGATTCATTGCAGAAGACACCCCAGGCACCCGACGTCTATCGCTGGGAGAAGGAGTGGTAGCAGTGGTGTCCGGCGGAAAATTCTCCATCGAAGCTCCGGATCCGGAGTCGGTCACATGGAACTGGCGTGCGGATGGCAAGACCAACTGGGGCGGATGGAAGCTTTCGGCAAAGATAGTCGATGAAATACCGAAAGAACCAAAGGACAGGCACGCCTACTTCGACGCGGACGCCCTGCCCCCCGCAATAACCATCGGCACGCCCGTCGATGGAGATACGATGATTCCATTTGGAAGCGCGAAGCAGAAGGCCCTGCGCAAACTAAGAATAGACAGGAAGGTTCCGGCCTACCCCGCGATGCCGGTGCTGCGTACGGAACAAGGAATCATCTGGGCCCCGGGGATCAGACACGGGGCGCTGTTCGCGGTGACGAAAGAAACCAGGAACATCGTCCGGCTGTCCTGCCGGAAAAAGAAGAAAGACTAGCGCTTCTCGATCAAGAACACGCCGACGACGAAGAAGAGGTCCGGGAACCACTTCGTCAGCAAAGGGAACTTGCCCTTCCCCAACTCCTTATTAGGTTGTTTGTCCCTGATTCTCATTCCGCATTCAAGAGGCTTTCCACGCCCCTATGCAATTTCACCCCACTACGAATCCGTTTGTTCCAAATCCCGCATGGCAAGGAAATCTCGAAAACGGATGTGCCGGACCACACTTGTGGAATAATCCAAATCATCGGTAGTAATCAGTATTTTCCGTGATAGCGGATCGGCCTTTTCAAATGCCTTGAACTCACGCTGATATGCCTTGTCATCGGCCACGCTATAAGCCACTTGAACATAATAGTTCCGACCGCCCTTCCGGGCGATGAAATCGATTTCGCCCTGTTCGGTCTTGTAAACGCTAAGCTGATACCCCATGTAGAGCAACTCATTATACACTGTGTTTTCAAGATTGTGGTCGAGGTCGTATCGGTTGTCAATGCAACGAATGGAATTCAACGACACATCGCCGTCGTAACTCTTGCGGTAAAACGAGAGCAATTGCTTGGTGCGAGTGGAATACTGTTCGATAAAATCAACCGCGTATGCCATCTCGAGGTACCCGATGTATTTCTGAATAGTGTTTTCGGAACATTTTTGCGTCTGTTTCACTGCTTTGAAAATGGAGTTAGAGGAAACAACACGCGCATTGGAACGCAGGACGAAATCCACCACGGCCCGGAACAAGGCCTCCTTCCTGATTTTGAAACGGACTATCAAATCTTTATAGATGATGGTTTCGTTCAAATCCTCGAGGTAGCGCCGGAGCGATTCGCCGGAAAACTCCAGGCGTTTCGGAAATCCTCCCCATATCAGATAATCCAATGGCGTGATTTCCTTTCCTAATTCCTGCGCATAAGCCAGCAATTCGCCGTAGACAAACGGACGTATGCGAAATGAAACGAAACGTCCGCTCAACGATTTCGCATATTCCATCGACAGTATTTTCGAGTTGGAACCGGTGATGAATACAGAATTCCCCCGCAATCGCAAGGACTGGCAGACTTCCTCCCAGCCGTCAAGTTCCTGCGGTTCATCCAAAAACACATAGCATCTGCCCGACTTCCTGTGTCGATCGACATATTCCAGTACCGAATCCGCATCCGGCAACTTGGTCCTCACCTCGCGCCTCTCGAATTCCAAATACACGATATCATTCGTCTTTTTCTGAATCTCATCCCGGACCTGCTGCATGATCACAGACTTTCCACAACGCCTGATGCCTGTGATGACCTTGATCAGATCACTGTCGTAAAACGGGCGTATCTGTTCCAAATAGTGTTCACGTAAAATCATCTGTCCGCCTCATTTCGTTTTCCATGTATCTAAACATTTTGCAATATACTGCAAACTTTCCAGAAATCAACACAAAGTTCTCAATATACTGCAAACTTTGCAGAAAATTCAGCAAAGTTCTCAATAGACCAGCGATTTGTGGCAATTTCGTCAGGTGGTCTGTGGATTTTGCGCGCCCCGTCCGTCGTCTACTGCAACGTTTCGATGTGAACATTGTCCGCGGACATCGGAAGCGCTCCGCATCATAAAGCCATGTTCGTTCAGACACGGGGGGCACGATGACGAACAAGGCCAGGAAGAGCGTCCGGCTGTCTTGCCGGAAAAAGAAGAAAAACTAGCGCTTCTCGATCACGAAGACGCCGCCGACGGCGAAGAGGTTCGGGAACCACTTCGTCAGCAACGGGAACTTGCCTGGAATCGGAACTTCCTCGACAATCGTTATGCCGAGACGCCCGCAGAGCTCGCGGAAGTCCGCAATGGTGCCATGGTGGATGTTCGGAGTGTCATACCACTGGTAAGGTATCTGCGAATTACGGGGCATCCGGCCCTTCAGGAGTTGCAAGCGGCAACGCCAATGGGCGAAGTTGATTACGCTTATCGCGGCCCTGCGCCCCGCCCTGACCATGTGTGGCAGGAGCTCGTCGGGACGCCGCAATTCCTGGATGGTCCGGCTGAGCACCACAAGGTCGAAATGCGCATCGTTGGCGAAATCCAGGTCGGCGTCGAGGTCGCGCTGGATCACCGGCACGCCGTTGCTGATGCAACGGGTGACCGATTCGAAATCGCGTTCGATGCCGAGAACCTTGGCATGTTTCTCCTGCTTGAGACGCAAGAGAAATAGTCCGTCGCCGCAGCCAAGGTCGAGAACGTGGTCTCCGTCCTTTACGAGATTGTATATCACCTCCAGGTCGAGGCGGTTGTCAACATCCATGGAAATCATTGCCGTACCTCCTGGTGACGAAGGAAATCACGTATCATAGCACCTTCGCGGTCGGTCTCGAGCAGGAAGGCGTCGTGTCCATATCCGGATTTGATCTCGCAGAAGGAAACCGTCTTGTCGTCCTTGAGCATGGCGCGCACCAGCTCGCGTGACTGGCAGGTCGGGAACAACCAGTCGCTGGAGAACGAAAGCACCAGCGCCTCGGCCTTCATTGGCTCAAGGGCCTTGCAGAGATCCCCGTCGGTGTTGGCGGTAAGGTCGTAGTAGTCGCTGGCACGCGTGACGTAGAGATAGCTGTTGGCGTCGAAACGGTCGACGAACACCTCGCCCTGGTGGTTGAGATAGCTTTCAACGGCGAAATCGTAGCCGAAACGGTAGTCTGGAACCTGCTTGTCCTGGAGATGACGCCCGAACTTGCGTCCGAGTGACTCCTCGGACAGACAGGCGATATGGGCAAGCATGCGCGCGGCGCCCAGTC
>JAKSOH010000072.1 GCA_024405675.1 Victivallaceae bacterium
ACCTGCAGGCCGTCATGTCTATGCGATGTGGACTCAATGCGCGCCTCCCTAGGTTGCCACCACCTTGTCGCAGGCGTCCAGCACCGCACGGCTATGCGATATCACGACGACGGTGACATCTCCACGCAGTTTTTCGAGCGCCTCCACCACCGCCGACTCCGATTCGGCGTCAAGGGCGCTGGTCGGCCCGTCGAGAACCAAAATGTCGGGACGATCGTAGAGCGCCCGCGCCAAGGCCAGGCGCTGGCGCTGTCCGCCGGACAACCGGCATCCATCGGGACCGATGCCATGTCCGAGACCGCCCGGCAGTGCCGAGACGAACTCCATGGCCCCGGAAATTCCAAGGCATTCCCTGACGCGGTCATCGTCGACGGCGTCTTCGGGAACTCCGAAGGCGACATTGGACCGGACAGTTCCGTCCATGAGGAAGATGCGCTGGGGGACATATCCGACGTGCCGTCTCCATGCCGCGGGAGACTCGGAGATGTCGCGTCCGTCGACCAGCACGCGTCCGGAATCAGGACGCAGCAATCCGAGCATGATGTCGCACAACGTGGTCTTGCCGCTGCCCGTAGGCCCCCCGACCCCGACTATTTCGCCTCTGGCGACGGCGAAGCTCATATGATCGATCAGCGGCTTTCCGTCATACATGAAGCTGACATCGTCGAAGCGCAACGCGTCGTTCAGGCGCATGTCCGCGCCGGAACCGGAAGATTCCCGAACGATGTCGAGCAAATCGGCTGCCAGCTTGTCCAGCAGACGCCGGTTCTGGCGAATAAGGGTCAGGTTGTAGTGCAGCCGGCTGAACGACGGCAACAGCCGGGAAAGCGCCGCAAGGATGAGTGAAAAAGACAACAGGACGTGTTCATTTTCCACATGCATCAGGAACATGACGATGAACACGGCCAATAGCAGAACCACGGCTGCGCCGTCCAAGGAGAGTCGCGGCAACTGGCCCATGCGGTAGAGCACGGACTGTGGCGCGGTCCGCCGGCGCTGCGCCGCCGCGAACGCAAAAATCGCTACGTCTTCCTTTGCCTCGGCCTTGATGAACTTCATGTCGGCCAGACAGGACTGGCGGACCTCGTCGGCCGCGAGATCGGCCTCGTAGAGTTCACGCCCCGCAGACGAATTGATCCTGCGGCATATGCCGTAGACCGCGGCGCCCGAAGCCGTCATGAACAGGGTTCCGAACACGGCGATCCATGGGATCCCGACGGCCAGCACCGCGGCGAGCACCAGTATGACGATGATATCGCCGAGCGCGGATATCGCGGGAATCAGGACGTTGGCGACGAGCAAGTTGACGCGCACGATGTTGGCGTTGAGCTCGGACGTCGGTCTGGCGACCATGGTGGAGTAATCGGCGCGCAGGTAGTTCCCGAACAGGCGGACGCACAACGCCTCGCCCTTGGAGTAGACGAACGAGCTCCATATCCGGCACAACAGGAACACAAAGGCGTTCTTGGCGATAACGGCCGCGCCCGTGACGACGAGCGCGGCAAGAGTGAACATGCCGCGGTCCGCGATTCCGACGACGCGCTGCGCAGAGGCTACGATTTCGGAACCTGGAACCAGGACCAGGGCCGCGACTCCGACGAGAAGCCCGACCCCAGCCATTTCAAGCAGTGCGGAAACGACCATCAGCAACACGATACCGACGAACTGCAGTTTCTCGCGCGGAGTGAACATCCGCCGCAATAACGAAACGAAGTGGAACATCAGTTCAGCTCCACCTCCCTGGCGGCGAAGATATCGCGAGAGGACGTCCCGAACCGGATTTCATAGATTCCATTGGACGAACCGCCTGCCGTCGAGGCGTGACGGAACACCTCCTCGTCCAAGACTATGCGCAACATCCCGGACTCCCCCGGATCCAGGTCGATCCGGCCGAAACCACCGAGCTCCTTTTCCGGGGCCAACTTGACGCAAGAAGCGTTGCGGACGTAGGCCTGGACGACCGCTGATCCGCGGCGACGTCCGGAATTCCTGGCCTCGACGCATGCCTCGATCGCGCCATTGCGACACGAAATGTCCTTGAGGGAATACTCCATCGTCGTATATCCCAGTCCGAATCCGAACGGATAACGCGGCTGGATCATCGCCGCGTCGAAATGGCGGTATCCGATAAAAACGCCCTCGAGATAATCGCTGTTGGCGATGTAGGGGTCGGTGTCCCCTGGAAAAAGCCCGAGAGCATGGCAGGCGTGATCCTCCAGGCGTCGCGCCCAGGTGCAGCAGAGGCGGCCGCCGGGATAGGCGTCGCCGAACAGCACCTCCGCAATCGCGCGCCCGCCTTCCATTCCGGGATACCAGCACTGCAAGATTGCCGGAACGCGGTCGGCGAACGGTTCGATGTCGAGAGTGGTTCCGCCGATCAGACAGACAATCACCTTCGGGCAGACCTTGAGCAACTCGTCGACGAGCTCGTATTGGGCGCCTGGCAGCGAATAGCTCTTCATGTCACCATCGAATTCCGCTCCGCCGACCGCCTCCTTGTCCAGCATATGGTTGCTGCCGCCGAAATAAAGCACGGCGTCGCAGCCACGGACCATCTCGACCGCCCTGGCACGCATGGCGGCGGCATCGCTCCGGCAATTCAAGCGGAAGGAGACGATGACGTCGGGACGAATCCGACGGAACTCGATTTCGATGAAACGGCGCTCGCCCTTTCTCGCATCGAAAGAATAGCGCGACAAGTCCTGATTGAATCCCTCCTCCCTGGAATCGAGAACGGTCTTGCCGTCCAGCCTGAGGGAAACGACGGGAGTGCCCTGCCACACCTTGGGATAGGTGAAGTAAAGTTCGGTGCGACCGTCGGTCTGCGGGACGAACCATCCGGTCCAGCGAACGCCGAACGCGAGCCGGTCTATTTCGGAAGTATCTCCGGAAAGGGCGATATTATCCGCCCTGCCCCACATGTAGTCGATGCGCTCGTCCACGGAACACAGCATGGGAACCGCCTCCGGATCGTCGAGCTCGGAATTGTTCCTGAAATACTCGACGTCCAGACCGCGACGACCATCGGCGGCAACCAGACAGTCAGGGGGAACCAGACTGGCGTGCTCGAACATTTCACCTGGCGCATACGATATCTCGACATCGCCTCCGATCAATTCCCGAAGCCCTGCCAACGGAGTCACCTCGTATTCCGGATGGCAGCTTCCACTTCCGCCGCAGTGGCGGAAGGCGCCGATTTCATGGGCGAAATCGGCGGACGGACCGATGACGGCGATGCGACGCAGCGACTTGCGGTCGAGCGGCAGGACATCGTTGTCGTTCTTCAGAAGGACCATTCCGTCCTGGGCAATCCTCTTCGCCGCGCGCCGGCGCTCCGACACGGGAACGATCTTCCCGCTGCTGCGCCTGGAGCCGATGAGTCCGGTCCGTTCCATCAGCAGTAGCAATCGGTAGACCTTCTCGTCTATGACCTCCTCGGGGACCAGTCCCTGTTCGACCATCCGCCTGAGCGGACGATTGAAGAAAGCCCCGTCTCCGCCGGCCATCTCAAGGTCCATGCCGTTCATCGCGGCGCGATAAGCGCCATGCACCGCCCCCCAGTCGGAAACCATCAACGCGTCGCTACCCCATTCATCGCGCAAAATCCTGCGCTGCAGAAACTCGTTCTCCGATGCGAACACGCCGTTCACGCGGTTGTAGCTGCACATCACGGACCAGGGATTCCCCTTCCTGACGGCGATTTCGAACGGACGCAGGTAGAGGTCGCGCATCGTTCCCTCGTCGACATTCGCGCTCGTGACTCGACGACACGCCTCCTGGTTGTTCAGGGCGAAATGCTTCAAACATGCGGCACACCCGGTCGACTGTACGCCGCGGATATATCCGGCGGCAACGAGTCCGGAGAGCACCGGATCCTCGCCGAAATACTCGAACGTCCGGCCGCAGAGCGGCGACCGGGTGAGGTTCACCCCTGGACCGAGCAGGACATGGAACCCGAACTCCAGCGCCTCGCCGCCGATTATCGCGCCGTATTCCTCGGCGTCCTTCACACTGAACGTGGAGGCAAGGGAAACGCCGCATGGCATGCAGGTGGCGCGCCGGCCATCCTCCATGCGCACGCCGCGCGGTCCGTCCGCCATCATGACAGGCGGAATCCCGAGGCGTGGAATGCCGTGCGTTCCAAATGCGCCGTCACCATAGACAAGCGACAGTTTCTCGTCGAGAGTCAGTTCGGACAACAGTTCTGCGGCTCCAGACGTGGAATTGCCGGTCGGCATATACTACAAGACCTTCAGCAACTCGACGTCGAAGATCAGCGCCGCTCCGGGAGGAACGGATGCACCGGCCCCGCGGTCGCCGTACGCCAGGTTGTCCGGAATAAACAGGCGCGTCTTGCCGCCTTCCTTCATCAGGGCAAGTCCTTCGGTCCAGCCGGGAATCACCTGGTTCAGGCCGAACTCCGCCGGTTCGCCGCGCGAGACGGAACTGTCGAACACCGTCCCGTCAATCAAACGGCCGGTGTAGTGAACGCGAACCCGGCTCGTCGTGGTCGGTCTGACGCCGGTGCCTTCGCGCAGTATCTGGTATTGAAGACCGGTCGATGTGACAGTGACTCCGGAAAGCGTACGGTTGTGCTCGAGAAACTCGCGGCCCGCCTCGCGATTGCTTTCGGCCGCCTCGCGCAACGACTTCTCGCCGGCCTCGCGGACCTGACGCTGGAACTGCGTCATCTGGGTCACGACCTCCTCCGCGGTCAGCTCCGGATTTCCGGCTACGGAATCCTTGACGGCCTTGCAGAACATCTCGAAATCGATTTCAACCGGAGATTCGGTCAGATTTCCGAAAACGTTCATACCAAGCGCATAACTCATTTTCTCAACATCGTCCATTCTCTTCCTCCAATGATAATCAAGAGCCAGTGTGCGTGCGCGCGATAAAAGCGCATTACATGCCTATAAGCTACACTTGACGGCACTCCGAATCAACGAACCACGCGGACTCAATCAAACCTGATTTCAGCCAACAATGTCCGGCGGCCGGGGCTAGATGCTCACCGGTTTCCAATCGATATCCGGAACGTTGAAATGAGTACAAAGCTTGTTCTCCAAAAGACAGAAAAGAGTACAGCCGCTGTCGAAGTCACCGGAAATACAGCCCCAGGTGAACTGGTGGCAATTGTCCAGGACGACATTGTAGTCACGTCTGCCGCCGACCGCCGACTTCGCACGCTCGGCTATGGCCCTGTCGCATAGAAGTTTTCCAGCATAGGTCGCGCAACAGACGGTAAACGAAGGATTGGCCCCGTCGAGCCTGCCGCGGAACTCCTCCTCGTTGACTTTCTCGATTCTTCCATTGCCATTCAAGTGGACAATCTTTCCTCCTCCGACATATATTCCGGTGTGCTCTGCCACCACGGCAAGATCGCAGTAGACAATCGCCCCAGGACACAACTTACCTTCGAATCTGTCGATTGGAATTAGATTGTTAAGTTTTCGTATTACCCGCTTTTCGCCCGAACCAACGCCCCCCAATCTTCCTCCACCGAACACCCCTCCGATGGAAGGCGGGGAAATTATACCGCCAGTCGGCGGAGTCGGTCTGAGCATATCGGCCAAATCTTTCAAATCATCAAGAATCCCCATGGCACCCTCCTCTCTGCAACTGCCATTGCATCGCGCCTTGTCACGACGCCTACTCAAAAATATGCTATAAGATAGACACCCAAGGCGGTTTCTTCAAAGCAAAAGAGAACATTGGCATTGCAAGTCATGGCGCGGTATCTTTATGTCCTGGAATCGACAAACAGGAAAGGAAGCGACATGTCTGACCACACCGGACGCCACGGCATACCTGTGGCTGAAATAATCGCGGAATGCGACAGGCTGTTGGACCTGGGCAAGTTTGCAGAACTGGGAGAAAAACTCCGGTACTGGGCAAACAGGGCGGCAGAAACAGGGGACAAGTCCGGTGAACTCACGATGCGTACGGAACTCGCCGGATTCTGCCGTAACAACGGCCTCGCCGACGAGGGCCTGGCCGCCGCGGACCGCTCGCTGGAACTTCTTGCAGAGCTTGGGATCGAATGTTCAGAGTCAGGCGGAACCATATTGGTAGACGCAGGGACGGCATACTGCGCCTTTGGACGGATTGTGGAATCGATCGATCTCTTCAACAGGGCGGAAAAAAGTTTCCTGCATCACCTGAAGCGCGGCGACTACCGGTTCGCGGCCTTGTACAACAACATGGCAGCGGCTTATCTCGCGCTTGGAGACGAAGAAAGAGCCGGAGCCCTGTACCGAAAGGCGGCCGACACCTGCAGTTACCTACCGGACCGGGCGATGACGCTCACAATACTAGCGAAGCTCGTCTCGACCAGGGACGGCGGGGACATCGAGGCAGACCGGCTGCTGGAGGAAGCGAAATACAATCTCGACGACAAGTCGACTCCGCGGGACGGCAGATATGCGAGAGCCTGCGCCAAGTGCGCGGAGACTTTCGACGAGCTGGGCTGGTTCGTCGACGCGGCGGAACTGCGAGAAAGAGCGAAGAAATGAAGATGCTCCAGACATCCAGAAAACTCTACCTGGAATACGGCGTTCCAATGCTGGAGCGCGACTTTCCGCAATTGGTCGAACGAGTGGCCGTCGGATTGTCCGGGCGGGGATCGGAATGTCTCGGATTCGACGACGACATCTCGCGCGACCACGATCTCGCGCCGGGATTTGCGCTATGGATGACCAGCGAAGACGAAGACAAATACGGATTCGCCCTGACGCGGGCATACGCAAAGCTGGCCCGCGAATTTGGAACAACCGAGGCGGAAAGCCGGTTGGGAGACGAGGAGCATGGTGTAACGACCATTGGAAACTTCTACATCCGGCACATTGGCATGGACCGGGCACCTAAACACTGGCGCGAATGGCTTTACACGCCATCCTACGCATTTGCCGAAGCGACGTCCGGGGAGGTATGGCGCGACGGACTTGGAGACTTTTCCGCAATCCGCGATGCGATACTGCATGGGATGCCGGAGGACGTCCGGCTCAAGTTGATCGCCGCCCGCTGCGCGATCATGGCGCAGAGCGGGCAATACAACTATCCAAGATGCATGAGGCGCGGCGAATGCGGCGCGGCGATGCTGGCGCTAGACGAATTCGTCCGCAACGCCATATCGTTGCTATTCCTGCTGGAAAAGCGCCATTGCCCATATTACAAATGGATGATGCGCTCGGCGCGAGAAAACCTAGCGAATCGAAAGCTCGCCGCGGACACGGAATCGCTTCTCACCGACGCAAACGACAGGGAGAACCGAATCGACGACATCTGCAGCAGACTGGTCATCGAACTGAACCGGCAGGGAATAAGCTCCAGGAACGACGGTTATCTCGAACCGCATTCGTTCGAGGCCATGAAGCGCATAAGAAACAGCGAAATCCGCGGACTGCATGTCATGGAAGGTTGAAGGACGTACAGATGAAGAGAATGCTGCTGATACTGGCCG
>JAKSOH010000073.1 GCA_024405675.1 Victivallaceae bacterium
AGAGCGTCACGCTCTCGATGTAGGTTCCGTTTTCAAGTCGTCTGCAGTATTCGCACGATGTGTCGGGACGTCCGTCGCGGGATGCCGGGCAGCCGGCGATCTGCGCGAGGACTATCGGAAACTCCCTCCGCGCCTCGATGTCCGGACTGTGGACCAGGAAGGCATGTGCGAAGTGTCCGCCGCGCCTGGAGTTCTCCAGGCTGCGAACGGCTTCCGGCTGCAATGCCAGGTATTCGTCATACAAGCAGGGCATTCACCAAGTTCCAAACATCTTCTGCAATCGTCTCCGCCGGACGGTCGGCGTCCACCACCTTGACTCGGTCCGGCTCGGCGGCCGCGATCGAGAGGAATCCGTTCCTGACTCTCCGGTGGAATGCGAGTCCGGCCTCTTCGAATCGGTCTGTGTCGCCGATGGTCTCCCGACGCGACGAGGTCCGCAGGAACCCTCGCTCGGGCGCGATGTCCATCAAAATCGTGATGTCGGGGGCGATTCCCCCGGTTGCGAATTCGTTGAGCATGGCGATGCGATGCGAATCCAGGCCGCGCGCCGCTCCCTGATAGGCCAGCGTGGAATCGGTGAACCGATCGCAGATGACCGTCTTCCCTGCTTCGAGCGCGGGACGGATCAGCTCGCCGACGTGCTGGCTGCGCGCGGCCTCCATGAGCAACAGCTCTGTCTCGTCATGCATTTTCTCCGGACCGGCGAAGGCCTTGATGATGTCGCGGAGCCGTTCCGCGAGCGGTGTTCCCCCGGGCTCCCGCGTGAGCTGCACGTCCATGCCGGCGGCGGCCATCCGCTTCTGCAATATGGCCACCTGGGTGCTCTTCCCCGCTCCCTCCGGTCCTTCGAACGTGATGAACAATCCGCTTCTCTCCGACATGTGCAATCTCCTCCTTTGCCGCCAAGTGCGGTATTCTTGAAGTAAGTTAGTTCCGGTTGCCGTCAACTTCAAACGGTGTTATCTTAAATGAAAATAATCATAGACGTCAACATTTGTTTTTCGGGGAGAATCACCATGGCAATCGAACTTTCCAGGTCCAGCTATCTAGAGAAGAACGTCGGCAGCTTCGACGGCAGCATCGAAATCATGGGACGCCGCTACGTGAAGGTCGACGACCTCAGGTACGGCACCAATCCGCACCAGCCCGCGGCGTACTACCGTCCTGTCGACGTCGTTCCGAGTCCCATCGGCGACATGACGGTCGTCAAGAACGGCAAGAGCGGTCTTTCCCAGACCAATCTCGAGGATGTCTCCGGAGCCCTCAACATTGTCAAGTTCTTTGACGTTCCGGCCTGTGCGGTCATGAAGCACGTCAATCCTTCCGGTGCCGCCGCGGCGGTCCCCGGAGACACGTTGCGCGACGTCTACCTGAAGGCTCGCGACGCAGGCGCCCGCGCCGCCTTCGGCAGCGGGGTGGCGTTCAACGTCGAGCTGGACGTAGCGACCGCCGAGGAGATCATGGGCACGTTCGTCGAGTGCGTAGTCGCCCCGTCGTTCGCCCCCGGCGTGGCCGAGGTGTTTCTCGACGCCGAGAAGTACAAGCTCAACAGGCATATACGCGTGTTGCAGTGCGGCGCGCTGTCCGGGTTGCCCCGCTACACCGGCGATGCCAGCACCGTCCACAACACGATCAAGGTTCTGGCTGACGGCTCGCTCATCGTGGCGGCTCCGCTCACGACCTCGCTTCGCAACGCTAAGGACTTGGTCCGTGCCTCCGGTGAAAATGCGCGTTGCGGCAAGATGGTTTCGACGGCCGGTTGTACCGACCGGATGCTGGAAGACCTGCTGTTTTCGTGGTACGTAAACCTCGGTGTGCGTTCGAACGGCGTTGTGATTGCCAAGGACGGACAGACCCTGTCGGTCGGCACCGGCGAGCAGGATCGCGTCGGGGCGATAGAGCAGGCGGTCGCCAAGTTCTCCCAGAAGTACAAGGGAGCGGGCACGCTTGATGGCGCCGTGATGTCCAGCGACGGGTTCTTCCCGTTTGAGGATGGGGTGGAGGTCGCCGCCGCGGCTGGCATCAAGGCCGTCGTGGCTCCGGCCGGCAGCTTGCGCGACGCCGACGTGGTTAAGCGGGCGAACGAACTCGGCGTGGCGTTGTTCCACGCTCCGGAAAGAATCTTTTCCCATCACTAGGAGGAAACGGAAATGGCCACCAAGGCTAAGATGAGCAAACATTCGTTCAATACGGAGATCAAGGGGGCGCTTTTCAGCGATTCCGAGCGTTTCGAGATGTGGTTCTCCGAAAACTGGAAGCGTGCGATGATCTGGTCCGCCGCGGCGGTCGTGGCCGTGACCGTCGGTTTCGGTTTGTGGCGCTGGTCGGTCGCTGTTGACCGCAAGGCGGCCGCGGAGCTCAGTTCGGCTTCCGACATCGCCTCGGTAAAGAAGGCGATAGCCGACAATCCGCGTCACCGCGGCGTCGGGCTGGCCCGGTTCCGCCTGGCCAGGATGTATATGGACGATGGCCTGTTCGATGAATCGGCGGTCGAGCTTGCCAAGGTAATCGGAGCACCGGGCGACGCCGTCCTGAAGGTGCGCTCGCAGGTGATGCTTGCTTACGTGGATGAAAAGCGCGGCGGACTGGACAAGGCCGCTGGCGAGTTCGAGAAACTGGCCCGCGACGGAAGCTGTCCGCCTGCGGTTCGCGCCGAATGCTTGTATGGCGCGGTCCGGCTCGCTGTCGACCGCAATGATATCGCGAAGGCCGAGGAACTCGTCGAACTGGGCAAGCATTTCACGGGCACCGGCATGGCGACCGCGTTCTGGAACGCCCGCACCGGGGCGTTGGAGAGCGTCATCGCCGCAAAGAAGGTAGAGAAGAAGTAGCATGGAACGCGACGCGGCGCTGACGCGGCGCGAGGAATCGCTGCTTCGGGCGCTCTGCACCCGCGGAGGGCGCCGGCGGTCCGGCTGCTGCCGTTGCGAAGGCGTGCGCAGCGTCCGCGAACTCATAGCCAACGCGCCGTGTCTCGTTGAATTTCTCCTGGTCACCGAACGCGGGCTCTCCGCGCTGGGCGCCACCGGCGACATAATGCCGAGGATTGTATCCGAGAAGGAATTCTCGGAATATTCGGAAACCGTCAACCACCAGGGCGTCCTCGCAGTGGCGCGCACTCCGGAGGAGACGGTCGAGCCGGAGGGGGAATTCATCCTCGCGCTTGATGGAGTCGGCGATCCTGGAAACTTTGGAACCATGGCCAGGACGTTCCGCGCTGTCGGCGGCCGCTCGCTCTGGTATACCGCGGGGTCCATCGACCCGTGGGGCGACAAGGCGGTGCGTTCTGGACTTGGATCTCAGTTCGCACTCAAGCTCAGGAAATTCCCCGATCTCCCGTCGCTGGTCTCGGCCGCCGCAAAGTCTGGATATCCGAAATGTTTCGTGACGGACCCGCATTCCGGCGAGGTTTGCTTCGAATGCGACGATCTCTTCGACCATTCGGTAATCGTCATCGGCGGCGAGGCCAACGGCGTCAGCTGCTTCCCGGATGGAACCCGTCATGTCACCATCCCGATGCCGGGGGATTACGAAAGCCTCAACGCGGCTCAGGCGGCCACTGTCGTACTGATGGAAAAAGTCCGCCGCATGTATAACAAGGGAAAGTCGAAATGATCAAGCTCGCCGTATCGTTGTTCTTCGCATCCATGGGGTTGTCCCTGGTCCTGACCCCGGCGTTCAGGTTTCTCGCGTCGCGCATCGGATTCGTCGACGCCCCCGCCGACAACCACAAGCGCCACGAGCACGCCGTGCCGCTGCTCGGAGGCCCTGCGATGTTCATGGCCTGGCTGGCTGTGGCCATGACCGGCGGGGCGACGGCGTTGTTCGGAAGTTGCGCGGACTTCGGTTCGTACGTCGGAAGCCATCTGGCCGTCGGGCTGCGCACCCATTCCGTGCAAGCCGCGTGGGTAATCATCGGAGCCGCCGGAGCCATGTTGCTCGGATTGGTCGACGACGCCCGTCCGATGAAGGCGCACGTCAAGTTTCTCGGCCAGTTTCTGATTTCCCTGGCGGCAGTGCTCGGCGGCGGCGTGAGGATAAACGTCTTCGTGTTCGAGTCCGACATCGCCTCGATGGCGGTCACCGTTTTCTGGTTCATGCTGCTCATGAACTCGATCAACTTCTTCGACAATATGGACGGTCTCGCCGCCGGCTGCGTCACCATGGCAATGGCTGCGTTCTGCGTCGTGACGGCCCTGGGCGGACAGGTGTTCGCAACGGCCTTGTGCGCGCTCAACTGCGGCGTGGTTGCCGGATTCTGGTTCTATAACACATCCCCTGCGCGCATATTCATGGGAGACTCGGGAAGCCATTTCCTCGGCTATCTCTGCGCGCTGACGGCGGCCACCGTGACCTATTTCATGCAAGGGAGCTCCGCCAGCCGGCTGTCCATACTCATGCCGCTGTTCATCCTTGCTGTTCCGCTCTTCGACACGCTGACGGTGGTCGTCATCCGCACCTGGGCCGGACGGCCGTTCTGGATCGGCGACAACAACCACATCTCCCATCGTTTCGTTCGGATGGGATTCTCCAGGGCCGGGGCGGTACGCGTCGTCCACCTGCTTTCACTGGCGCTGACCGCCGGGGCGTTCATCGTCTACAAGGGGAGTCCCCAGCTCGCTGCGCTCGCCGTGGTCCAGACGGTGCTGGTCCTCGTTCTCGTCACCGCGATCCAGCTGGTGGCAGGGCGCGGTTCCGGCAAGTGAAGAGCCGGGAGCGTCCGCGCCCGCCGGTCGGAACCAGCATGACGCCGAAGCGTTCCGCGTATTCGTTTTCATCGTCGCCAGGACCCAGGAGCACCAGCGAATCGTCGCAGACTTTTGATATCCTTCCCGCCGGAGAATCGAATCCGAACAACGAGGGATTCATTCCAAGGCACTGTGCGTAGAATAACGTCGCCCAGGGATCCGAGCGGAATGACATGTATACGCCGCGTTCCGGATTAGATTCCATGACCAGTTTCGCCGTTCCGCGCGGATCGTAGTCCTGGCGCATGTAGAACGGCCGGATGAAGTCGTCGCGTTCCGGACCTCCGGAGAAATCCGACAGCGGTTCCGCAAGTCGCGGATACGCCAGCGGCACGGCGGCCATCGCGAGGAATGCAATCGCCATCCACGCGTTCCCCCTGCCGCGGAAGAATTTCGCGCGGCACCGGCGCAGCCCTTCCGCAACGGCCACGACCAGCAGCGGCAGCGCGGGAAGGAACACCCGGGGGAAGGGCGGCTTCTTCGTCAGGACGACGAAGGCGACGAGAAGCACCGGGATGGCGACGCACTTCGCCAGTTTCCTGCGGTCCAGGAACAGCAGGCCGGCGGCGGCAGGAACCAGTAGTAGCCCTGACGAGGCGAATATGCCGGCGGCGATGCCCCGCAGCGCCATCGAAATCGAATCGGCCCCTTCTCCGAGCCTGGCGCACGCCACGAGCTGGTCCATGATTGGCAGGTAGAAGAGAAACGCCCCTATGAATGGCAATGCGGAGATGGCGAAATAGGTCGCGAGACGCCGCGTGTTTCCAAGGTCATTCGGGGCGAACCAGATTACACAGCAGGCCAGCGGCACGGCCGAGCTTGGCACCGTGGCGCAGGCGGCGGCGCCGGCGACGGCAAGTGCGACGGCGCGTCCGGGGGAGGGGCTGTACGCCAGTCCGGACATGGGGATCATCGCGATGGCGATGAACAACGCCGAGAGCATGTATCCTCTCACGGCGGTGGCATAGATGAGGAACGGCGTTCCCGCCACGGCCGCCAGTAGCGAGACGAAAAGTTCGAAGTGTCCCGTCTTGCGGAATCCGGTCAGCAACGTCGCCAGCATGAGCATTCCGGCGATGGCCGACGGCAGGCGCAGGAAGATGTCCGGTGGAACGTGGCACGGAACCGCCAGATGGCAGTGCAGTATCGCGGTGTAGAGGATGTGGTTGTTTGGAATCGGGTAGTTCGTGAAGATGTCGCCGAGCGGCAGGAGCGCGAAATCCAAGAAGGTCAGGGCTTCGTCGAACCAGATAGGACGAAGGATGTAGGCGTAAATCCCGCAGGCGGCGACGACCGCCAGGATGGGAACGGCGCGGACAAGCGAAAAGGCCGGAGCTTTTCCGCTTCCGGCCTTTTCAGGAAAAACCATGAAAAGTGGTTTTTAGAGGGAGATCGCCTCGGCGGGGCACTGCGAAACGCAGGCGCCGCACTCGACGCACGTATCGGCGTTGACCTTCGCGACTCCATCGACTATCTCGATGGCACCGACGGGGCAGGCATCGACGCAACTTCCGCAACCAGCGCACTTCTCGGGATCAACTTTTGCAGCCATGATTCACTCTCCTTGACTTTGTACAACTTTTCCGGCCACAGCCGGGCTTACACTAGTTAATATAATCTTCGCCGTGGATAAATCAATTCCTTTTCCTGATGCCGGCTTTCTCGATCGTCTCGGCTGTGTCAGGGAACCCGGCCTTCAGCAACGGCGAATCCGGCTTCAGCCTGAAGTCGCGCTTCGCGATGTCGGCGACCAGCGGGTCTTCGAAGCCGGACTTCATATCATGCCCAAACCCTTGCCACTGCCGCATCGTGTAGGTCTTCGGCTTGCCTTGGTCTTCCGCATGCGGGACGTTGATCGCTGCTTCGGGCAAGCCCGTAGGATCGGTGCTCCAGTAGAAGTTCGAGTCCGAGTAAAGCGCATCGCGGGAGAAGCATTTCGGCCAGGACATCTTGTAGAACGGTCTGCCGTCCGTAATCAGGAGATTGCGGTAGACGCTGGCCTGTGCGCGGAGGTTTGTCCCCGGATTCGCATGGCGCAGGTCTGGAATCAGCTCGGATATCGTGAACTGCTGGAGATTGTTCAGAGCGAAGATGTTGTCGCGGACAATGTTCTCGCGGCCGAAGTTCAGATGGAATCCGTCGTCGCCGTTGTCGTGGCAGATGTTGCGTTCAACCACCATGTGCGCCGATCCCGCGTCGAGATAGATCCCCCATCCGCCGTAGAGACGGCCCGCGACATGGTGGATGACATTGTTGTATATCCTCGTCCCGGGCTGGATGCCAAGCATGTAGATGCCGCCCATGTCGCTCATGACGCCTTGTCCGATGTCGTGCACCAGGTTGAATCCGATGCGGTTCTCGCGGCAGCTCGATTCGCCGGATCCCCAGTTCCAGCCGCAGGAGATTCCGGAATAGTTGAGATCGTGGATGTGGTTGTGCTCGACGAGGTTTCCGAAGGCGTTGGTTATGAGTATGCCGACCGACTCCGGATAGACGAGTCCGCAGTCGTGGACGTGGTTGTCGGTGATGACGATTTTACTTGTCGCGTCAGAGTATGATTCCGGATCGCATGCCGAGTTCGCCCCGTGTACGGCGATGCCGCCCGCGCCGAGCCGCCTGAATTCGCATCCAGGGACCGATATCCTAGAGCATCTGTTGTTGACGACGAGCGCGTATTGGTTGGGGTTCTCGAACACGCAGTTCTCG
>JAKSOH010000074.1 GCA_024405675.1 Victivallaceae bacterium
AGCGAAGTGATGTATTCCGCGCGGTCTATGCTGTCGCCCAGCTGGGCGAGAGTGGATTTCATGAGCTCGACCGCCGCCTTTGTCATCTGCTCCTTGAGCTCCGGCGCAAGATGTTTCGAGAACTCCTCGCGATTGCCGGACTTCAATGCCGAGACCATATCACCGCCGAGCAACGCGGCGGAGACAACCGGAGTCGCAGGCGCGGTCGTTGCGCAGCCGCAGAGCATCGCGACTGCGAATGACAACATCCAAAATGCTTTCTTCATGTTTCGTTTCCTTCTTCTCTAGTTTTCCGGCAGCGGCCGGCGTTCCAGCACGATCGCGGTTCGGCAAGGCAGGTATATCTTCAAGAAGTCGCCGCTGATGCGTCGTTCCGTGGTCCATTCGAGTTCGGACGAACGGCGGCCGAATCCGCCGAACACGGTCGAATCGGTGTCGAGCACGGCATGGTAGCATCCGCGTCGCGTCTCGAACTCGTAGTCTGGATACGAG
Source organism: Victivallaceae bacterium (assembly GCA_024405675.1). GTDB lineage: Bacteria > Verrucomicrobiota > Lentisphaeria > Victivallales > Victivallaceae > UBA1784. The sequence continues at coordinate 493 of JAKSOH010000074.1, forward strand.
GCGTTGCAGTTGAAATTGAAACAAAAGAAGAGTCCGTCGCGTTCGAAGACGATGACCTTGGCCATCTCATCGATGCGCAGGGTCTGGACGCGCGTCGCATAGAATCCCGGCTTGCGGGAAACAATGGAAAGCATGGCGCGGTCGAAGTCGCGCAATCCGATGTAGCGGAGCCCTGGATCGTCCGAAATGCTCCAGATGCGCCTGGCGTGGTCGTACGACCAGCCGTTGTCGGCGCGCGGGAAGTCAATCCATTCCGGATGGCCGCACGCGTTGCCCATGAAATTGAGATATCCGTGCCCGGCGGCCGCCGCTGTAGCCAGGCGGATCATCTTGTGCAGCGCCACCGCCCTGTCCACCATCGGATCGGACGATCTGGTGTCCATCGCGTCGTACATGGCCCGGTCGGCCAGCGTGAACATCGCGGTCTTTCCTCCGACGATGGCCTGATCGTGGCATTCCACGTAGCTTATCGATCTCTCGTCGGCACGGCGGTTCGTGAGTTCGCAGAAGACTCCGAACATGCTCCAGTCCTCGTCGCGCTTGTCGAACATCTTGAACCACATGTCGGTGACGCCCATGGCCATGCGGTAATCGAAACCGATGCCACCCTGCTCCGACGGTGCCGCCAGGCCGGGCATACCGCTGACGTCCTCCGCGACGCTGACCGCGTCTGGCCGCACGGCGTGGATGACGCGGTTGGCCAGCGACAGGTAGACGACGGCGTCTTCATCGACATCCGGACCGAAGTAATCGGCGTATCCGCTGAAGGCCTTGCCGATTCCATGGTGGAAATAGAGCATGCTCGTGACTCCGTCGAAGCGGAATCCGTCGAGATGGTATTCGTCGAGATAGTATCGGCAGTTGGACAAAAGGAAATGCAGCACCTCGGTCTTGCCATAGTCGAAGCAAAGCGAATCCCAGGTGCGGTGCAGTCCGCGATCCCCGCCGTGGAAATAGGCGTGGCGCGTGCCGTCGATCTTCGCGATGCCCTCGGTCTCGTTCTTGACCGCATGCGAGTGGACGATGTCCATGATGACGCGCAATCCCAGGCGATGCGCCTCGTCGACCAGGGCCTTGAACTCGTCCGGCGTGCCGAAGCGTCCGGAGATGGAGAAGAAGTTGGCGACGTGGTAGCCGAAGCTGCCGTAGTAGGGATGGCTCATTACCGCCATCAGCTGTATCGTGTTGTATCCGGAGGCGGCGATCCTCGGCAGCGTCTTGGTACGGAACTCCTCGAAAGTTCCAACCTTGGCCTCCTCCTGGGCCATGCCGACATGAGTCTCGTAGACCAGCATGGCCTCCGGACGCGCCGGTGACGGATTTCGAAACACGTAGGGGTGCTCCGGATTCCAAACCACGGCCGAGAACTGATTGGTGTCCGGATCCTGGACGACGTATCTGGCGTAGGCGGGAACGCGTTCGCCCTTTCCTCCGTCCCACTCGACGTGCATCATGTAGTGCATGCCGTGGGAAATGCTCTTTTCCGTAACGGAGAGCTCCCAGTTGCCGTCGCCGATCGAATGGAGTTCGAACTCGGGCTGTTCCTTCCACTGGGAGAAATCACCGACGAGATAGATGCGCGTAGCATTGGGCGCCCATTCGCGGAACACCCAGCCGTCCTTGACGCGATGCAGCCCGAAGAACTCGTGGGCCGAAGCGAAATCGCATAGCGACACCTTGCCGCCGGTCAGGCGCTTCTCGGTGTCGGCCACCTGGGACGCGCGCCAGGCAAGATGGTCCCGATATGGCGCCAGCCAGGGATCGGAGCCGAATGGTTCCGGTGCGTTGTCCAGTCGGGCAAACGGACTGCGTCTCATTGCGGCGCTGAACTAGTGGTTTTCCGAATAGTCCCGCACAAGCGGCCTTGCGAGCATTTTCTCGGAGATGCGCAGGTGCGCGTGGGCAGTGACGTCGTAGTGGACGCGCCTCGTGGCGGCACGCAGGCCGCGCGATGCCGCATTGTCGCGCACCGCGGCCGGCCGGCGGAAGAACCGCATGGCCGAGTCGATACCCCAGAAGAGACCGCCGTCGTCGTAGTCGTTGAAGAGGAATCCGTTGCCGGTGGTGCAATCGTCGGACATCTCCTCCACGGTGTCGTGGAGTCCGCCGGTATTGCGGACAATCGGCAGACATCCGTAGTACTGGCTGATCATCTGCGGAAGGCCGCAGGGCTCGAACTTGGACGGCATCAGCATGAAATCGGCGGCCGCGAATCCAAGGCGCGACATGTCCTCGTTGAAGTCGCAGACGGCGACGCGGTCGTAGAAGTTGTGGTAGGCGACGATGTCGCGGAACACCTTCTGGTACGGTCCGTCGGCGACGATTGCGATCTGCAGGTTGTCGCCGTAGTAGCGGTCGATGACATTGTAGAGGATGTCGGAGAGCAACTGGCAGCCCTTCTGGTTCGGATCCAGCCGGTGCGGCCAGAAGAAGATGGGTGCGTTCTGGTCGACGGCGAGTCCCGTACGCGACTGGAAGGCGATCTTGTTCGCCTGCTTGCCGCGATACTGGTCGGCGGCGTTGTAGCGCACCTCCAGCGACTTGTCGGTCTCCGGATTGTAGCTGGGATCCGGGCTGTTCAGGATTCCCGTCGCGCAGTCGGCGTAATACTTGCCGGCGATCTCGTGGCGGATGCCGTCCGGAACGAACGAATGGTAGCCGTCGACGATTTCCCTGAGGAACGTCGGGCTGACGGTGTTGATGAAGTGGCTGGCGAAGATGCCGCTGGCCATGAGGTCGATCGGGTTGTTGGACCGCGATTCCTCGTAGTTGTACGGCTGTCTCGAGTAATAGAGATTGCTCCAGAACGCGGCCGCGTCGATGCCGCGGTCCTCGACCGCGTCGAGCGTGCAGGTCTGCGTATGGATGTTATGGACGGTGATCAGGCACGGAATCCCCATGCGCCGCGCCGCCGCCGGAACCAGTCCGGTCATCCAGTCGTTGCAGTGGATGAGGTCGGGCTTGACGTCCGGTATGATGTTGTTGATGACTTCTCGCTGGAATGCCATCGCCTGGCGGGAGCTGTCGTCGCTATACCCGCTGTAGACGGAATCGCGGTAGTAGAATATCCGGTCCTCCGCCAGGTGGATGCGCGAGCCGTGCATGGCTCCCATGTAGGTCTTGAGCTCGGAACTTATGAGGTTGCCGATATCCACATGGAACATCCTCCTGTAGTGGGGAAGCGCGACGTGGATGTCGGCACCGGCGCGGCAAAGTGCGGAGACGAGCGTTGCCGAAACATCGGCCATGCCACCCGCCTTGGCGTGCAGGTTGCTGGTATTGCCCTCCTTGTTCGGAACATGGAGCTTCTTGCCCAGTTCCTCCGGCAGATAGGTGATCTCGGGCGTTACCACGAGAACCCTTGGCGAATCCTTCCTAAAAGTTGCCACAGCCATACACAACCTCCGTCATCTACCCCGCGCGGGGCGTTAATGTTGTCAATCCGCGTACTTCATGAATCCCGGCACACTCTGGTCCCAGTCGCTGCCGGCGGCCTTGACGCGTGCGGTGATTCCGAAGCGCCCGGACATGCCGCACTCGATCTTGGTCTGGTAGAGATATTCGCTGTTGCCCAGCGATTTCTCCAGCTTCATCGGCGCCGAGATGCTCCGCACGATCTCGTTGTGCGCGTCCACCGCGCCGAGATAGGCGTCGACCTCCACCTGCTCCGGAGTCAGGCCGCCGAGCGAAACGACGACGCTGACGTCGAATTTGTCGCCGACATGCAGCCCTTCGACGCTCTGCACCTTCGGCGGCGCGATGCGGACCTTGTTGCCGACGAAGTTGTCGACCAGCAGCTGCTTTTCCTGCACGAGCTTCTTGGCCAGGGCGGCGTCATTCGCGGTGAGATTGGCGTAGGCCTCGGCTGCCGGGCGGTAGAACATCCTGTCGTAGTCCTGGACCATGCGCACACTGGAGAACTGTCCGAGTCCGGTGATGATGGACTCGCGCATCATCTTTATCCAACGCAACGGCAGGTCGCCGTTGTGACGCTCGTAGAAGCAGGGGATTATCTCCTTTTCGATCAAGTTGAAGAGCTGGTGGCACTCGTAGGTGTCGCGGTCTTCGTCGTCCGTGTAGTCCTCGCTGCTGTCGATCGCCCAGCCGTTGATGCCGTTGTAGGCCTCGGCCCACCATCCGTCGAGAATGCTGCAGTTGATGACGCCGTTGATGGCCGCCTTCATGCCGCTGGTGCCGCTGGCCTCCTGCGGACGCTTCGGGGTGTTCAGCCACACGTCGACGCCGTGCACGAGCGAACGGGCCATGCCGATGTCGTAGTTCTCGAGGAAAATCAGTCGATGCTGGATGTGCTCGCGCTGCGTGAACTGGATGAGGTCCTTGATGAGCTGCTTGCCGCCGTTGTCGGCCGGGTGGGCCTTTCCGGCGAACACGAACTGGACGGGACGCTCGTTGTTGCGCAGCAATGCGAGCAGACGCTCCTTCTCGCGCAACAGCAGCGTGCCGCGCTTGTAGGTGGCGAACCGCCTGGCGAAGCCGATGGTGAGGACGTCGGAACGCAGAGATTCCTTCGTCGCCTGCGCCGACACGGTCTCGCCATCCAGGAGATAGTTGAAATTGTTCTCCGCCCACCGGCGTATGTTGCGGATGAGCGACTGACGGCAGAGCTCGTGGGTGCCCCAGAGCATCTCGTCGGGAATACGGTCCATTCCGCGGCGCAGCGTCGCCTCGTCCGGATTCATCGCCCAGTCGGACTTGAGGTAGCTGTCGAAGAGATTCCAGTGGCGGCGGGAAATCCACGACGCCACATGCACGCCGTTGGTGACATGGCGAATCGGCACTTCCATGACGTTACGTCCAGGCCAGAGGTGCTTCCACATGTTGCGGGCGACCTCGCCGTGCAGCTTGCTGACGCCATTGCTGTAGTTTGCAGCCATGCGCAGTCCGAGGACGGTCATGGACATCTCGCCGGTCTTGCCGCGATCGTGGTAGGGGATGCCCCAATCGACGATGCGGTTGAGGTCGAAGTGCGTCTCCTCCGCATAGGGAGCGAGATAGGGGCGCACGAGATTGATGTCAAAGACCTCGTTGCCGGCCGGAACCGGGGTGTGCGTGGTGAATACGTTGGACCGCCACACGGTCTCGAGCGCGAGATTCGGCTCGTATCCGCAGTCGTTGACCAGATGGGAAATCCTGGCGAGCGACAGGAATCCGGCGTGTCCCTCGTTCATGTGGCAGACGGCAGGATCGCATCCCAGGGCGAGCAGCGCCCTGACACCGCCGATGCCCAGGAGCAGCTCCTGATGGAGACGCATGGTCTTGTCGCCGCCGTAGAGACGCCACGAGACCTCGCGGAGATCCGGGGGATTCTGCGGGAGCTCGGTGTCGAGCAGCACGAGCGGGATGTTGCCGACCTTCATCACCCACACCGCGGCGAAGAGCTCGCGGTCCTTGAGGCGGATGCTGATGGTGAGCTCGTTGCCGTCCTTGTCGCGGCCGCGGACGATCGGCAAGTCATGCAGTTCGGCGATCGGATAACGTTCGATCTGCCAGCCGGTGCGGTCGAGCACCTGACGGAAATATCCCTGGCGGTAGAGCAAACCGACGGCGACAAGCGGCAGATTGAGATCGCTGGCCGCCTTCAGGTGGTCGCCGGCGAGAACGCCGAGACCGCCGGAGAAGATGCGGATGCTTTCATGGATTCCGAATTCCAACGAGAAATAGGCGATCTTGCGCTTGGAGAAATCGAGAACGCCCTCCGTCTCCGCAAGAAACCTCGCCTTGACTTGCTCGAGCTGCTCCACATAGAGAGAATCCTCCGCGAGCTCCTCCAGTCGCGACTGGGGAACCTTGCGCAGGAATTCCTTGGCGCATCCGGAAACCTGGCGCCAGAGAGTCGGGTCGATGCGGACGAAGAGCTGAATGGCCTCCTTGTCCCAGCACCACCAGATGTTGTCGGCGATTGTTTCAAGAAACTTGATCTCCTTCGGTATACGCGGAGAGACGTTGAAAAGCTGAAGACCCATGATAAAAAAGCAATCCTAATTTTTGTTACGTTCCAATTGTCCGGCCGCGTCGTCCCCGAAAGGGACAACCACGGCCGCGAGAAGCATTTTTCGCCTGGACTAGTCCTCGATGACGAGAATGTTGTTCATCGAACCGAACTCGTTCGGCTCGAGATTGTCGTTCTCGGGATCGAGAATCCACTGGCCGTCGATTACGAGCTTGTAGCTGTAACGTCCGCTCTCCATCATGAGACGGCCGAGATAGTAGCCCTTGGCCTCCTTGTACTCGAGCTTCTTGGCGGTCGGATCCCAGTTGTTGAAAGATCCGGCGACGAAGACCTCGTGGCCTGCCTCTCCCCTGTAGATGAAATCTTGCGGATGCCTCTTGGTCGACGGGATTCTCTTGCTCTCGACAACCTTAGGCGACTTCTTTGCGGATCTAGGTCTTGCCATTTTCGATTCTCCTTTTTTGGGGACTTTGTTACTTGAACACTTTCTTACCTGCCGCATAGGCGTCAAAATTCTGCTTCAGCACCGCGGGCTTCTTGGCGAAGTTCTCGGTGATAGCGCTTTCGTATGCGGCGTCGAACATCTTCATTTCGGATTCGTCCATGCCCTCCTTCTCCAGGATAACGGAAAGCGCACCGAGAATCACGGAGTTGGCGCACTTCGAGTTCCCAACGGAGTTGGCGATGGCGAGCGCGTCGAGACCGTAGACCTTCTGGGTCGGCTTGACCTTGGGCTCGGCCATGGTGGACTTGTCATATACCAGAATGCCGTTGTCGCCGAGCACATGTCCGAACTTGTCGAGTCCGGTCTGTGTCATGGCGATAA
>JAKSOH010000075.1 GCA_024405675.1 Victivallaceae bacterium
CCCCATCCGTGAGAGCGGCGACGTTGCCGGCTCCGCCGCCTGCAAGCTGGTCGGAATGACTCCGGAGCTCATACATCTCAACGACCTCGGCCCCCAGAGCGATCTCGGGCGGTTCCAGCTTCTCTGCTTCATTGGTGGTTTCTCATTTGGAGACCACCTCGGCTCCGGAACGGTCTTCGCCAACCGCGTCAAGATGCGCCTGCACGAGCAACTCGGCAAATTCGTCGCCGACGGCAAGCTCGTGATCGGAATTTGCAACGGATTCCAGACGCTGACCCGGCTCGGCATGGTTCCGGCGTTGGACGGTGACTACTTCACCCAGACCGTCGCCCTCGCCCACAACGATTCCGGAGTATTCCGCGACGACTGGTGCCGTCTCAAGGCCGATGCACAAAGCCCGTGCGTGTTCACTCGCGGAATCGACACGGTCCGTCTTCCGCTCCGCCACGGCGAAGGCAAGTTCGTCGCCGACGATGCCGTGCTGGACGAACTTGAAAAACGCCATCTGGTCGCCTTGAAGTACGCCGATGCGAACGGCAATCCGGCCACCGAGTTCCCGGAGTTGCCCAACGGATCGCTTAGGTCCATCGCCGGAATATGCGACCCCACCGGACGCGTGTTCGGCTTGATGCCGCACCCGGAGGCGTTCCTGTCGCCATACAATGCCCCGGACTGGACGCGTTCCGGCGCCCAGGAGGAAGGCGATGGCGTGGTGTTCTTCCGCAATGCGATCGAATACATTGCCAAGAACCTTTAAGAAACCGGACAGAACGCGGGGCAATCCGCGCAACGGCACATGGCACAAGGCCAGTCGGGACAAACGTCCCCCCAGACCTCCAGTGCCACGCGGTGCAGGACATCGTCTGGCAGGTTTTTTGGCCGGATGCTGGCCGCTGGGCGTCGTCGTGCCCGGGGCCGTCGCCGTCGGATCAAGCAGCCTGACCTTGGGAATTGCGTCTGCCTTCGTTCTCAACAGCCTGGTGGCGATAATCGTCTACGCCGAGGACAAGTTCCGCGCCTCCGGACATCTGTGGCGCATTCCGGAGCGCCGGCTGCACATCTGGGAACTTTTATGCGGATGGCCCGGGGCCGTCGTCGCCCAGCAGATGTTCGACCACAAGCATGGCAAGCCGTCGTTCCAGGCGATATTCTGGGTATGCGTTCTTGTCAACGCATTTGCCGTGTATTACGTTGCGAAAAACTCGATCGGCTGGGGGATGGATTCCAAATTGGGAAAGATTCGCGCCGCAGTCATTGAAATGCTGAACTAGAAACGAAAACCGCACCGGTGCGACATGAAACGCACGGTGCGGCATTGAAATCGAAAGTCAGGCCTACTTCCAGATTCCATCTTCTCCGGTGAGCGGAATTCTGATGTACTTTCCGGCAAGCCTGATGACAAGATAGGTAACGCCCGCGCAAACGGCGAGACGCGCCAGAACCTTGCCGAAGAAAAACGTCAGGATGGTTCCGCCGGTCAGCAGAATGAGCGTCTTGTGCTTGACGCAGAATTCCTTGATCTTCTCGATGATTTCGTCGATTTCATAGTCTTCCATGTCGATGCCCTCCTCTTCTTTTGCTTCACACCCGACTCACGCACGCGGGGCATGCCCCTGCGAGACGTTATTATATAACGGTTTATTTCGCATGTCCACCTGTTTTTGACGGTATTTCAAAAAACTCCCATAAAAACACCATGCTTGCGCGGACATAAAAACGGCGCCGCATCCCACATAGGAACGGCACCGTTGCATTGATTAACTTACTTGTCGAGTTCCTTCAGCGCGGCCTTGCGGCTCAGCCTGATCTTGCCCGACTGGTCGATGTCGATGACCTTGACGGTCACGAAGTCACCCTCGTTGCAGATGTCCGTGACCTTGCCGACGCGGTAGTCCGCCATCTCGGAAATGTGCAGCAAACCGTCGATTCCCGGCAGAATGTTGACAAATGCGCCGAAGTCGCGGATGGTGACGACCTTGCCCTTGTAGATCTTGCCGATCTCGGCCTCCGCGGTGCTGCCCACCACGCGCTCCTTGGCGGCGTCGAGCTGCTCCTTGTTGGCGGCCATGATTTTCACGCTGCCGTCCTCGGCGACGTCGATGCTGGCTCCGGTCTCCTCCGTGATGGAACGGATGTTCTTTCCGCCGGGACCGATGAGGGCGCCGATCTTTTCCGGATTGATCTTGACGATTTCAAGGCGCGGGGCGCGGGCGCTGAGCTCGGCGCGCGGCGCCGGAATGCAGGCCTCGATGACATCGAGAATCTTCAGGCGGGCGATGCGGTCGCGTTCCATTCCCTCGCAGAGCAGATCGATCGGAATGCCCGGAAGCTTGAGGTCGAGCTGGAATCCTGTGATTCCCTCGCGAGTTCCGCAGACCTTGAAGTCCATGTCGCCGAAATGGTCCTCGGCGCCGATGATATCGGTGAGCAGAAGACGTTCGCCGTTCTCACCTGTCACCAGTCCGCAGGAAATTCCCGCGACCGGGGCGGTGATCGGCACTCCGGCATCCATCAGCGCAAGGGTCGCGCCGCAGACGCTGGCCATCGAGGTGCTGCCGTTGGAGCTCATGATTTCGGAGACGCAGCGGATGACGTACGGGAAGTCCTTTGGAATAACCTTGGACACCGAACGCTCGGCCAGGTTGCCGTGGCCGATCTCGCGGCGTCCCGGGCCGGCCATGCGGCCGACCTCGCCGACGGTGAACGGCGGGAAGTTGTAGTGCAGATAGAAGCGCTTGACCCCGTTGCCGGTCGGGCTGTTGAGATCGTCGTACTCCTGGGCGTCCTTGTCGTTGCCGAGCGTGGCGATGACGAGCGCCTGGGTCTCTCCGCGGGTGAAGAGGCCGCTGCCATGGACCACCGGCAGCACTCCGACTTCGGCGGACAGCGGACGGATGTCGGTGATGCTGCGGCCGTCGGGACGGAACTGCTTGCTCAGGATGACGCTGCGGGTCACCGTGCGGACGAAGTCGTCGAATCCCTTCGCCGTCTCGAGGGCGAACGAGGCGTCGTCCATGTCGGCGAAATCGGCGCGGAGCGCGTTGCGCATCTCCTCGCGCAGCTCGTCCTGGGCCTTCTGGCGATCCTCCTTGCCGGGGATGGTGCAGACGGCTTCCATGCGGGAAGCGCAGAACGCCTCGAGGCGCTTCTGGAGCTCCGCGGGAACCGGATAGAGCTTGTACTCCTTCTTCGGACGTCCGGCCTTGGCCGCCAGTTCGAGCTGTGCGGCGCACTGCTTCTTGATGGCCTCGTTGGCCGCGTACATGGCTTCCTTCATCTGCTGTTCGGTGACGAACTCGGCCTCGCCCTCGATCATGATGACCTTGTCCGGGCTGCCGGCGTAGATGAGTTCGAGCTTGCTCTTTGCCATCTGCTCGCGGGTCGGGTTGATGACATATTCGCCGTCGACCAGGCCGACGCGCACCGCGCCGATCGGGCCCTGGAACGGCAGATCGGAAAGCATCAGGCTGGCGCTCGCTCCGACCATGGCCAGCACGTCCGGCTCGTTGACGCCGTCGACGGAGAGCAGCGTGCAGAGAATCTGGACTTCGTCGAAGAAACCGTTCGGGAAGAGCGGTCGGATCGGCCGGTCGATCATCCTGCAGGTCAGGATTTCATGCGTGGACGGCTTGCCTTCGCGCTTGATGTATCCGCCAGGAAACCGGCCCGCGGCGCTGTACTTCTCGCGATAGTCGACCTGGAGCGGGAAGAAATCCGTCCCCTCCCTGGGGGCGCCGCTGCAGGCGGTGACCAGAACCATCGTGTCACCCTGGCGGACAATGCACGCGCCGTTGGCGAGTTTCGCGACCTTGCCGGTCGAAATCTCCATGGTGCGGCTTCCGTCGAAATCGAATACAATCTTTTCTTCAGCCATAAACTTTTCCTTTCGTTCCATGCTGATTTTCAAGGCGATGTCCATTGCGGAAGGAAACTGATCCTCGTCGGACCGGCGGAACCATCGCGGAATCCCGGTATCAGGGCTCCGAACCGCTTTCGAAGCGCTGATAGCGACCGAATTCCACGGCGATCTTGCCGCCTTCATCCAGGCGCGCGACCGGCGCACCCATCGCTACAACTAGGTGGTTAATGTACACGGAAATGCGCGCGTCTTCAAATCGCGGGCGATTGTCTCGGCCGCGGACTTCGTCCACGGAAGTCTGGCGCATTCCGGATGCTGATGTCTGAACCAGGTGCGTTGCCGTCTGGCGAAACCGGCGGTGGAAGTCACTATGCCGGAAATCATTCCGTCGCGGTCGGTCTTTCCGGCCAGATAATCGGCCAGCTGCCGATATCCCAGCGCCTGCCACGCCGTCGGCGATTCGAGCAATCCGTTCGACAGGGCCGTTCGGGCCTCCTCCTCCCATCCGGATGCCAGCATCTCATGCGTCCGCAGGGAGATCCTCTCGCGCAAGACATCGGGATCATGCTCTATGACATATCCGGCGACATCGTATCTCAGCGCGTCCGCCGTCCCCGTTTGAAGATCGAGCATCGAACGGCCGCTGATTAGCCTGACCTCCAGCGCTCGTATCATCTTCCGGCGGCATTTGCGCCACCTCTCGCAGGCCGCCGGATCCAGCGACCGCAGACGCTCCACCAGCGCAGGCTCCCCTTCGTCGCTGTCATACATCGCATCTAGTTCGGTCCTGAGTTCACGGTCGGCAGGCAGGTCGTCCAGCCCGCGGAAAAGACTTTTGAAATAGAATCCCGTGCCCCCGGCGAGTATCGGAAGCCTTCCCCTGGATGCGATGTCAAAAATCGCCTTGTCGGCTAGTTCGCAAAATCCGTGCACGTCCAGACGCTCCGAGAAATTCATGAATCCGACGAGGTGATGCGGTATCTCCCGCCTCTCCGCTGCCGTCGGCTGCGACGTACCGATTTCAAGACCGCGATAGACCTGCATCGAATCGACGGAAACTATCTCCCCGTTGAAACGCCTCGCGCATTCCAGGGCGAGCGCGCTCTTTCCGGAGGCGGTCGGCCCCATTATGGCCAGGACGCCCGTCAATTGAAACACTTCCCGTCGAGCAGCGCCGCGATATCGTCGATGGAAAGCTTCTCCCCCGATACGACCAGCGATTCGAACAGCTTCAGCTTCCCATCCTGCATCGACAGTATCCGCTCCTCGATCGTGTCGCGGGCGACCAGCTTCATCGTGGTCACCGGCTTGGTCTGGCCAATCCGGTGCGTGCGGTCGGCCGCCTGCAGCTCCGCCGCCGGATTCCACCACGGGTCGTAGATAATCACCCGGTCCGCGGAGGTCAGGTTGAAGCCGGTGCCGCCGGCTTTCAAACTCAACAGGAACACCGGTATCCCGGGATCGGAGTTGAACCGGTCGATGCGCTCCTGGCGATCGCGGGTGCCGCCGTCCAGGTACTCGTATCTTATTCCGGCCTTGTCCAGCAGCGGGACGAGCAATCTCAGAAACGTCGGGAACTGGCTGAACACCAGCACCTTGTGGGAACTGTCGATGTTCTCCTGCAGGAGTTCCATGAGAAGTTCCGTCTTGGCCGAAGGGACGCCGTTTCCAGCTCCATCCGGAAGAAGTCCGGGGTGGCAGCAGAGCTGGCGTATTCTCATCAGCAGCGCAAGGACGTCCACGCCGTTGCGCTTCCCCCGTTGGCGCAGCTCGCCCAGCCGCGTCCGGCTTTCCTCCACCAGACTGTCATAAAGCTTTCGCTGCTCGATGCCGAAGTCGCAATATACGATTCTTTCGCAGCGTTCCGGCAAGTCGGACGCCACCTGCGCCTTGGTGCGGCGCAATATGAACGGCGACACCCGCGCCAGGAGATCGGCGCGCAGCTCCTCGCTGTCCATCAGTCCGGTATAACGGCGGCGGAATCCGGCGAGCGTTCCCAGCATCCCCGGCTGGAGGAAGTCGAAGATGCTCCACAAATCCTCCGGGGAATTCTCCAGCGGAGTTCCGGAAAGCACGATCCGATGCGCGCCGGACAGGTTCTTGCAGATTCGCGCGTTGTCCGTTCCGGGATTTTTGATATGCTGGGCCTCGTCGAGCACTATGTAGCTGAACCGCACCGCCGACAAGGCCGCCGTGCTGTTCCTCGCCGCCGCATACGACATGACCAGCATGTCATAGCTCCCGACGTCCGCGATGTCCTTCGAACGTTCCCGTCCGATTGGCGCGGAGACGCGCAGTCCCGGCACGAAGCGCGCCGTCTCCCGCTCCCAGTTGGCGATGAGCGATGTCGGACAGAGCACCAAAACCGGCGGATCGTTGCGGCGACGGCGGGATGCGATGAGCGCCAGCACCTGCACCGTCTTTCCCAGTCCCATCTCGTCCGCCAGCAGCACACCGAGCCCGCGGTCGGTCATCCACTGCATGAATGCCACCCCATCCGACTGGTACTTGCGCAAGGTTCCGGTCATTTCGAAATCCGATGCCGACGGCGTTGACATCGACGGCGGCAGCCCTGAAAACAATTCCGGCACCGCCGCCCCCTGCACATCGCCGGCGAGTTTGAGATAGTACCCCGATGAACACCTAGGCAGGTCGAACGTTCCGCGCGTCGGGTCGACGGCGCTCAACGCCGACGGTAGCGCGCGCATCAACCTGCCCAGAGATTCCCCTATCCGGACGGGACCGGACGGACCGGAGATGAATGGAGAATGGTTCTCCGCCGCCTCCGCCACCTGGTTCCAGGCGATTTCCGGAACGAGACCGCCGAAGGAATATGATATCGTCGACTTCTCCTCGTCACCTTCCACGAACTTGCAATGGAAAGGAAGCTCCGGAAGCCCTGATCCTCCGCCGGAAATCCGGCCCAGCGATGCCCCCAGCACCAGCTGCGGATAGGTCCTGGCCAGCTGCGGAAGCGTCTCGTCGAGAAAAATCCCGGGACTCAACATCGTATCGTCCTTCGGCAGCAGCGCGCTGTTGTCGGAGACGGCGAAACCGAAGAGGTCGAGCGCCGTCTCGAATCCATTCTCCAGTTCGACATCCCGCTTCCAGGCCCGCTTCGCGCCGACCAGCAGCGAGCCTGACTGGCTTGGCATGCCAATGGAAAGGCCGCCGGCATTGTAGACGTAGTCCACCGACAGGGCGAGCGCCCCGTCGACAAACGTTCCGTCCAAGAATATCTTAGGTGTCAGCACACGCGGACGCGAGGTCTTGACGACGCCGAACGGGAACGCCGCCAGTAACTCGTCGCCTTTCCTCCCCGGCGGCAGTTTCTGCGGGTCGAGTCTGAAGAAGTTGCGCAGAAATGTCATTTCCATGTACACATTACCATTAAGGATGATACTTGTTA
>JAKSOH010000076.1 GCA_024405675.1 Victivallaceae bacterium
GATCCGGCGGCTCCGGAGCTCGACGATTTCCTGCTCTCGTTGCCGCGGAAGGACGGAGGCACGGTATTCCTGCTCCCGGAAGGTTCCCCGTTCTGGGAGAGGATAGCGTTTCTCGCGGAGCTGGAGCCGGCCGACATATTTTTCCACGGCCCCATGGTGCTGGACCTTGACGGGAGGCGCTTCTTCGAACGCACCGGCGGAATCTACTTCCCGCTGATAGACAGGTTTTAGGACGCCGGAACTTGCAATCGCCGCCCGTGGTGCAATAGTATACCTTAACGTATGCCGTCAATGCCAAAAATTGGAGAGTTCGAATCATGAAAACAAAAATCTTCCTGTCGCTGTTTCTGGCCGCCGTGTTTTGCATTGTCTCGCTGGTATCCTCCGGTTGCTCCAAGGGGAAATCCAGCCGCAAGGTCTTCGTCTTCGTGCCCAAATGCGAGAACATCCTTTACATGAAGCTTTTCCAGGAGGGGTTCGAGCAAGGATGCCGCGAGATCGGCGTCGAACCGCTGTACCGCGGATCCGACGTGTGCACGGTTGAAAGTCAGATTGCCATCGTGAGACAACTCGCGGCTCAAAATGTCGCGGGAATGGTCGTCGACGCCAACGATCCGGATGCGCTGCGCCCCGCGCTTAACTCGGTGAGCAAGCGCGGCATAAAGGTCATTTCCGCGGATTCCGCCGTGCATAAGGATGCCCGGATCGTCCACGTCCAGGCCGCCGAGTGCGAAACCGTCGGGCGGACGCTTATCCGCGCGGCGCATGAGATGGTCAACGGGGAAGGCGGTATCGCTATCCTGAGCGCCACTCCCCAGACGACGATCCAGAACGAATGGATATACTGGATGCGGCGCGAACTCGAGGAGAATCCGGTCAAATACCGTGGTACGCCGTTGATCAAGGTGGCCTATGGAGATGACGAGCCGATCAAGTCCACATCAGAGGCGCTTGCCTTGTTGAAGGACCAGCGCATCAAGATAATCATCTCTCCGACGACCATCGGCATGCTGGCCGCCGGCAAGGTGCTGCAGGACAAGCAGTCCCAGGTCAAGTTGACGGGCCTCGGACTGCCGTCGGAGATGGCTCCGTTCATCAAGTCCGGAGTATGCCCCTGGATGTATCTGTGGAATCCAATTGCCCAGGGAAGGCTTTCCGCCCACGTGTTGGCCGCCGTGGTCGACGGAAGGATTTCCGGCACGGCCGGCGAGAAATTTTCCGCCGGTCCATTCGGCGAACGGACCATCGTTCCTGCGACCGACGGCGGCACGGAGGTCGTTCTCGACGAACCGTTCCGTTTCGACAGCTCCAACATCGACGAGTGGCAGACGAAACTCTAGTTCCCGTCATGTCCGTCTCCGTCGCATATCAAAAAACAAATCCGTCCGGTTCGGCCGGGGACTATGTGCTCGAGGCGCGCGGCATATGCAAGACTTTCTCTGGAGCTTCCGCGCTCAAGGATGTCGACTTCCGTCTGCGACGCGGCGAGATACACGCCCTCATGGGTGCGAACGGCGCGGGGAAGTCAACACTCATCGACATACTCACCGGCGTGTCGAGACCGGACGGCGGGGAAATTTTCCTTGACGGCGAGAAGGTTTTCTTCCGAAGCGTTAACGACGCCAGGCGTAGGAGCATTTCCGCTATCTACCAGAACGGCGCGGCGTTTCTCCATCTCAACGTGACCGAAAACATCTTCGCCGGACATGGCGTTACCACGGCTCTTGGATTGCTGAACTGGCGGGCCATGCATGCCAGGGCGGAAGAACTGCTCCGCCGCCTGGGATGCTCCATCGACCCGCGCCGTCCAATGGGAGACCTGACTCCGGGGGAACGGCAGGTGGTGGAAATCGCCAAGGCGCTTTCCGCGCAATCCAGGATACTCATCATGGACGAACCAACGGCAGCTCTGTCCTGGAGGGAGAGCATGGAGCTGTATGACATAGTGCGGCGCCTGAGAGCGGACGGATGCTCCATAATATTCGTCTCGCATCGGCTGGAGGACATCCGGGCGCTCACGGACCGCATTACCGTCCTTCGCGACGGGGAATGCGTAGGCACATGGGACACCGCCGGAATCGGCGAGTCGGAACTCCTCACCGCGATGGCGGGACGCAGGATGGACACCGTGTATCCCAGAAGGACGCGTCGCATCGGGGAGGAACTCCTTCGCATCGACGGATTCACCCGCGCCGGTTATTTCAAGGATGTTTCGCTGACGCTTCGACGCGGGGAGATACTCGGACTCGCAGGGCTGGTAGGTGCGGGACGGACCGAAGTCATGCGCTGCGTATTCGGCATCGACAGGGCCGATCGGGGCGACGTGTTCCTCAACGGCAGGAGGCTGCGCATCTCCTGCGCGCGTGATGCAATGGACGCCGGAATCGGGTATCTGCCGGAGAACCGTCTCGCGGAGGGGCTGCTGCCGGAATGGGGCATCGGCGAGAACATCTCCATCGGCGAACTGCGGCGGTTCACGCGCGCATCATTCATATCGCAGACGAAGGAGCGGATCAGGTCGGCGGAACTCGCTTCTGCGGTCGGGGTGAAGGCGAAGAGCATCTTCGACTCCGTGCGTTCGCTTTCCGGGGGGAACCAGCAGAAGGTGGTCTTCGCAAAAATCCGGAATTCCGATCTCGAGGTGCTGATCCTCGACGAACCGACCAAGGGCGTCGACGTGGGCGCGAAGTCGCAGATATACGAGATGATCTCCAGCTTCGCCGCCCGGGGGTTCGGCGTCATCATGGTTTCCTCCGAACTTTCCGAGGTGCTTGGCATGTCAGACACTGTGGCCGTCATGCGCGACGGCGTCGTGTCGGCGGTCTTCGACAACGACGGTTCGCTCTCGCAGAAAACAATACTGAAGGCGGCGATGCCGGTATGAAAAGGTTTCGTAATATCAACGGGGGAATCCTGCGCGACCTGGCGCTGGTCGCCGCCATGCTTCCAGTGGTTTGCTGGATACAGTTCCGTAGCGGCGGAATCTTCCTGACCGGCGAGAACCTGACCGACCTCCTGAAAGAGACGGCAGTGCTGGGGATAATGGCCGCCGGAATGATGCCGATCATGCTCACCGGCGGCATAGATCTCTCCGTCGGTTCGGTCATGGCGCTCGGCGGCATGCTCGGCGCGACCTTGCTGAAGGAATGTCCCGGCATCGCCCCCGCCGTCGTGCTGCTCGTCGGCTGTCTGACGGGAACCTGCTGCGGATTATTCAACGGATTCCTCACGGCCCGTCTGCGGATACTGCCAATCATCGCCACGCTTGGGACGATGTATGCTTTCAGGGGACTTACCTATCTCGTGGCGAACGGCAGATGGATACTCCAGGGAGACATGGGCGGGGAATTCCTGCGCTTAGCCAGCGGCAGCACGCTCGGCGTCAACAACCTGGTCGCGATTGAATTGGTCGTGTACGTCGTAGGATTCGTCTTCCTGTCGTTCTGCCCATGCGGCAGGAATCTCTACGCGGCGGGAAGCAATCCCGACTCGGCCAGAGTCTGCGGAATAAATGTCGACCGCACACTGCTCCTCGCCTATGCGCTCACCGGCATGGTCGCCGGGTTCGCCGGAATCCTCTACGTATGCGACTTCGGTGTGGCGCAGGGCGAAAGCGCCAGCGGCTACGAGATGAGCGTAATAGCGGCATGCGTGCTTGGCGGAGTCAGCATATCCGGCGGTACCGGGCGCATCCAGGGCGTGTTTCTCGGATCGCTTTTCCTCGGCATACTCAACAACGCCATGCCGCTTATTCACGTATCGCCATTCTTCCAGGAGGCGATCCGAGGCGGAATCATCCTGTTTTCGATAGTGCTCAACGTCATCATCGCGCGACGCATCGGTAAGGCCGCGCTCGAGAGGAGGCGCCGCGTATGAAGAGACCGGAAAACAATGCCGCATTGCTGGCGCACGAGCGCAATTTTTCCTGGGGCAGGTTGCTGTGCTGGGAGGCGCTGCTGCTTTTGCTGCTGATCGGAGTCAATGCGATGAACATGTGCGTCTCGCCTGGCTACGGAGATTTCCCGGTGCTGATGGATGCGTTGCGCAATTTCGCGGACAAGGCCATCATCGCCTTTCCGGTGGCGATGGTCGTACTGACAGGGGAGATCGACATCTCCGTGGGGTCCACGCTTGCGTTGTCCGCGGTGACCATGGGGCTTTGCTACCGAATCGGACTGCCGCTCGGTCTCTGCGTTGTCATCGCCGTCGCGACCGGAGCGCTCTGCGGCTTGTTCAACGGAATCATCCTGGCGCTCTATCGCGAACTTTCGTCGATGATCGTGACGCTCTCCACGCTGATAGTCTACCGCGGACTCGCCAGCGTGCTGATGGGCAAGGAATCTGTGTCATTCCCCGTGCAGGGCTGGTTCAACGAAATCAGCTGGGGGGATTTCCTCGGCTGTCCGTACGGAGTCCTCTTCGCGCTTGCGGAGGCGCTGCTCTTCTGCTATTTGATTCATTGCACGGTGTTCGGTCGCCACTGCAGGGCCGTGGGAAGTGGATCGGAGGCAAGCCGTTTTTCCGGAATCAAGGTGGAACGGATCAAAATTGTTCTTTTCACGCTCAGCGGATTGTTCGCCGGTGTCGCTGCGGTGTTCCTGACTTCCTGGATGTGCAGCGCTCGCGCGGACATGGCGCGCGGCTATGAGATGGACGTGATCGCCATGGTGGTGCTAGGCGGGTTTTCAACGGCGGGAGGGAAGGGCACGCTCCCCGGAGTCCTCCTGGCCATTCCCGTCATCGGATTGCTGCGGCATGGCCTCGGATTGATGAACATGGGATCGCAGGCGATACTGATTGTCGTCGGATCCTTGCTGGTGGTGGCCGCCGCGATTCCTGGATTACGATTGCTTTTCGGAGGAACAGTACGGAGAAAATGAACCCAGGCGCGATCTCGGAATCGCAGTCGGACAGGGAATTCCACGGAAAAAAGCGGTTTTTGCGACAATCTGGTTTGACAAGCGTTGTTTTGACATGTAGTTTATATGAACGTTGACAACGAGAACCGCCACCGACTTCGATCATCGCGTTCGCGGATGCCGTTGGAAACGACAGGGTTCCCGAGACCGCGGGAAGTGCGAGCCGGCGGCCGAGGAATAGGAATCGGCAAACAAATTCGAAAGAAGAAGCTTATGAAGACATATCTGGCGAAAGTCGGTGAGATCGAGCGGCGCACCGTGCTGTTTGACGCGTCCGAGATGCCGGTGGGCCGTCTCGCGGTCAAGATCGTGAATGCGCTCCGTGGCAAGGACAAACCGACCTATACTCCGCACGTTGATACCGGCGCGTTCGTTATCGTGATCAACGCCTCCAAGGCCGTGTTCACCGGACGCAAGGCCACCGAAAAAGTTTACGTCGACTTCACGGGATATCGTGGCGGTCGCAAGGAGCAGACGGCCGAGACCATTTTGGAGAAGCATCCCGAGCGCGTTATCAAGGATGCGGTCTGGGGCATGATGCCGCATGGTCGTCTCGGCAGGGCGCAGTATTCGAAACTCAAGGTTTATGCCGGCGAGGAGCATCCGCATGCCGCGCAGAAGCCCGAGAAAGTGACGGTGAAGTAAATGGCTGCTAAGAAGAATGACGCGGTTATGGCCGTCGGCCGCCGCAAGTGCGCTATCGCCCGGGTTCGCCTGGTCTCCGGTAGCGGCAAGATCGAGATCAACGGCAAGGATGGAGTCGGCTATTTCGCCAGCGAGTCCGTGCTCGGCTATGTCAAGCAGGTCTTTGACGTGGTTGACGCCGCCGGCAAGTTCGATGTCATCGCCAGGGTGGTCGGAGGCGGAATCACCGGTCAGGCCGGTGCGGTTCGTCTCGGCATCGCCCGCGCTCTTGAGAAGGTAGATGCAGAGCTTCGTCCTGCGCTCAAGGCCGCCGGTATGCTTACTCGCGATGCGAGAGTGAAGGAACGTAAGAAGTCTGGTCAGCCCGGCGCTCGCCGTCGCTTCCAGTTCTCGAAGCGTTAATTCGGGGTTTTTACAAGCACCCATAGCTCAATTGGATAGAGCGTCTGGCTACGGACCAGAAGGTTTGGGGTTCAAATCCCTATGGGTGTACCAAATACTCAGAATCATGGAAATTTTAGGTTCCCATGATTCTTTTTTTTATGCTTGAAGGCATCGATTTCCGATGATTGGAATGCACAGTTTTGTTATTGTGCATTTTGTGACTGGTTTTCTTCTCAAGTGCTCGTTGTTTGAGAATGAAGTTAATTGACGGTTGTTTTTGTGCATTGTGCATGAAATATGGGATTTTCCGGCGGTTGGAAACGTCCAGCTGTTTTAGGGAGTTTTTTGGGCTGGATGTGGAGAAAATCATGAGAAATCGTGAGATCTGCATCTGCGATCCGTTCATTTTGACCGACCTCGCGAACCGGCGCCACATTTCTTCGTCGTGGTTCCGGGAATGGCTGGGTCGAGGCCGTGGAGAGCGCCGACCTCGGATCCTGGGAGAATCACCGCGTGGTCTACAAGGCCGATTCGTTTCTTGATGAGTAAGGGGACTTCTGGACCCCGAAGTCCATCTCTTTCTGGGCAAGTATTATCTCTTTCTCACGTTGACTCCGCCCGGCGGATGTCGCGGCACCTGGTGTTTCAGGTCGGACTTCTCTCCCGGTTCTTTCTTGCGGTTCTCTCGCCAACCCTTGACGCCGAGTTCCTGGTTTGCGCAGGACCGGACGCTTAAAGTCGAGAACTAAGTTCCCTGTCTCGTCTTCTCCCATGAGTGGGTCCCTGTGGGAAACGGCGCGATCGACGCAGTAAGACTCAAGGCCGATTTGTTCTCCGCGGCAACTCTTCTCCACCTCAGATGCGTTTCCTAAGGAAAAATACGGGCACCTCGTGACCGACGGACCATTTCTCTACCGGTCCCCGTCCGGAACTCCGGTCATCGCCAGATAGGTTGCGTCAAGAAGGGATTTCTTCTGATATCCATGACTAAAAAAGCCCGACGCGGAGAACCGCGCCGGGCGTCGTTATTCAAGACCGCATGGTTACTTGGCCGTCGGGGCTCCGGGCTTGACGTGCAAATTTAGCGTCTTTTTCGCGCCACGAAGGACGATGATGTCCTCCTTGCCTGCGTTCCTGGACATCGGAAGCGCGGTGATCGTGATCTTGCAGACCTTTGCTCCGTTGTCCGCCTTCTGGTTGTGCTT
>JAKSOH010000077.1 GCA_024405675.1 Victivallaceae bacterium
TGGATGGTGTCGGTTTCCGTAGCGAAGACGCTGTCGGAGATGGTTGCCGTACCGGAATTGCAAATCGCGCCGCCGTAGCCACCGGCCGAGTTGTTGGAGAAAGTGCTGTCGGAGATGGTGGCCGTACCGGTGTTGTAAATCGCACCGCCGTCAGCGCCGGCCGAGTTGTCGGTGAATATACTATCAGTGATGTCCGCAGTACAATCGTTTTCAATCGCACCGCCGTCAGTGCCGGCCGAGTTGCCGGTGAATATGCTATCAGTGATGGCCACAGTACAATCGTTTTCAATCGCACCGCCCGAATGGGCCGAATTGCCGGTGAAAGTGCTACCGGTGATTGTCGTTTCACCATCATCACTGCTGCGCTCTACTGCGCCGCCATACAGGGCCGAGTTGCCGAAGAAAATGCAGCCGGTTATGGAAATGGTGCCTTGCTTATTGTAAATTGCACCGCCACTGGAGGCCGAGTTGCCGAAGAAACTGCTGCCGGTTATGGAAATGGTGCCTTGGTTATTGCAAATTGCTCCGCCATCCGAGGCCGAGTTGCCGGAGAAAGTGCTGCCGGTTATGGAAATGGTGCCTTGGTTATTGAAAATTGCACCGCCATCCGAGGCCGAGTTGCCGGAGAAAGTGCTGCCGGTTACGGAAATGGCGCCTTGCTCATTGGAAATTGCACCGCCATACGTGGCCGAGTTGTCGGAGAAAGTGCTGCCGGTTACGGAAATGGCGCCTTGAATATTCTTAATCGCGCCGCCGTAGCCATTCGAATTGCCGGACATCCTGATCTTGTCACCGGCAAGCGTCTTCCCCGATGCGACCTCGAATCTAGCCAGATCGACATCCTGCGCCGCTACGGTCGGCCTGTCGACGAGAGCCTGGTGGAATTGTTCCTGCTTGTATGACTTGCCGAAATAAACCTCTCCGGAAATCACGATGGCGCGGGCGGTACCGTCGCCCGTCACTATGCCGGTGTCCTCGAGAGAGCCGATATCTAGGGACAGGACTCCGTCAAAGAGCTCCAGCAGATAGTCCTTGCCGTCATATCTCTCGATCGTGCCGACGGTGACGGTGAAACTCCTCGTCGCATCGCCGTCCAGGGTGACGGTGAAGCTTTGCTGATTAAGTTCCCCTACCCCGGTCGCCAGGACGTATGTCCTTTCCTCCTGGTCGTCCGCGACGTTGATCGAAATCGCCAGATTTCCCTGCGAGTCGCCGAACATCGTATCGAATCCGGTCAATAGTTCCCTTGACGTCGTCTCGCCGTAGACGGAAAAGTCCAGCATCAGTTCTGTGTTTTTCTCTACCGTGATCGACTTGTCGGAGGTGATGTTCGCCGCCGTCCAGATGGCGCCGCCGATGGTCATGGCGCCACCATCGTTGTAGATGGTGTCGGTTTCCGTAGCGAAGACGCTGTCGCGAAGCGTTGCCGTGCCGGTGTTGTAGACCGCGCCACCTTTGTCCGCCGAGTTTCCAGAAAAGGTACCGGCTGTCACGGACATCGTGCCGGAGTTGCATATCGCACCGCCGTCGTACGCTCCGGCATTGCCGGACATCGAAATCGTACTGGCGACGAAGGTCTTGTTCGCATCGACGGTCAATCGCGTTCCAGTGCACGAGACATCCTGCGCCGCCACAATCTTCTTCATGGCGAGCGCCTGGTCGATTTCCCCTTGTCCATAGGCCCGGCCAGTATAGGTAACTCCGTCGATGACGACGGTATCGGCAGTTCCGAGCTTCGTCACGATACCAGTGGATAACGTATCGACATCGAGCATAAGCGTGCCATCGGCAAACGACAGGAAGTAATACCTGGAATCATACTCCGTCATGGCATTGAGGAAGACCGTGAAGCTCCTCCGGGCATCTCCGTCGACCGTAATCGTGAAATCGGTCTGCGCCAGCGTGCCGGCACCGGTCGCCAGAACGTATTCCCCCACGTCCTGTTCGGAGGCGACATTGATTGAGAGCGTCAGACTCGACTGGGACGAGCCGAACATCGTGTCGAATCCGGTCAGAAGTTCTTTCGACGTCGTTCCCGCGTAGACGGAAAGATCGAGCACCAACCTGGTGCCTATATCAACCGAAATCGCATTGTCCGAGGTGATGTTCGCCGCGGTCCGGATCGTGCCGCCGAACTTCATGTCGCCGGCGTTGTAAATGGTGTCGGATTTCGTTGAGAAAACGCTGTTGCGAATCGTCGTCTTCCCACCCAATCCGCTATAGACTGCGCCACCGAAGGTCCCTGCCGCGTTGTCGGCAAAAGTACTGCTTGAAATTGTCAACGAACCTTGCTCATTGTAAATCGCGCCTCCGTAAAGCGCCGCTACGTTGCCGCCAAAGGTACTGCCAGAAATCGTCGCACTACCGTCGAGAACATACATTGCGCCGCCGAAATACGCCGTGTTGCAGGTGAACGTACTGCCGGAAATTCCAACCATGCCCCCGTCGTTACGCAATGCCCCGCTGTCCTCCCCCATGCTGCCGGATATTGAAATCGCTTCCGCGATAAACGTTTGGACTTTTCCGATTGTCAATCGCTCTCCCCCGTATGACACTCTTTGCGCCACTACGGACTTTCTTTCGGCGAGCGCCTCGCCGATTTGGTCTTGTTTATAGGGTTTGCCGATGTAGACGGTCCCGTCGATAACGACGGTGTCGGCGTCGCCCCTCTCCGTTACAATGCCGCAATCGTCCAAAGTGGAGACACCGAAGGCAAGCGTGCCTTCGGCGAGTCTCAGCGAATAGTACTTGTCGCCGTAATGAAACGATTCGCCGTCGACCGTGACTGCGAAGACCGCCTCCGTGCCGAGATTGACGATGAAGCTTTTCTGATTAAGTTCCCCTACCCCAGTCGCCAGAACGTATCTCCCGTACTCCTGGTCGGTGCCGACGTTAATTGAAATCGTCAGATTTCCCTGCGTCGTGCCGAACATCGTATCGAAGTTCGTCAGCAGTTCCCTGGACGTTGTCTTCCCGTAGACGGAAATGTCCAGCGTAAGCCGCGTATACTTTTCGACCGAGACCGACTTGGTCGAGGAAAAGTTCGCCGCCGTCCAGATATTCCCGCCCAACGTCAGCATGCCGTTCTCGTTGTAGATCCGGTCGGTTTCCGTTGTGAAGGAGCAGTCGCGGAGCGTCGCAGTGCCGGTGTTGTAGAACGCGTTGCCGACATTGCCGTCGAAGACGCTGCTCGAAACCTTCATTGTGCCGCCGTTGTAGACCGCGCCGAAACTGACGCCAGAGGTGTTTCCCGTGAAGGTACTTCCCCAGATGGTCGTCGTGCAGAAGGTCTTGCTCGCGATCGCCCCGCCGGCCTTCGCCGAATAGTTCCGGGTGAAGGTGCTGTGCGAAATCTCCTGCACAGCAGGCATCGTGCCAACTATGACCTTCCTGGCGATCTCGATCGCGCCGCCGGTGCCGTTCGCGGTGTTTCCGGTGAAGACGCTGTACGTGATCGAGGACGTGCCGCCGGCGTTTGTGAACGCTCCGCCGGATTCCCCTATGCCGCCGGATTTGGAAATCCTGTCGCCGATGAACTTCTGCGCCTCGTTGACGACGAATCCCGGCAACGCCGTCACATCCTGCGCTACGACGACCTTCTTCTCTGAGAGCGCCTTGCCGATTTGCTCCTGCCTGTAGGTGTCGCCCATATAGGTCACGCCGTCGATGACGACGGTATCGGTATCTCCATCCTGCGTGACGATTCCCGTCCCGTCTACTTGGAGCGAAAGCACCCCGTCGACAAGCCCCAGCGAATAATTCCGATGCTTGTAACTCACCACGTCGCCGTTGACGGCTAGCGTGATGCTTCCCTGCCCGTTGCCGTCCAGCGTGACGGTGAAGCTTTGCTGCGCAAGCGTCCCGGCGCCCGTCGCCAGAACGTATCTACCCTCCTTCTGGCTTTCGTCGACATGGAGCGAGATTGTCAGATTGCTCTGCGACACACCGAACATCGTGTTGAAGTTAGTAAGCAACTCCATGGGCATCGTTTCCCCATAGACGGAAAGATCCAGAACGAGCCTCGTGTCGCTCGCAACCGAGATGGCATTGTCGGAGGTGATGTTCGCCCCGGTCGTGATCGTTCCGGCGAGGCTCATCGTTCCGGCGTTGTAGATTGTCGCCGCGGTTCCGGACATCGCGATGTCGCCGCCGACGAACTGTCGGTCGGCCGCCACGGTGAAGCCGGAAAGCGTCACGCCCTGCGCCGCGACAATCTTTTCCCGGGCGAGCGCCTGGTCGATTTGGCCTTGGCCGTATGGGTTGCCAGAGTAGGTAATGCCTCCGATCACGACGGTGCCGACGGTGCCGGTCGCCGTAACAATGCCCGTGACATGCTCACGCTTTTCAACGACGAGCGAAAGCATGCCGTCGGCAAGTTGCAGCGTATAGAATCTGGGACCATACTCCGTGAAACCGTTGACGGAAACGGTGAAAGCCTTTGTCTTATCTCCGCCCACCGTGACCGTGAAGGACTTTTGGTTCAACCCTCCGGCGCCCGTCGCCAGAACGTACGTCCCCTCCGCCTGGTTGGAGCCGACGTTGATCGAAATCGTCAGATTGCTCTGCGAATTGCCGAACATCGTGCCGAAGTCCGTCAGGAGCTCACCGGACATCGTACCCGCATAGCCGGAGAGGTCCAGAGCGAGTTTGGTGTTCTCCGCGACCGTAATCGCATTGGTGGAGGAAATGTTCGCCCTGGCAGTGATTGTTCCAGAGAGACTCATCGCTCCGGCGTTGTAGACTGTCGCCGTGGTTCCGGACATCGTGATGTTCTCGCCGACGAACGTCTTTCCCGCCGCCACGGTGAAGCCGGAAAGCGTCACATTCTGCGCCGCCACGACTTCCCTGTAGGTGAACGCCTTGCCGATCTTGTCCTGGGCATATGGCTCGCCGGTATAGGTGACGCCATTGATGACAACGGTACCGGAGGTGCCGGCCGCCGTGACGACGCCGACCGTGGACGAGGAAGTGACTTCGAGCACAAGCGAGCCGCCGTCGATGGCCAGGCTGTAGAGGTTATCCCCTCCGACGATCGTGGCGGAACCGCCAGAAAGCTGGAACTTCCCGATTTCCGCCCCACCGCTCATGACCGAAATGACCTTGCTTCTGTCGAAATTGTCCGCCTTCGTGGCAAGGACGTATGTTCCGCGGCCTTGCCCTCCCGCCACGTTGATCGCGATGGTCAGGTTCACCTGCGAATCGCCGAACATCCTCTGGTAATCCGTCAGGAGCGCCCCGCCGCCCCCGACGGAGACGGACAGGTCCAGGACGAGTTTCGTACCGCTCTCGATGGTGATTGCGTTGGTCGAGGTGATGTTCGCCGCCGTCGTGATCGTGCCGCCGAGGGTCACGGATCCGCGGTTGTAGCCGGTATCGGTGCTCGTTGCGAAGGCGCAGTTGCGGATCTCAACCGAGCCTCCGGCATTGTAAATCGCACCGCCGTGGGTCGCCTCGTTGCCGGTGAAAACGGTATCGGTGATTCTGACGGTGCCATTGTTCTTGTTGCAAATCGCGCCCCCGTCTCCTCTCACCGCGTTGTTGGACATGATACTGCTGTAAAACAATGCGGTACCGCCGTCGTTGTCCACCGCTGCATGATACGAGTTTTGGGAGAATCCCGCGTGATCCACAACAAGCAACCTGCCGGCTGTGAGTCCGCTGACAAAACTCCAAGAGGTTCCGCCCTCCACCACCGTTACATTGGTATAGTCCGTTGGATAAAAGGCTAATTCGATCGCATCGTAAGGTTTTCCATAGTAGGTGACTCCGTCGATTGTCACCATTTTGACCTTTTTATCTGGAGAAATCATAACTGCAAAAACCTTCTCGTCCTCATTGTAGTCGGCGACATGCCAATCCTGCCGCCCATCCTGCAACGATGCGATCATGCTGGAATCGAAGTATTTCTCATCGTTGATATCCATCATCCATCCTCCTGTTTCCTCGAATTGCCGCCGTGCCGACTCCCATGTTCACGGAGAAAATTCAACGACTATAATTAACATGATAACATATCATGATAATATATGTTGCTGTGTTCCAGCGGTCAAATTGGACGCTCAACCCGTAGGGTTGAAAAACCGAACCGCACAATTTCGCAAATTATTGGCAATGTCCGAAAAGCAATGAAAAGCGCTGGATTTTGAAAAAACGCATCTGTCCAATGGCCCCGACTACGGCAAAAACGTGAAAAAAGAACTTGCCAGGCACTGGTTTTCTATTCGCAACTGATGTTTTTGGTGGTGTCAGCGCGTGATGTTTGCATCTCCTTTGGCGGTCATTCTTTTCATTCGCTGCAAACTCATGGTGCCGATGTCAAGCATTTTGCAAAGCGCCGCTTGCCCTGGATATGGCTTCCCCGGTTTGCGAATCAGCATAGTGCCCTTGCCCGAGTGGGGCTAGGTGTTTGACCGTTTTGTCCTACTCCGTTTTTGGATTACGGACATACTCCAGCGCAATTATCTGCCTGCATAGATGTACTTGGACGGACGCTTACACATGCGTCTCCCGTTGATCGTATCGTGCGCTCTCCAATAGTTTTACCCTACTGGCGCGTTAACTCATGCAGGAACTGGGGACAATCAGGACAACGACCATGACAGCGTGATGCCGTTGTTCTCGTCGCGTGTCAGCCAGGCCTTGTGTTTGTCGTCGATGTCCACGCCGGAAGCCTGATCCCATCCGGCGTCCTGATTGTTGATTTTGAAGTTCGCGTCGTTCAGGTAGCTGCCGATGGATAGAATGCTCCCTTCGTCCTGCGCGACTCCGTCGAACATGAAATTAATCGAGTCTTCGCCTTTTCCGAGGTCCAGACTTGCGACGTACCCGCCGGCGTTCACAACCAGATGGTTGTCCTTCGAGGATCCGGTGACCGCGCCTTCGATGCGAGCAGTCGAACCGATTATGAACACACCGTCGTCGCCGATTGTCACCAGCTCGACGTTTTCGACGTCGCCAACGTTGACTACGGACGACTTGCCGATTGTCACCCGCTCGACGTTTTTGATATCGCCGACATTGACTACGGACGACTTGCCGATGACCAGCTTGTCCTTGTCGTCGTCGCCACGCATGTCGATGGATGTGATTGACGCGGTCGATCCGTCGCCGAACGTGAAGGTATCGTTGTCGGCCGTGCCGGAGA
>JAKSOH010000078.1 GCA_024405675.1 Victivallaceae bacterium
CATTGTTAGCCAAGATGATTCCCTTTCGGTTTTTTCACGGCTTGCCACGCCGTTTTCGTTATGGTAAATTACACCTGACGCAGGGTGTTTTCAATCGTGTGCGTGCTCGGGCGCGCGCTCGCTTTACACAAAATACTGGAGGTTCTCTATGGGTGGTGCCTTGAAGCGCCGGTTGTCCGGCATGTGGTTCTCCTTGTTGCTGGCCGCGTTCGGCGGGGCGTTGTACGCGCTGGCTCTGCCACCGGTCGGATTGTCTTTTCTCGGGTTCATCTGCTTGATTCCGCTTCTGGTCGCCTGCAGCGGCAAGTCTTTCTTCAAACGGCTTCTGCTGGGATTCGTCTGGGGGTTCTGCTGGACGCTGCCAGCATACTACTTCCTGAGGGAGATCGAGCCGGCGGTGCCGTATCTCATCGCCATAACCGCGGCGTTCTGGTACGCTGTCTTCGCCGCGGTCGACCGAATGTCGGAAATCAGGGGAGTCAACCGCGTGCTGAGGGCGTTTTTCACCGCGTCGCTCTTCGTCATCATTGAGTGGTCCAAGTCCAGGATGTTCCCGTGGGACGAGCTGGCGACCACCCAATGGAACGTGCTGCCGCTAGTGCAGATAGCGGCGCTTGGCGGCGGGTACATGGTTTCATTTCTGGTCGCCGCCGTCAACACGCTGATCTTCGCCGCGCTGTCGGACCGGAAGCATTTCCTTGCCCCGCTGGATGTGGCGTTTCTGCTTGTCGCTGCGTCCGCGGCCTACGGATGGTATGCGCTCACCCACGAGCCAACAGGGGGTGACAGGGAGCTGCGCGCATTGCTTATCCAGGGCGATCTCAGCCAGCGTCGCCATCCGGCTCCCGGGGCAACGGAGGAGGCGCTCGACGTCTATTACGAACTGTCCCGGGCCGCAATGAAACAGGAGCGTGGCAACTTCGATGTTGTCTTCTCGCCGGAAAGCTCGCTGCCGGTGCCTTTCGGCAGCGCCGTGTCGATGGACAGGCTGCCCCGCAACTCCTTCGCCTACGAGTATCAGCGGACAGTGCGCGGAATGGGGGTCCCGCTGCTCATCGGAGCGCTGGACTTCGAGCGGACAAACTACATATCCGCGGCGACGAGGATCACCAACAGCGCGTTGCTGGTCGACGGCGGCGACATCGTCGCGCGCTACGACAAGTGCCATCGCGTTCCCTATGGGGAATACATTCCGCTCCGTTTCCTGCTGCCCCAGTTCCTGATCAACCAGATAGACATGGGACGCGATCTCGTACCCGGGACATCGGTGGCGCCGATCCGGTTGCCGGGCGGCTGCAAGGCGGGAATGATGATTTGCTTCGAGAGTGTATTCGGCTGTCTCGCCAGGGAGCGGGCCGCGGCCGGAGCGAACGCGCTCGTGGTGCTTTCCAACGACGCCTGGTATCCGACCAGCTCCGAGCCGGAGCAGCATCTGGCCAACGCCGTGATGCGCTCCATCGAGACGCGCCTGCCCATGGTGCGCTGCGGCAACAACGGCGGCTCCCTGGTGGTCACGCCGTACGGCCGCATCACCCAGGTAATCGAGGTGCCGGGCCCGGAGGCGCGTCCGGAGCTTCGCCGGGGCAGGGGATTCGGCGTGGTCAAGGTGGTGCTGCGTTCCTATCCGGAGCCGACGTTGTACGTGCGCTGGGGCGAATGGTTCATCTATCTGCTCATCGCGTTCTCGGTCGTCATGACCATCGGGACGAGCTTCATTTGGTTCTCGCGTCGCGGGAGGTTGGCATGAAAATCGCAATCACCTGCGGCGGAACCGGCGGACATTTCTATCCGGGGCTCGCCATAGCGCGCGAACTCCAGTCCGATGACGTCGTGCTGTTGCTCTCCGGAATCCATTCCAGGGAGCAAGGGGAAATCGCCGCGAAGGCGAATGTGAAATCCGTGCTGCTGCCTGAGATGCCGAGTCCGTCTGGAGTCCGCAAGGGACTGCGTTTTTTGCGCGGACTCGTCCTCGGGTACGTCAAGGCCAGGCGGGCGCTGAAGGAGTTTCGTCCCGATGCCGTGCTTGGAATGGGGTCGTTCGCGAGTCTTCCTGTGACGCTCGCGGCCAAGGCCTGCGGAATTCCGGTGTTCCTGCATGACGGCAACGCCCGGATCGGCCGCGCCAACCGGTTTCTGAGCCGGTGGGCCACGGCGCTCGGCGTGGCGTTCCCCCCGGTGAACGGCGAAACGAGCCGTTGCGAGACGATTGTCTGCGGCATGCCGGTGCGTCCGGAGCTGGAGGCCAACGCCGCCATGACGAAGGACGAGGCCTTTGCCAAGCTCAATGAAATCTTCAACGTGTCCTTCACCAAGGATCGGCCGCTGCTACTGGTTTTCGGAGGCAGCCAGGGGGCGCTCGCCATCAACGAATCGGTACCGACGGCATTGCGTTTGGCCGGGCGTGACGACATACAGGGCGCGGATCTTACAGGAGCCGGCAAGATGGAGGCCGTATCGGCCGCCTATGCCGGACTTGCCAATCCGGCGGTGATCAGGGAACGCAGCCAGGACATGGACGTCCTGATGCGGGCCGCCAGTCTGGCGGTGTCGAGGTCGGGAGGTTCCACCGTGGCGGAGCTCGCAGTATTCGGACTCCCCGCCATACTGATTCCATATCCGTATGCGGCCGAGGGGCATCAGCGCGACAATGCGAATTACTTCACGAACGCGGGCGGCGGGATGACTGTGGATCAGGACGACGTGTCGCCGGAGAAAATGGCGGAACTGATTTCGGGGTTGCTTTGCGATTCCGAACGGCTTGCGAAATGCGCGGCGAGCGCCCTGGCTGCGGCGAAACCTCGCGCCGGACGCCGGTTCCTCGAGGAAATCTCCAACAGGATCTGAAACTATTTCCCCGACGGCATCGCCGAGCCGGGCGTGTAGCAACACCGGGCGGTGTCGATTTTTTGCAATTCGCGGATTACCACGGATGGCTCCAGGAGTTCCATGCATTCATGAGTGCCGAGCGGGCAGACATGTCTCAGGCATGGCGCGCATTCCGGTTGCGACAAAACGAGTTTCCACTTGTCGGAGAGCGGTGCGGTGGAGGTGTGGTCCGTCGGGCCGAATACGGTCAATCCGTGCGCCCCGACCGCGGCCGCCAGATGCATTACTCCGGAATCATTGGCGACGACGGCGCGCGCCGACTTCAGTACCAGCATGAGTTCGTTCAAGTCGTTGGTCCGGCCGCAGAGATTGTATGCGAGGTGTTCCGGCAGGCCGGCCAGCACCTCTTCGCCGATGTCCCGTTCCGAGGCCGATCCGACCACGGCGACGATTCCGCCGTGGCGGAGCCAGTGTTCGGCGATGCGGTTGTAGTGTTTAGCCGGATAGCGCTTGGCGGCGCCGTAGGCGGCTCCGGAACCGATTGCCAGCAGGCGTCCGTTGCCGCAGACGTCCCTCAGATCGCCGCGCAATTCGTCGGCGG
Source organism: Victivallaceae bacterium (assembly GCA_024405675.1). Taxonomy (GTDB): domain Bacteria; phylum Verrucomicrobiota; class Lentisphaeria; order Victivallales; family Victivallaceae; genus UBA1784. The sequence continues at coordinate 3,428 of JAKSOH010000078.1, forward strand.
TGCAGGTGGGAACAACCTTGGGCATCTTCATTTCGCAGTCGGCGCCCATGGCCTCGGCGAGACGCATGTAGAGATTCGCCTGATGCACGAGAGCCGGCGTCCCGCGCCGATGCGGGGGCAGTGGCAGTGTGTCGGCCAAAAGCAGGCTGCGGCAACGTGCCGCATATCCAAAGAGCTTGGAAACGCGACTGCGGCGCAGCGATATGGCGTCGCGGAAACTGTTGTTGAACATCACACCGACGTGACATCCGTAATAGCGAATGGCACGCCGTGTGTCCTCGTCCCACCATTCATGCGGGGCGTCGAGGTCGACCACCGCGTCCACGATGTCGTGCAATGCGGTGTAGAGCCGGTGCTGTCCGGCCGGGGCGACGACCACGAGACCGCAGTCGGCGGGGACAACGGTTTTCAATGCTGCGAGGGCTGGCAGCGCCATGATGGCGTCGCCGAGATGGTTGGGCATGCGTACGAGAAGTCCGTTGCCCCAGTCTTCCGGGAGGACGGAGAAACGCCTTGTCGCCGGCGGAGCCGGGTATCTCCGGCAGACGTCGCTGGAATCGATGACTTCTATCCGGCGGGACATCCTGCTATATCTTGCTCAGCGTGATGGCGCAATTGGAGCCGCCGAACGCGAAGCTGTTGGAGAGCGCATGGCGGATGTCTACGCCTTCGCGGCATTCCCTGACGAGGTCGGCCCATTCGAATCCGTCGTCTGGATTCATCAGGTTTGCGTTCGGGGAAATGAAACTCTTCTCCATCATGATGGAGGTGAAGATGATCTCCGCCGCGCCGGTCGCGCCGATCATGTGTCCGGTCTGGGACTTGGTGCTGTTGAGCGCCGGTTTCGAGCCGAATACCGATTTGATGGCGTTGAGCTCGATCGGGTCTCCCACCGGCGTCGAGGTACCGTGGGTGTTGATGTAGGAGATGTCCTCGGGCTTCAGGCCGGCGTCCGCCAGCGCCTCGCGCATGACGTCTGCGCTGGACGGGGCGTCCGGCTGGACCATGTCGGTGGCGTTGCTGTTGGACCCGATTCCGCTGACGCGGCAGAGCGGCTTTACGTTACGCCGCTTGATGCTGGACTCGGATTCGATGACGACATATGCCGCGCCGGAGGCGATTACGAATCCGTCGCGGTCGCGGTCGAAAGGACGGCTGGCCAGTTCCGGGGTGTCGTTGTATTTGCGGGACAAGGCGCGGCAGGCGCAGAATCCCACGGTCATGCACCAGTCGATGCCCTCGGCGCCGCCGGCGATGACCATGTCGTAGAGACCGCTCCTGACGAGTCTGGTTCCGAGCATGACTGCTACGGCGCTGCTGGCGCATGCCGCGGTAACATTGTAGGACTCGCCCTTGAATCCGAATACCAAGGACAGCACGGAGACCGGATTGGACGACATCACCCTCGGCACGGCGATCGGAGCCACCTTGTGGAGATTATGGTTGTCGATGATGTAGCCGTGGGCGTATTCGAAGAGTCCGCAGGAATTGCCGTTGGGAACGCCGCTGATCACGGCGATGCGCTTCCCCCGGACGTCTTCGCGAGACAGTCCGGCTTCGGCGATGGCCTCGGCGACCGCCTCGACCGACATGATGGCGGCCGGCGAACAGAAGCGCAGCATCTTGCGGTCCAGCAACGCGGGATCGGGATCGCAAACGCACTGGCCGGCAATCTGACTGTCCAGTTCCAGGTCGACGAACTGCTGGACCTTTGAAATTCCACTGCGACCAGACCTTAGAGATGCCTCGTTGGCGGCAAGACCATTTCCGAGAGGGGAAATCAATCCGCGTCCAGTGATGAATGCCTGTTCCATAGATAGGGTGTTCCAGTTCTTTGTTGGGAAATTACATATTCGTTTTTACATTACATAAGATAACCCGCGAACGTGTCTATTTCCAACGCCGGAACATCTTTCCAGTGTCGGCGGAAACGTCCTACTTCGTTTTTTTCCTGCGGTCGCGCTCCCGCATACGGATGCCGCGCACTATCGTTCCGGCGGCGGCCGCCGCGGCGACGACTCCGGCGATGGCCATGGAGACGCCGAGCGGAAGCCCCGGACCGGCCGGCATATGATGGACGGTGCTGGTCCAGCAGACGAAGGTGAAGATGACAAAGCACATGAACGTCCCAGGTACGAACGCCACGATCCACGGTTTCCCCTGGCGCATCAGCCAGACCGTCACCGCCAGCAATGCGAACACCGCGATGGCCTGGTTGCCGAGCACCAGGTAGCTCCAGAACCGGTTGAACGAAGTGTCCTCCAGGTTGCTCCACCAGAGGGCGCAGGAGATCACCGCGATCAGCACGAACACGATGACGTTGAGTTTCCTGGTCTCGTCGCGCCGGACGTGGAGCGTCTCGGCGACGACCATCCGGCAGATGCGGAGCGCCGCGCCGCCGGTCGTGACCGCCAGCATGATGATGGCCAGGATGGGCAGCAGCGCGAACCGCTTACCGAGGAAGAAGTTGATGATGTTCGCCATGATGACGTTGGCGTTGTCGTCCATCAGTTCGGGCCGGTGGTTGAATATGACCATGGCGGCGCCGGCCCAGACCATGGCGATGAATCCCTCGAGGATCATCATGCCGTAGAAGGTGCATCGTCCGTCGCGTTCGCTTTGCATGCTGCGCGCGACGACCGGGCTGCTGACCGCGTGGAATCCCGAGAGAAGTCCGCAGGTCACGAGCATGAAGAACACGGGGATGAACGGATAATGTTCAGGGGTGCACATGTTCGCGCGGAATCCCTCGGACATCTCGAAAACGGCGGGGTTCCGGAATCCGTGGATGAGAAGGACGACGAAGATGGCCAGCGTCCCGATGATGGTGAGCACGCCGAAGAGCGGGTATATCTTGCCGATGAACTTGTCGACGGGGAACAGCATGGCCGCGATGTAGAAGGCGAATATGCAGACGGCCGCGACCCAGAAAATGCCGCTGAATCCAGGATTCACCGCCTGTTGCGCCACTGGCTGCACCACCTGTTCGCAAAGCTTTGCCGGCATGTTCACGAAGACCGTGACGATGACAAGCAGCGTCGGGATGACTATGATGGAGAAGGCCTTCGACCAGAATCCGCCGAGGTTGAGCGAAATGGACCGGGGCAGGTTGGCGCCGTGGTAGCGCAGAGACATCATTCCGGCGAGGTAGTCGTAGGCGGCGCCGCCCAGGACGCAACCGACAGGGATGATGATGAAGGAGATTTTTCCGTACTGTATGCCGAAGATGCCGCCGACTACCGGTCCGGTTCCGGCGATGTTCAGGAGCTGGATGACCATGTTCTTCCATCTCGGCATCGGGACATAGTCGACACCGTCGCGCTGGGTGAAGGCGCAGGTAGTGGCATCCGTCGGATTCACAATCATCTCCAGGAACCGGCCGTAGGTGAAGTATCCCACGGCGAGTATGGCCAGACCAGTCAAGTACAGCAGCATTTCAATCGACCTCCCAAGTTGTGTCACCGCACCAACGGCGGGTACGGCAGGCGCTCCGTTAAGACAGGACCAATATCCCAGACGTGTCGAATCCGCAGGCAACGACCTTGCCGGTTTGGAACCGGCCGTCGCGATATTTCGGTGAATAAATTACCCCCGCCGACTTCGCTTTTCAACGTAAAAAAAAGCACGGGCGCCATAGTGTAAAGTCTAAACGCAAGTGCACAGATTGAGAGAGATTCCAAAATTTTTACAAA
>JAKSOH010000079.1 GCA_024405675.1 Victivallaceae bacterium
CGAAGAACGTCTTCAGCGCCAGGTGCATCTTGTCGGTGTCGCCGACGTTCATCGCTGCCAGTAACGTCTCCGCGAGGCTCGCGCACTCTTTGTCCTTCTTGTCAGCCAGATGGAATAACAACAGCGCGTTGAAAGAGAAACGCACTTCATTATTTGGGAAAGTCAGCGTATAGAAGGTCTGACCGAATTTCACGGAAGCCCGGTCCAAGGTCAGGTATCCGGTCTGAAACAACAGCGAAACCAGACTTATGTTTTTGATATTGGAAATGGACAAGTCGGTATCGCTCACCTCTTCGCTCGGCAATCGGGCGAAATTATAGCGCCTGGTCTTCGCCAACTCCATCAGGAAGTCAGAGAGTCCGGTCTTGATCCAGTAGTTGAGAAATTTGCCGTACTCGAAAAAGCTGGTCGCCGACACCGGATTGTAGACGGTATGTGCGTTTTCTTCAAAGCGATATCCATTGTACCAGTGTTTGATTTCCGCAACCAACTCGTCCCTGGTCATGCCCTTTTCCTTGGCGTATTTTTTAATCAGTTCGCCGAAGTTCTCCTCAAGTTCCTCCTGGGTGAACCCAAGCATGGTGGCGTAATCCGGATCCATGCTTACATCCTTGAGATTGTTCAAGTCGGAGAATATCGAGACATGCGAAAACTTGCTCACTCCTGTTATGAATACAAAGCGCTCGTACTGGTCGCAGTCCTTGATGGACGAATAGAACCCCCGCAGTATGCTCATTATTTCAGGCAAATCCGGATTCGTTATGTTGTTCAATATCGGCTTGTCGTACTCGTCGACAAGTATGACAACCTGCGATGTTTCGCCCAACGCGCAAATCAGTTCCGTGAAACAATTCCCCGGGGTGTTTTCGTGCAAGGCAACTTTATGTTCTTTTGCTATCAGGCGCAAACGAGACATCAGGTATTCGGGGAATTCATCCAACGCATTCTTTTTTACGTTGTAATTTCCGAAGCTCAAATGGATGACCGGATACTTTTTCCAATCATAGGGCTTGTCGTAGATTGCCAGCCCATTGAAGAGTTCCTTCTTCCCTTGGAAAATCGCTTTGAGGGTCGAGATTGTAAGCGATTTCCCGAAACGCCTCGGACGGGATAAAAAGTATATTCCTTTTCGGGGGGAGACGAGACGCCAAAGGTACTCGGTCTTGTCGATATACAAAAATTCCCCTTCGATCAAGTCCGCAAAGGTGTATGTGTTTGACGTCAAGGTAGGTTTTTCCATCGTATATCCTCCCTAATTCTTACTATATCGCTCGTCCACGCAAGTTTCCAAATTCAATTCGATAGGCGTCTTTTCACAAAATTTCGGACAATAACCAAAATTTTAGCTGAGTGCCTCAATGCGGAAAACAGGAGTTTTACATTCAACCCAGCCTGGGGAAAACCTTAAAAAAAGCATCGAAAGATGCTATAGTATCATAGTAATTGACGATGAAGGCGAACGCAGTTCGTCTGGCGCGTGGCGATGACGGGCAACATGCAGGAGGAGGGACATGGGCCGGAAAATTTCCAGTCGTTTTTGCCGGCAGCTGGAAGTCAGGGCGGTTTGGGACGACGACCACGGGAAGTGGTGGTTTTCCGCAGTGGACATCGTCGGAGCGTTGGGTGAAAGTACCGATCCGCGCAACTACTGGTATGTTCTGAAAAACAGACTGAAGAAAGCGGAAGTTCAACTCCTTACAAATTGTAAGGGGTTCAAGATGGTCGCTCCCGACGGCAAGCACCGGATGACCGATTGCCTCGACAGCGCCGGCGTGGTGGAACTGGCCAAGAATTTCCCGAATCAGAAGGCATCCGCGTTCCTGGACTGGTTTCTCTACAGCGACAACACCATCGACGGCCAAAGCAAGAAGAAAGCCTATGCGCTTTTCGAAAGCGGCATGCTGGCGAAGATGGAGCCTGGAAGCATCCGGTGCCTCCGTCAAATCCACGCCTATCTCTTCGGCGGACTGTACGACTTCGCCGGCCAGATTCGCAGCAAGAACATCAGCAAGGGCGGCTTCGCCTTCGCCAACGCGCTCTACTTCGACACCATCCTGCCCACCATAGAGCGGATGCCGGAGACGTCGTTCGACGAGATCGTCGACAAGTACATCGAGATGAACGTGGCGCATCCGTTCATGGAGGGCAACGGACGAAGCACCCGCATCTGGCTGGACCTGATGCTGAAACGCACGTTGAAACGCTGCATCGACTGGAGCAAGGTCGACAAGAACGAATACTTGGAGGCAATGCGCGAGAGCGTAATCGACGGCGCGAGTCTGAAGGCGCTGCTGAAACCGGCGCTGACCGCCGATATCGACGACCGGGAGATGTTCATGAAGGGGATCGACTATTCCTACTACTACGAGAGCGACGACCCCGCGCTCGAGCCGGATGACCTGGACGGGTGAATGAACTTTCGACACAAGTGGGCCGCCACTATGAGTTCCAGTTCCGGCAAAGCCGGCGATGCCGGCACGGGAAAATGTCCAAGCGGCGTGTCGGCGCCGTGTGAAGTCAATCGTTTTCAGGGGAGGGTGTCCGATGTTTAACGCGACGGAAAAAGAGGAAAAGAAACATCTTTCATTCGTGACAGGTGAAATACGGGAAGAAATATCCGGACTGACTGGCGCCATAGACGGATACGTCAAGGCAATCGACGATCTGCAGAAATATCTCGATGAAATCAGGAATTTCGCCGATCATTCCGATGTAAGGAACAATGAAGATGGCGAACCGGACTTCGCGGAGGAAGGCACGCTCCAGGCATCCCTCGACCTGGCGATTTCATCCAAGGAACGGGCGGTCGACCGCAGGCGGAGAATGGAGGAACTTGCAAAATCGCCGTATTTCGGGCGGGTCGATTTCGTCGAAAAGGGGGAAGGGAGCGCGAAGCCGGTCTATATCGGAATCTGCGATTTCAGCAACAAGGCGGGCCGCCTTGTCCATGACTGGCGCGCCCCGATTTCCAGCCTCTTCTACGATTATGAAAAGGGCGAGGCGGCCTTCACGGCGCCGGCCGGGGAGGTCAGGGGCAGGATAACCCTCAAGCGCCAGTATCGGATCGGCGACGGAAAAATGGAATACATGTTCGACAGTTCGCTCAAGATCAACGACGACATACTTCAGGAGGTCCTGAGCCGAGCGTCGAGCGCGAAAATGAAGAACATCATCTCCAGCATCCAGAGGGAGCAAAACGCCGTTATCCGCGACGAGACGCACAAGATCATGCTGATCCAGGGAGTCGCCGGGTCGGGGAAGACGTCGATCGCGTTGCACCGGGTCGCGTACCTGCTTTATCGCGTCAAGGACGAACTGAGCGCGGACAATGTCCTGATCATCTCGCCCAACAAGGTCTTCGGGAGCTACATTTCCAGCGTCCTGCCGGAGCTCGGGGAGGAAAACATAATCGAGACGGAAATGGAGGACCTGGCCGCGACGCTGCTGGACGACTGGCGTTTCCAGGGATTCTACGCGCAGGTCGGCGCCCTGACCGATGCGAAATACGATTCGCATGTCGAAGGCATCCGCTTCAAGGCGACGCTCGACTTCGCGAGAAAGCTGGAGAAGTTCCTGCTCGATTTCGAGAAAAACAACTTGGCGCCATCGGATGTGTCCGTCAAAAGAGGCAAGGCCCGGGTGAGCGCGTCCAGAATCCAGAGGTCCTACGACTACATGCGGGGGGAACCGATGGACGAGCGCCTCGACAGCATCACAAGCGAAGTCATCGACGAACTGGAATATCAGCTCGACGACGAGCTGGGACCGCGGCAGAAGCTGCGCGTCTGCAGGCAGATCCGGGGCATGTTCCGCAACATGAACCCGATAGAGACATACAACGCTTTCCTGAAGTCGCTGGGGCGGGACGATCTTGTTCCAGAACGCGGGATCGGCATGGAGTACGCCGACGTGTTTCCGGTCATTTTCGTAAAATCCTTCTTCAACAGGATAAAGTGCCGGCATTCGGTGAAACATCTGATAATCGACGAAATGCAGGACTACACGCCGGTCCAGTACATGGTGCTGAAGCGGCTTTTCAACTGCAACATGACGATCCTCGGCGATTCGCACCAGGCCGTCAATCCGTATAGCTCCACGACAATGGAGGAAATCAGGGAAATATTCCCCCGTTCCTTTTCCATCGAGCTGTTCAAGAGCTACCGTTCCACTTACGAAATCATGTCGTTCGCCCGGCGCATCATCCCGGATGACAAACTCGTGATGATGGAGCGTCATGGCGATGTCCCGGAAATCATGAAAATGAAGAGCGCCGCCGATTCGCTGGCGACGATGCGCGCGATTCTCGGTGATTTCAGGAGGAACAAGGCGTTCGCCTCGCTCGGCATCATCTGCAAAAACCAGAAGAAGGCGAACAGTCTGTACAAGAGGCTGTCGTCGACGGAGACGGACGTCCGCCTGATAAACGCCGGCAGCAATTATTTCTCCAACGGTATTGTGGTTGTCTCCGCCCATATGGCGAAGGGATTGGAATTCGACCAGGTGGTCGTGCCCGACGTGGACGCGGAGAACTACGCCAGGGAGATAGACAGATACATGCTTTACGTGGCCTGCACGCGCGCCATGCACAAGCTGACCTTGCTCCACCGGGGGACGCCGACGGAATTTCTGAAATAGCCGGCGAAACGGGGTCCCTGAGGATTCCTCCACATAGGAAGCCCCGGTAACTCCGCTTCGAACTGCTTCCTTTTTCCAATGCCGGCGTCGTTGATTTTTCAAACAAGACGTTATCTCTTAATAGGGCGGGGTGATTCGCCGGCATCCGGTGCCGCCGAATCGACGGACTGCGATTCCAATTCTTTGGCAAAGAAGGAGAATGAATATGAAGAAAATCATTGTCGGCATCGCGGTGTTCGCGATAGGGTTGTGTTCGGCGACGCTGGGCGCCGGTGTCGCGGAGTTCGCGCCGAACCGGGAAATCACCGGTGCGTATGACAAGTCGGCCGCCGCGGTTTGCGAAAACGGCACGTTCGTCGGCGAACGGCGCGGCGATGTGATCGCGTACCGGGGGGTGCCGTATGCGCAGCAGCCGGTCGGGAAGCTCCGCTGGAAGGCGCCGCTCGCGCCGCTGCCGTCCGACAAGGTCTACGAGGCGTTTCACTTCGGGAAGTCCTGTCTCCAGGTCATCGACCATGCGGAGAAGGCTTCGCTCTACGAGCAGGGAGAGGACTGCCTTACGCTCTGCGTGTACAGGAACGCGGCCGACCCGGAGACGCGCAAGCCGGTCCTGGTGTTCATCCACGGCGGCGGCTACACCCTGGGCGGAACCAGCGACCCGACTTACGACGGCATCAATTTCGTCACGCAGAACCCCGACGCGATCCTGGTGGTGATGACCTACCGGTTCGGGATGATGGGCTATGCCAACTTCCGGCAGATGCCGGACGGCGGGGAGTACCGGGATGCCGTGAACCTCGGTCAGCTCGACCAGATCGCCGCGCTCAAGTGGGTGAAGCGCAACATCGCGGCGTTCGGCGGGGACCCGGACCGCATTGCGATTTGCGGCGAATCCGCCGGCGGCGGCAGCGTCTCGTCGCTCGTCCTTTCGCCGGAGGCGCGCAAGTACTTCCGCCGCGCCATTCCAATGAGCGGCGTCGCGAACTACGGGCAGGACAGGAACGCCGGGCAAAGTCTCACCGAGGCGCTGAAGAAGAGGTTCGGAGCGAAGACCGTCGCGGATCTCGTCAAGGTCGATACAGCCGAGCTGGTGAAATTCTGGCGCGAAGAGGGGCTCAGATACTACAATTTCCCGACGCGGGACGGCGTCATTCTTCCCGAGGACCCGATAATGGCGTGGACCGATCCGGCGCTCAAGGACATCGAGGTGATGCAGGGGGTCACGCGCAACGAATGGCGCTACTTCATCGCCGTGTTCGGTTACGACGTCGCGTTCTTCAAGGACCTGAACCGCCATTTCTACGATTTGCTGGCCGACGGCGCGTCGGCGGAATACCGCGCCGACGCGGAACGCCTTCTGAAAGTCCTGGAAGGGACGTACGGCAAGGACTGGGCGTTGGCGGAATTCATCTCCGGGCACGTGTTCCGCGCGGGCCAGATGTTCCAGGCCCTGTCGCATGCGCGCAACGGAGGCAAGGAATTCTTCTACCGCATCGACAAGACGAACTCAGGGGAGTGCCACGAGCTGCGCGGGGCGGACCACGGGGTGGAGCTGCCGTATCTCTTCGGAAATCTCGGCGACGAGGACGCCCCGGACACCGAGGCGAACCGCCGCTACGCGCATATGCTGCAGCGGATGTGGGTGAATTTCGCAAAGACGGGCAACCCGTCCGTCGAGGGGATAGAGTGGCCGGCGTTCGATGACATGACGCGGAAGGTCATGGTCCTCGGCGAAGACGGTGCGCACGTGGAGGAGAATCCGGAGGCGGAGCGCACGGAACTCGAGCAGCGCCTGATCGCGGAGAATCCGAAGTTCAAGTATTGCGCCGGGCTCTCGCCCGTGCTGGCGCGGATGTTCGAGGTCGAGGGTACGGGACGGTTCGACGCGATCATGCGCAAGAATGCGGAGCTCGCCGCCGAATTCCAGAACAAATCCGATGTCGTGCCGCCCGCCGACACCGTGGTGTACGGCACGATCCGCACCGCGGAGGAGGCGGCCCCGGTCGTCGAGGCATTCGCGGTCAAGGACGGCAAGTTCGTCTATGTCGGAGACCGGGCCGGCGCGGCGGCCTTCGTCAAGGATGGCGTCACCAGGGTCGTCGACCACCGCGGCAAGGGCATGGTGATGCCCTCCTGCACCGACGGGCACGCGCACTACATCCTGCCGCTGACCCTGGCCAGCATGAACGGCTGCGCCATGTTCAAGCACGAAGACGACAAGGCGGAAGTCCTGCGGAAGCTGGAAGCGGCCGCGAGCGCGGCAAGGAAGGAGGGGAAGAAAAGCGTGTTCGGCTTCGGCTGGAACTACTACACCATCATGCCGGACAAGCCGACCCTGGCGGAGCTGGACGCGGCCACGCGCGGGGTGTCCGCGGTGATCTTCGACTCGAGCGGTCACAATGCGTTCGGCAACTCGGAATGCCTGCG
>JAKSOH010000008.1 GCA_024405675.1 Victivallaceae bacterium
CGACATGAAGGCGCTGTCGGCGAATTCGAGACGTATCAAAGCCGGAGTCCAGAAGGTGAAGACAAACTCCCCTCCGCCCGCGAACAACATCGCCACGAAGAAGAGATAGAATCTAGGGCACTTCAATACCGCCCTCGTCTTCTTCCTGACGTCGGAAGCGGAGGAAGCAGAGGTGTCGCGATACCTGTTGTCACATCTTGACAACCAGGCAATCGGGACAAGGCAGAACGCACCGCATCCGATGACGATGGCCCGCCATGAAACATTGCAGTAGAGCACAAGGCCGATGACAAGCGATGCCAGCACGATTCCAAGCGACCAGAACCCATGCCCGAATATCACATATCTCGCCGGATCGTCATCTGAATGTACGTCCTGGATAAAAGGTGTGCCGAGCCCCTCTATATGTCCTTCTCCGAAACCAGCCAACGCAAGGACCAGGAAGACGAACCAGTAGGTTTTGGAAAATGCGACGAGAGTGATTCCAACGCCCATCGCCAGCACGGATGCGAGAATGGCATTCACCTTGCCGAACCGCGCGGCCGTGAATCCGCAGACGACCATGGAGAGCACCATCATCACGCCCCGGCTTATCTGTAGTGCGCCGGACATTCCGCCGCCGCCACTCGACAACGGAAACCCAAGTTCATGCGACAATTCGTACAGGACGATTGGCACCGTCACGGACGAAGCGGAATATGCCATGTAGAACAAATATGCCGCCACATCGTAGCGGCCAAGGGAAAGCCGGCGCATTTATATCAGAGAGAACCCTTGGTGGAAAGCACTCCGCTTATCCGGGGGTCTAACGAAGTCGCGATATCAAGCGCTTTGGCGAAGCCCTTGAATATTGCCTCGAAGAGGTGATGGTTTTCGCCCGCCGCCAGCTGCCTGATGTGCATGTTCAGTCCCGCCTTAGTACAAAGGGCCTGAACGAACTCGTGGAAAAGCGTAGCGTCGAATCCGGCGACCAGCTCCGCTGGTGGATTCACCTGATAATAAAGTCCGGGGCGTCCGGAAAAATCCAACGCAACCATCACCAGTGTCTCGTCCATCGGCAGCAGGAACGACCCGTAGCGCCTTATACCGGCCTTGTCTCCGGCCGCCTTCAGCAGTGCCTCGCCAAGCACAATGCCGACATCCTCCAGCGTGTGGTGTGCATCGACATCAAGGTCTCCATGCGCAACCACCGCAAGATTGAAGAAACCATGCTTGGCGAACAATTCCAGCATGTGGTCGAGAAACCCAATTCCTGTACTAATATCTGATTCTCCGGTACCATCAAGTTCTATGGAGACGGTGATATCCGTCTCCCTTGTGTTTCGCGTCACTTCGCCGTATCTCAACATGGCAACACCTCTATTGATCTACATCTACTACAAAGAATGCTTCTTTATTGACTGGCGTCGCCTCCTCGTCCGACATGGAAGGCACGTACATGCGATGCTTGCTTTCGCCACCTGTATTCCCGAACTCGTTATAACCGAGCGACTCGCAATGCCCGTCGAAAAAGAATACGTTGCTCTTCGCCAGATGCAGTCCGCATGGCCATCCCTTGTCCTTGCCTGCGCCACGACTCTTGTCGAATTCTCCGTTTGAAAAGCGTGGTGTCTCGTGGGACATGTAAATCGTGCTCTTGCCCTTGTTCTTGATCGATGCGCTACAGGCACCGAGAATCATCCTCGACTCTGACACGAAGGAGTTATCATATCGAAAGTACTTGCGGCCGCGTAGATCAAAACCGCAAACCTTGGTGTCGTCTCCGTATTTTAGCCAAGGCTGGATTTTGTTGGAATCGGTGTAGACCACGCCGAAGGCCTGATCCATCGCATAACCTGCATCGCTGTCGTTCTTGGCGTTCTCGATTTCGCTGTAGTCGCGTTCGTAGTAGAGCGCCGGACAGCGCAACGCCTCCATGGACGATATCGTTCCTTCCAGATAGAGATAGCTGACCCAGTTCATCTCGCCTTCGAGTATCTTGCCTTTTCTTCCAGATTTACCGGACACCAGGAATCCGGTTCTCATAATCTCCTCGGTCAAGAAACGCGCAGCTTGTTCCTGGCTACCGCGGCATTTTCCGTTGATTCCGGATGCCCTTGCCATATGGACCGCTGGAAAGAGCATGCCCAGCAATATCACGATTATGGCGCTGGTCACTAACAGTTCGACTAGCGTGAAGCGCTTCGTGTGCATATCGCCCTCCTTGTTCGTTTCGCCAAATTTCATATTCGTATGATATATTCTCACGGCAGTTTTTTCAAGCAAAACGGCTGTTATTTCTTGCGTGCGACCGCATGCGCGGTCTATATTAGTGGCGTAATGGCGAAAACAAACCGGAGGTTGCCGATGTTCTACGCGAAAAGACATGCATTCACGCTGGTGGAGATGCTGGTCGTGGTGGCGATTGTCATCCTATTGGCCGGCATACTAGCCCCTTCGATACACATGTCGCTACAAAAAGCGAAAGTCGCTAGGACCAGAAGCGACATGAATTCCATCCGCATGGCACTGATGTCGGCGAATGACACCTATGGAAACTACGTCAATTTCAATGGCTCCAATGCCACATTCAATCGTGCCTCGATAAGCGAGCACGGTACTACCTACAAGTATGTGAGAATTGGGGAAACCAAGACTCTAGGAGGAAGCGCCAACACCGCGGAGGAAACCGCCTACACTGATTTCATGGCGGAGCTTAGTGATCCTACCAATTCCGCGCTCACGAAGCGCAACATCAACCAACGGTGCATCAGGTTTCTGAATTCCACAGAAGGATATTCGGCGGACAAGCCTTACACGTTGACGGAAAACGACGAGAACCTGTGGCGCGATCCATGGGGTATGCGCTACGTGATACTGATAAACACCGATGGGCAGGGGATGCTCGATGTGCATTGCACCGACATCCAGACGAGCATGGCGCCGGATCACATAAAGATAGTACCAGGCGACGTGCAAGTGTATTCTTGCGGTCCGAACACAAATAACGAGTTCGGTTTTAACTTCAAATGCGATCCGGAGGCATCAAGCGACGCAAAAGCCCGCATGTGCGACGACATCGCAACCTGGCACACGCCATAGGTTAGTATGCCGATATTCAGATACAAATGCAAGAGATGCGGCGCGCAATTCGAAGCGCTGGTATTCGGCAAAGAAAAGGCAACTTGTGAAAAATGCGGCGGTAGAAATCTTGAAAAGCTACCGACCGGATTCTCAACTGTCTCTGCTAAAGTTCCATCCCAATGCGCCGGTTGTCTGGACGCCGGGGGCGACCGCGGATGCGGTTGTCATTGCGGATGCCATCACCATTCTAAATGAACAGACAGGACTTGCTGGCCGCCATGGCGGCCATCGGCATGCGGCCGGGACGCGGACTTGGTCAGAACTTTCTTCTTGACCAAAACCTTTTGGATTGCATTATACGAATGGCCGAGGTGTCGCAAGGCGAGCAAATACTCGAAGTCGGTCCCGGATTCGGCGCACTGACGGAAAAACTGCTTGCAGCCGGAGCCGAAGTCACGGCAATAGAATACGACAATCGCCTCGCCGCCTATCTGAGAACAAAATTCGCCGACACTTCGGCACTGCATGTTGTTGAACAGGATGCGTGCAAGGTAGATTACGAAGCGCTGCTCTCCTTGGGACGATTCAAGGCGGTGGCAAATCTGCCATACTCAATAAGCTCGGTTTTCATTGCCAAATTGCTGGAATGCGACCATGCGCCCCAAAGCATGCTCTTCATGCTCCAACGGGAAATGGGAGAGCGTCTTGCCGCGTCGCCTAGTACGAAATCATATGGCGCTCTTTCCGTTCGCTGCCAGCTGGAATATGACGTCAAGGTTGCCCGGATTGTTCCGCCGGAGGTGTTCCACCCGGCACCTGCCGTGGAGTCGGCTCTGGTTTCGTTCAAACGTCATGACAAATACAGATCTTTGAATCGCGATGCCGCCGGCAATCTGATCAAGCTGGTATTCGGACAGCGTCGCAAGCAGATGGGTAAAGTGCTGACGCGATCCGGGCTGGAAGAAAATCTGGTTAGGAAAGCACTGGAGACAGCCGGCGCTCAAATGGAAAGTCGTCCGGACGCCTTGAACGTGCGTCAGTTCGCCATATTGTGCAGCATCTTGGATGATCATGGGAGGAAATGATGACGGAAATACAGAAAAGGGCGCTTGAGCTCAAACAAGAACGCGGTGCTATCATATTGGCTCACAACTACGTTGACGAATCACTGCCGGGAATCGCCGACTTATGTGGCGACTCGCTGGAACTGAGCATGAAGGCATCCAAGACGAATGCAAAGGTGATTGTCGTCTGCGGCGTCAGGTTCATGGCCGAAACGGTCAAGCTGCTGTCGCCCGATGCAACGGTTCTGCTGCCATGTTCCGACGCAGGCTGTCCCATGGCTGACATGGCCGACGGGACGATGGTGGAAAAGGCTAGATCCGAACATCCAGACGCAATCGCCATGGCCTACGTCAACACGACGGCGGAAACCAAGGCGCATGTCGACATCTGCTGCACAAGCGGCAATGCGGAGCGGGTGGTCTCATCGATTCCATCTGACAAGAAGATAATTTTCCTGCCCGATGCAAACCTGGGGAGCAACGTTTCGCATAAGTTAGGGCGAAACGTGATTCCATGGAAGGGATGCTGCCCCATCCACGATAAGGTTACGGCCGAAATGATCGAAAACAACCGCAGGATGCACCCGGGCGCAGTGGTTATGGTCCATCCGGAATGCCGCCCCGAGACAGTGGCCGCCGCGGACGTGGCCCTGAGCACCGGAGCGATGCTGAAATTCGTAAGGGAATCCAATGCGAAAGAATTTATCGTCGGTACGGAAAGCGGCATCATTCCGCGTCTGATCAGGGAGAATCCCGGCAAGACGTTCCACCCCCTCCTGCCGGAACTTGTCTGCGCGGATATGAAGAAAATCACCGTCGAGCAGGTTGTGGAGTCGCTCCGGAACGACACGGAAGCCATAGTCGTTCCGGATGATGTCGCGTCGAAGGCCCTGGAATCGGTCAGGAGAATGCTCGCGCTTTGATCAGAAGCACGTGTGCGTCTTGACGCAGTTCCAGAGCGGACTGTCCAACCTTATCTTCTTCCTCTCGCTCGTAACGAGCTCAATCGGCACGTGCGTGAAAGCACCTCCCCAGTGCCCGACCATCATGTCGGTGCGTCCCGCCATGGCGGCGTGGACCGCGCTCGTTGCCAGCAATGCGCAGAAGACCGAATCCTCGCCGACGGCGCTCACGCTGCGTATCGCATATCCGGGATCAAAGTACTTCAGTGTGACATCCATCTTCTCCCGTTTCATATAATCGAGTATTTCCGACTTGAGGAACAGCCCGATGTCGTCGTGTAGCACGTTGCCAGACGCGTCGCGTCTCTTGTCCTTGTTCCCGATGAGCTCCTGTCCCGCTCCCTCCGCCACGATGATGACGGCGTGATGACGCTTTTCCAGTCTCTCCTTGAGCGCGGGAAGCAGCGCATGCGGTCCGTCCTCCAGCGTGAACTTCTCCTCCGGAACCAGGCAGAAGTTGACATACGGGTTCGCCAGCGTCGCAACGGCCGCGATCCATCCGGAGTCGCGTCCCATCACCTTGATGAGGCCGATGCCGTTGTAGGCGCCCCTGGCCTCGCAGTGCGCCCCGCTGATAAACGATCCGGCGGCGAGTATGGCCGTGGCGAATCCGAAACTGCGGTCTATGTAGCTGAGGTCGTTGTCTATGGTCTTGGGAATCGCGATCACGCTGATTGACAGCTTGCGCTTCTTGATCTCCTTGACCAGTGCGTGTGCGCCGCGGGCGGTGCCGTCGCCGCCGATGCAGAAGAGCATGTTTATGCTCATGCGCACCAGCGTGTCCACCATGACCGCTGGATCCTCCGCCCCGCGCGACGATCCCAGAATGGTTCCGCCTACGGAATGGATGTCGTCCACAACCTCCTTGTTCAGGATAATAGGATCCAAATGGTTGGCCGGATTCAGCCCCTTGTAGCCGTACTTGATGCCGTATACGACCGGAACGTTGTAGTCGTCGATCAGCGTGAAGGTCAGGGCGCGGATTACCTCGTTGAGCCCGGGGCAAAGTCCTCCGGCGGTCAGTATCGCCGCCTTGCTCCAGGCCGGATCGTGAAATATCTTGCGGCGCACACCGGCCATTTCAAACGCCGGAGGAACTTCACCTCGCTTGATTTCAGCGGCGACCCCGGAGGCGTCACGTTCGTAAAGGACGGTTGCTTTGTCGTCGACGAACGCCAGTCCGTCGATCGGTGACGGAATTGTCGCCTTGCCCAGTTTGCAAACTTCGAAATCCTTTGCCTTCATTTCAGTCTCTCCTCCTGTTTTCACTCCGAAGGTATCCCTCTATGAACATATCGATGTCGCCGTCCAGAACCCCGGCGGTATCGCTGGTCTCGACTTCCGTGCGTAGATCCTTCACCATCTGATATGGTTGCAACACATAGCTTCTAATTTGGCTTCCCCAGCCGTTGTCCAACTGCTCACCGCGCGCCGCCGCCTCCTCGGCGCGCTTCTTCTGCATGCGGTCCTCGTAAAGTCTCGCACGTAGCATCTTCATCGCAGTCGCCCGGTTCTTGTGCTGGGAGCGCTCTGCCTGGCAGCATACGACGATTCCGGTTGGCAAGTGGGTTATGCGCACCGCGCTGTCTGTCGTGTTTACATGCTGCCCGCCAGCTCCGCTAGACCTGTAGGTGTCGATACGCAACTGCGATTCGTCGATCTCGATCTCGACGTCGTCGTCGATTTCCGGAAACACCTCCACCGAGCAGAAGCTGGTGTGGCGCCGCGCATTGCTGTCGAACGGGGAAATGCGGACCAGGCGGTGCACACCGCTCTCGGACTTGAAATACCCGTAGCCGAATTCGCCACGGACATTCATTGTGACACTCTTGATTCCGGCCTCCTCGCCCGGCTGCATGTCGATCATCTCGTCCTTCCAGCCGCGGCGTTCGAAGTAGCGACGATACATCCGGAGCACCATGGACACCCAGTCGCAACTTTCGGTCCCGCCGGCGCCGGCGTGAATGGAGAAATAGAAGTTGTTGCGGTCGAAACGTCCGGAAAGGAAACTGACCAGCTCCAACTTGTCGAGTTTCTTTCCTATCTGTTCGGTCTCACGATCGACCTCGCCCAAAAAATCCGGGTCCTCCGATGCCAAGTCGAGCATCGCCGGCAGCTCGCCAATGGCACGGTTCAGCGCATCGAACGGCTCTATCACGCCGCGCACGGAGGAAAGTTCCGCCACCGTTTCCTGCGCCGCATCCTTGTCATCCCAGAAATCCGGAGCCGACATCTTCTTCTCCAGCTCCTGGAGGCGGATACGGCGGGTCGGGATATCGAGATATTTTTCCAGCTGTGCCGCGCGTTCGGCGAGATTTCCGTATGCCTGTTTGATTTCCTCTATGGTCATTTCTTGAGCGACTCCAGTTTCCAAAGATCGTCGAGTATGTGCTGAATTTCGCCAAGACAGCTTCCGCAGGCACCGCCGGCCTTGCAGTAGTTGGTCACCTCTGACGCCGAATGAAGATTGTTTTCCTTCGCCACCTTGACAATCTTCACGTCCGTCACCCCGAAGCACTTGCAGACCAGCTTGCCCTCGTGGTCGAGATTGCGTTCGAATGGATTCGGTTCTCCCTTGTAGTCGGCGATAGCCGCCTGGAGCGCCTCCATGCCCATCACGGAGCAATGCATCTTCGCCTCGGGAAGCGAACCAAGTTCATTGACGATGTCCTGGTTCGTGATTTTCGCAACCTCCTCCAGCGTCTTGCCTTTCACCATTTCGGTGAGCACGCTGCTGGAAGCGATGGCGCTGGCGCATCCAAAGGTCTTGAACTTGACATCCGCAATCCGGCCGTCCGGTCCGAGCTTGAAAGTCAACTTGAGAGCATCGCCGCAGGATGCGTTGCCGACCATGCCGGTTCCGTCGGCGTTCTCGATTTCGCCGACGTTGCGCGGATTCATGAAATGGTCCATTACCTTTTCAGTGTAGTTCCACATGATTTAATCCTTCCCGCCATTACATGGCGTATTTGGCAAGTTCCAAAGCGACGCGATCCTTCACGAATTCCGTGAGTTCGTCCAGCTTGACGCGCATCGTGTCGCGACTTGCGCGGGTGCGGAATTCCGCCTCTCCGTCGGCCAGTGTACGCGGCGACACCGTGATTCGAAGCGGAACACCGATGAGATCGGCGTCCTTGAACATCACTCCGGCCTTCTCCCCGCGGTCGTCGAACAGCACCTCTATTCCGGAATCAAGCAGCTGGCCGTACACCTTTTCGGCCGCTTCACGCACGCCGTCCTTGCCGATGTCCAATGCGCAGAGTTGCACTTGGAATGGGGAGATGGACATCGGCCAGATCGGACCGAAGTCGTCATGGCTGTATTCAATGACGGATGGCATCGCCCTGCCGACCCCTATGCCGTAGCATCCCATGACCATCGGCTGGCTTTTGCCTGCCGCGTCAAGAAAGTTGCAACCCATCGGTTCGGAATACTTGGTCCCTAACTGGAATATGTTTCCGACCTCGATGCCGCGTAGCATCTCCATCGGCTGCCCGTTGATTGGATCCGGATCCCCGGGACGCACGGTCGCGATGTCGGCCACCACGTAGTCTACGCCATCGAGATCGCGAGAAGCATTGAAGTTTCGGTAATGGCAATCCGGGCGATTGGCTCCGACAACCAGATTGCCGCACTCGAACGCGGAACGGTCGAGCACTACCTTGCACTTCCCCTTGCCGATTCCAATCGGGCTGGCATACCCCGGCACCGCGCCGGCCGCGATGATGGCCGCGTCATCGGCGAACTTGATTTCCGGAATGCGCAATGTGTTGCAAAGCTTGCTCTCGTTGACCTCGAAGTCGCCGCGGATCATGGCGAAAACCAGCTCGCCTGTCTTGGCGTTCTGATAGAACACCGCCTTGCCAGTGTTCTCCGCCTTCACCCCAAGGAATCCAGCGACTTCATCTATCGTCTTCATGCCGGGAGTGGAGACCTCCTCCAGCGGCAGCGGTTCGACTCTGTCAAACGTCCACTTGGCAGTGGCTATCTCGCGGTTCGCCCGATAGGCGCGGTCCTTTGAAACGAATATCGTGTCCTCCCCGCAATCGCAGATCGCCATGAACTCGTGCGAGACATGGCCTCCCATCATTCCGGAATTGGATTCGATGCTGAGCACGTTGTCCAGACCGATGCGATGGAATATCCGCTCGTAAGCCTCATGAACCCTGGCATAATATTTCTCGAGATCCGCTTGGTCTGTATGAAAGCTATAGGCGTCCTTCATCGTGAATTCCCTGGTGCGGATGAGGCCGGCGCGTGGCCTCGCCTCGTCGCGGTACTTGGTCTGTATCTGGTAGACCATGAGCGGAAGCTGGCGGTAGCTGTTCACCTCGGTGCGTACCAATGCCGTCACGCATTCCTCATGGGTCATGGCGAGAATCATCGGCTTATCGTTGCGGTCGCTGAACCGGAGCAGTTCCGCCCCGACCGAATCGTAACGCCCAGACTCCTTCCAGAGATCGGCCGGAAGCACCACCGGCATGAGAATCTCCTGACCGTCGACGCGGTTCATCTCCTGACGGATTATCTCGGCGATCTTCGTCACCACCCGCTGCCCCAGCGGCAACAGGGAGAACATTCCGGCCGACACCGGACGGACATAACCGCCGCGGATCAGAAACTGATGGCTGATTATCTTGGCATCCTTCGGCGCCTCGCGGAGAGTGCGGCCGATCATCTGGGACATTCTCATGGATATCTCCTTACTTCTCGTTCTCGACGAACTCGCGATGCAGCGCCTTGACCGCTGCCTCGAAGTCCTCGCGGTTGACGATGAACTGCATGCTCACCTGACGCGGAGACTGGTCGAGCGCAAGAATGTTGATTCCGTCTCCGGCGAGAGCCTTTGCCGCCCGGGACAGGAATCCCGGGAATTTCATGTTGGATCCGAGCACCGCCACAATCGCCACTTCGCTGGATCTGATGTCCGCAGTCGGGAACGAGGCCTGCATCTCGTCGATGCACTCCCTGAGCCGACGTGCCTTCTGTGGCAGGAAATGGGTTATGGTGTTGGCGTTCGTGTTCTTGGCGATGTAACTGATCTCCGTGTGGACCAGTGCCTCGGTGAGCTTGTGGTCGTAGCCGCAGGCGCCGACCATCTCCGGGTCGAACACCTCGATGGCGACGATGTCCTTGCGACCGCAAATCATATCTACCCGGGGAGCGGGCGAGACGTAGTCGGAGGAAATCAGCGTTCCCGGGCATCCGGGGTCGAACGCGTTGTCCACGCGAATCGGAATGCCGTGGCGTTCCATTGCCTTGCTTGCCTTGGGATGAATTGCCTCCATGGCCATGTCCGAAAGCTGGTCGGCGATGTCGAAGTTGGTATTTCCTATGATGCGCACCTTGTCCGTGCCGATGAGCTTGGGATCGCCGGTCGACAGGTGGAATTCCTTGTGGATCACGCCCTCCCTGGCTTCGGTGACAACCGCGAGTTTGCTGAAGGTGATTTCGCTATATCCGCGGTCGAACACCGCCATGATGCCACCGCGGCACTTGGCATACCCTGTGACGATCGGCATGCACTTCGCGAAGTCCAGTCCCTTCATGTGCTCGGAAATTACATCCTCCATCTCGCCTGCCTCAGCGCGGTCCTTCCATCCGGAAAGGTCCACCAGCACTGCGTTGACACCATGGTGCTTGAGGATGTCGACGGAATTGAACGCGCTATGCGACTCGCCGACGGAGCTAAGCAGCTCGCGCACCGCAGCCAGAGGATCCATTCCGCCGAAGAGATTGTAGCTGCGCAGCTGAATCAGATGCTCCAGGCAATCGGTGATGCCGTCCATCCGCTCGTTGACGAAGGCGTCCGCCTCCTTCAAATCGAGTCCGATTCCGGCGAATGACTTGTTGAACTCGATCATTCGATTCCTAGTCTCTTCGAGCTTGGCGCGCCAATTGCCGCCGGTTTTGAAACAGCCATAGATGCCCGGCTCGCCGGTTTTCTTGTTCTCGAGCAGCATGTCGGTGATTCCGCCGTATGCGGATACCACGAATACGCGGTTGTAGAGTTCGGACGGCTTGCGATTGCCGATGAAGATATTGTCCAGCAGTTCGCCGAAGCGGCTCATGCTGGTTCCGCCAATTTTTTCGACGGTATGCATTCCCATGATGACTTTTCTCCTAGATTGTCTCGATGCGTAGCAGTCTGACCGGCGCCCGGTTGAACGGCATCGCGCCGATTTTTTCCAAAGCCTGCTTCATTTCCTTCTCGGACGCCGGATGCGTGAGCACGACGAGCGGCACGCTGCCGTCGGCGTCGGTATGCTCCTCCTGGATCAGGCTGGCGATGCTTATCGAATGCTCCGATAGTATCTTGGATATGCCGGCCACCACCCCCGGACAGTCGTCAACGGTGAAACGCAGGTAGTAGCGGCTCTCGATCTCGTCCATCGGAGACAAGCGTTCGTAGAGCTGCCCCTCCTTGAAGCACGGCACGCGCTGCGAGGTTCCGTAGATTAGGTTGCGGCCGATGTCGATTATATCGGCCACCACCGCGCTGGCCGTGGCCTGTCGACCGGCGCCGCGTCCGTAGAAAAGCGTGCGGCCGACCATGTCGCCCTCGACCATGACTCCGTTGAAAACGTCGGATATGTTCGCAATCATGGAGTCCGTCGCAACCAGCGTCGGATGCACGCGCATCTGAATCGCGCCGTTTATGTTCTTGATGATTCCTAGTAGCTTAATCCGGTATCCGGCCTTTGCCGCATACTCGATGTCGCGGCTGTCGAGACCATTGATGCCCTCGACATGGACGTCGTCCATCCCAAACCAGCGTCCGCATGCAAGCGAAGCCAAGATCACCGTCTTGTGGGCGGTGTCAAATCCGTCGATATCAAGCGACGGATTGGCCTCGGCGTAACCGAGTTTCTGGGCATCGGCGAGCACGGATGCGAAATCGGCATGCTCGTTCTCCATCCTAGTCAGGATATAGTTGCAGGTTCCGTTGAGAATGCCACAAATGCGGTTGATGCGATTTGCTGCCAGCCCCTCGCGCAAGGCCTTGATGATCGGGATGCCACCGCCCACGCTAGCCTCGTAGAAGAGATCGACGCCGTTCTTGCGGGCGGCTTCGAACAACTCCGCCCCGTAATGCGCGAGCAGCGCCTTGTTGGCGGTGACCACCGACTTGCCGGCATTCAGCGCTTGCAGGATAATCTTCCTGGCTATCGTGGTTCCGCCGATGAGCTCGATGACGACATCAGCCGCTTCGATGGCCTCGGTCGAATCGGTTGTGAGAACGCCGTCCGGAACCTTGACTCCCCTGTCGCGCTTGATGTCAAGGTCGGCTATTCTAGTCAGTTTGAGAACGACACCGGTTCGCGTCGCGATGACATCGGCATTTCCCAGCAGAATGTCCACGACTCCGGCTCCGACGGTTCCGAAACCGATTACGCTTACCTTTACTTCCTTCACTTTGAATCCCTCCGGTGTATGTTGAGTGTTAAATAATGATTATTATTTAAATAACATACACCGGAAACCGGAGCAATTCAAAACGGACTAGGCGTTCTCCTTCACCATGGCCAACGCCATGGGAAACACCGTTAGCGCGCGTCCGAGAACACCGGTGCAGGCCGAGATGCAGACTCCGTAGTTCGTAATCGGCACCCCGTGTGATTCGGCCTCGGCTATTCGCGACAGTTGCTCGCGCCGGCTGATCATGCATCCCCCGCAATGAACCACCAACGCATATTTTCCGAGGTCGTCCGGGAAATCGTGCCCAGAGCACACGTCGAACTTCAGCTGTTTCCCGGTCTTACGGCATAGCAAATTAGGTATTTTCACCCGTCCGATGTCATCGTCCGCGGCATGATGAGTGCAGGCCTCTGCTATGAGAATCGAATCCCCGTCGCTGAGTCGTCCAATGGCTGCTGCTCCGGCGGCGAAGCGGGCGATGTCTCCCCGCCAGTTTGCCATCAGAATCGAAAACGTCGTGAGCGGTATTTCCGGCGGTGTGGCGGACACGATCCTGGCCACGACCTGGGAATCGCAGATTACGAGATCCGGCTTCCGGCTCAAGCTGTCGAGCAAAACGGAGTATTCCGACTCTCGAACCACCAGCGCGGAGGCGGCCGAATCCAGCGCATCGCGGATGGCCTGCACCTGCGGCAATATCAGCCTTCCTCTTGGAGCCTGGCTGTCTATTGGAACGACCATCACCACCAGGTCTCCACATCCGGCGAGTCCGGCCAGCAACCCCTGCGACTCGAACAATGAATCCGGAGCCACAGCCAATACCTTTTTCGTGAAAACCGCGAGAAACTGGCTTCTCGATCCAATGTCCGCCGCGTCGACAACGATGGTGTCTTCGGCGACTGCAACCTTCGCCCCTGGCGAATTGAGCACCTTGATTATCGGAATTTTCCTAGACTCGGCATCTTCGATCAACGCCTTTTCCACGGGGCCAAGAACCGCCGATTCGCAAACCAAGACCATCACGTCGATCCGGTCCAAGGCCTTTCGCGAAGCCCGCTCCCGCGCCCCGCCGAGCGTCCCCGAGTCTCCGAACCCGGCGGTATCGACCAGCACCACCGGTCCGACCGGCGACAATTCCATCGTCTTCTCCACGACATCCGTCGTCGTTCCTGGCACCGGCGCCACGCTGGAAACATCCTGTCCGGAAACCAGATTGACCAGCGTTGACTTGCCGGAATTGGTCTTGCCGAAGAATCCCAGTTGCAAACGCAACGATTTCGGCGTGCCGTTCATTTCTGGAAACCTTTCGCCTGCTGACGCATGGCCTCGTAGAGAACTATCGAAACGCTATTCGCCAGATTAAGGCTTCTGCTATGCTCTCCGGGCATCGGGATTATGCGCAGCCGCTCCCGGTAACGCTCGTAGAATTCCAGTGGCAGTCCAGATGTTTCGCGCCCGAACACCAGCCAGTCTCCCGGCTCGTATCGTTCATCCCAGTAGCTTTTGACACCATGAGTTGAAAAGAAGTACAAATTTGCATCTGGATTGGCTTCGAGAAACGCGTCCCAGTCGGGATAACGCCGGTACGACAGGTACTGCCAGTAGTCCAGTCCGGCACGGCGCAAATGCGCGTCGTCTATGGTGAATCCCAGCGGTTCTATGAGATGCAAGTCGGTACCGGTCGACACGCACATGCGTCCAATAGTTCCGGTATTCTGCGGAATTTCCGGTTCGAACAGCACAATGTGAAACGGAAACATTTTAGAATACCCTCTTCATCCTCGCCGCAAACATGTAGTCGTTGTCGAATCCATGTCCCATGAATCGCGCCATTCCGCCGGTATCGACGCCGTCCAGCGGATTGGTGAAACAGTCAAGTTCGAACTGCGGATTGTCGGTCAGGAACTTCGTGACCACATCCTCGTTCTCCGCCTTGAACACGGAGCACGTGGCATAGACCAGGCGTCCGCCGATTTTTACTGCCGGAGCGAACCCGGACAATATCGAAAGTTGCCGAGCGGCACAGGACGCCGGCTCCTCGTCCGGCAACAGCCATTGCCTTCCTGGATTACGGCGCCACACTCCGGAACCAGTGCACGGCGCGTCAACAAGCACTCCGTCATACGGGTGTCTGACCAGCTGTCGACCGGCCGGTTTCGTCATCACGTTGCCGTAACCAGCCCTTCTCACCCGCGTCCTGAGTTCCTCCAGCGCGGATTCGCGGATATCCGAGGCGACCACGGTGCCCCGGCCCTCCATCATCTCCGCCAACTGCAGTGTCTTGCCACCGGCTCCGGCACAGGCGTCAAGCCATCTTTCGCCACGGCGCGGTGAGCAGGCCATGCCGATGCATTGGCTGGCGAGATCCTGTATCTCGAACATTCCGCTCCGAAATTCCTCCGTAGTGTACAACGCCGGACTGCCGGCTGGAATCCGAACCGCCCCTTGTACCGGGAAATCCGTTTCAGGTTCGATTCCGAGTTCTGCCAGACGCGCCATCGTTCGGTCGCGGAACTCGTCCCTGACCCTAATCCACATCGGCGGACGACTGGTCATGGTTCCAAGAAACTCCTTTACGGAAAAACCATCGGGCAGAAGATCCAAGATACGTTCCGGAACGAGATCCGACGCAAGGAAATCCACCTTTTCCCCTATCGCGGCGGCAAACGCCGCAGCGCGACGCGACTGGCTTCCACCGAGAGACAATCCGCGCAGACCGAGCTCTATTGCGAAATCGCGCAAATAATCGCGGTCATATCCGTCCACATGAAGCGCGAAGAACAACAGCGATAACATCTCCCTGCGGGTAAGGGTCAGTTCTAGCGTCTCTATTCCTGACGAGAATTCGGCTCCCATCAGCTTGCGGGCCCACCCCCAGTACCTCAGTAGTGCGAACACCGCAGCCGATATCATTCTGCGGTCCCGCGATCCGAACTTACGGTTGCTTCTGAAAAAATCTGTCAACACCCGGTCGGCGGGCGCATGGTCCCGGAAAAACGCCTGCAATACCGCCCTCGCCGCCTCCTCTGCGCCGAAAAGCTGCGCCCGCATCTTGCCCGGGGTCAGTTTGGAATCGTCGTTCATTTCAAGTTCCTGAGTTTTTCAAAGATATCCTCGAAGGCCTTGTGCAGGTCCTCATCGCTTACCGGTTTTACAATGTCCTCGCCATCGCAACGGTCGACCGTAGTCCCGAGTTGAGCGAGAAACGGGGACGGCATCGCCGGTTTCGTGACGCCACGCTGCATACGCTTGCGCGCCCTAAGGAGGAAAAGCTCCTTCCTCGCCCTGGTGACAGCCACATAGAACAAACGTTTTTCCTCGTCCATCGACCCCTCTTCGATCGCACGTTCATGTGGAAAAATGCCGGTTTCCACGGCGGCCACGAACACCACGGGGAACTCCAGTCCCTTGGCCGCATGCACAGTGGATAAAACCACGGCGTCTCCCTCGGTTTCCGAGTCCTTGTCCTTTTGTTCGAGAAGCGAACAGCTGTCCAGATACTCCTGAAGCGTCAATCCGAAATGGGACTTCTCATATTGCGCGATTCCGTTTATGAACTCATCAACGTTCTCGCGGCGCATCTTCGCATCCTTTATGTCCTTGTATATCCGCTGCAATCCTCCGGTGTAACCGATGTCCTCAAGATACGATGCCGTCTTCGCGGCTAGATTACAGGGAGATGAAAAAGCTTCTCTAGCCCGACCGATCGCGGAGGCGAATTCCTCCGCGCCCGCGGCCGCCGTGCTTGACAGCTTCGATAGAAAACCGGAATCGAAGAAACCGGAAAGCATGCTCTTGTGATCCGCGGTCCGTCTGATTCTCAGCAAATCCGCCGTTTTGCCGCCGAGTCCGCGCGGCGGTGTCGAAAGCACCCGCAGCAAGCTCTGGTCATCCTGCGGATTCACTATGAGGCCGAGATATGCAAGCGCGTTCTTTATTTCCTGCCGCTGGAAGAATGGCTGCCCGCCGTATACCCGATAAGGTATCCCGCAAGAGCGGAGTGTGGTTTCTATCTGACGCGATATCGCATTCGATCTGTAAAGTATCGCAAAGTCGGAATAGCGGGCTCCCGACTCATGTCGTTTTTGTTCGATCACATCTCCGATGAACGAGGCCTCCGCCTCGCCACTGTCAAGCGTCACCACCTTCGGTATTTCGCCGAAACCCTCGGCGCTCCACAGTTTCTTCTCGTGTCTCCGGCCGCCGCCGGATCCGATTATTTCGTTGGCGACCCCTAGTATGGCGCCGGTCGAGCGATAGTTCTGCTCCAGACGTACGACCTTGGCCGCCGGATAGCGATCAGGGAAGTCCAGGATGTTATCGATATCGGCACCGCGCCACGAATATATGCTCTGGTCGTCATCACCGACCACGCACAGATTCGGATGTTCTCCTCCAAGCATCCTAAGTATCTCGTACTGAGCATAGTTCGTATCCTGATATTCGTCTACCAGGAGATAGCGGTAGCGGGACTTATACATTTCAAGCACATCCGGATGCTCCGAGAAAAGTCGCCAGACGAGGAGCAGCATATCGTCGAAATCCACCTGGTTCTGTTCCTCCAGCATGGCCTGGTATTCTTCGTAAATGGCCGCGCTGATCGCTTGAAAGTTCGTGCTTCCGGCATCGCGTCTGGCGGCCGCCGGAGTCATCAATCGGTTCTTCCAGTGACTGATCATGGCGAAGGCCTCCGCCGTGTGAAACCCCTCTCCGTTGCACCCCAGTCGGCCGGCCGCCTGCTTGAACGTACCGAACTGGTCGCTCTCGTCGGCGATGGTGAAACTCGGCAGATATCCCAGCTTCGAAATTTCGCGACGCAGGATCCGCCCGCAAAAGCTGTGGAATGTTCCAAGCGTCACATTCTTGGCCATTTCCCCGACAAGTCCGTCCAGACGCTCGCGCATCTCGCGGGCCGCCTTGTTGGTGAATGTAAGTCCCAGAATGCTTTCTGCCGGAACACCGGTCGCCAGCATGTAGGCAATCCGATAGGTTATGACCCTCGTCTTTCCGGTTCCGGCGCCGGCCAGCACCAGCACCGGACCATTGACGGTCGATGCGGCCTCGCCCTGGCGGTCGTTAAGCGCCGCCAGTATTTCACTCCGGGACATCATTTTGTCAACGTGCCCTGTATCTACTCGACTATGTCAAGTCCGAAATCGAATTTGTCGCCGTTGGCGAGCGCCGCCGCTGAGCATACCGGTTTCTCAAAGTCGGCGAACACCCCGCCGCCAATGGCGTAGGCAGCCGCGTCAGCCGCGGTCTGAGCGTCGAACGATTCATCGATGTTTGAATCTGCCGGGCGGTTCTTTTCGTAAGTCGAAACATAATAGGCGCAACCGGGACGCAGCGAAAACTCGCGGACCAGTACCGCATCACGACGCACGATACCGAGATATCCGACCGGACGGTCGATGCTCACCACCGCCGCGATGCGCGGCGTGTCGAGCGAATCGTGCTCGAAGTCGAGAGCAAGCAAACTGAATCCAAGGGCGTCCCTCACATTCATTCCGGAATCGATCTTCTCGGCGATGGGATCCGTGTGAGATCCGTTGGTCGCGACAGCCCAGGCCCCCTTGCCGGCGACCCTCAGGCAATTATAGCTGATGTACGGGTTCTTTGCGAGATCACCTTCGGCCCCCGGACGGGGCACGATGGCTACCATTCCGTCATGCTCCACCGCCCTGCGGTTGGGAAAACTTCGGGACGACACGCGGTACAAAGCAGTCGTTTTTCCAAGCTTGGTAAGACCGATTCCAACGATTCGTCCAATATACATCTTCTCTCCTCCATGGTTTGTTGGTTTGTTTTACTCATCATCCGGGACGCGGCTACGCCGGTCCCATGGCTATCACCGATGCGAACTGCAGCGCCGCCGCTAGCATGACCACCACGTGCCACGCAGCATGGGCGAACGGCACCCTCAACAGGTATATAGGCACACCGAGCGTATATGCCGCGCCGCCGGCTATCAGCAATGCGAACGACGGAGACGGCAGCTGTTCGTACATTCTACCCAGCACGGCGAGACTGCACCAGCCGCAGACAAGATAGAGCACGACGTCTATCCAGTGGTATTTTTGCGAAAGCAGGAATTTGCACACCGTTCCCGCTGCCGCACATATCCACAATCCGGCGAGCAACCATCCGCAAAGTCCACCACGCAGCGGGCCGAGAAAAACCGGTGTGTGGGTTCCTGCGATGAGAAAGTATATCATCGAGTGGTCTAGCTTGCGCAGCGTCCTGCGCACGTCTGGATTCTTCGCCGCATGGTACGAGGCGGATGTAGAGAACATTCCGGCGAGCGTCACGACGTAGGCGAGATACCCGATGCGCAATGCGAGATCGCCGACCGCATAGTGTTTTGCAAAGCAGATTCCGACGATGACAGCCAGCGCCGCCCCGATTGCATGAGTGGCAAAATTAACCGCGTCCTCGGCCGGCGAATAGGATTTATCCTCTCTCTGTTCTGTATTCATTTGCGTCCTTCCAGCGCGGCCGCGATTGTCTGCGCATCGGCGAAAGTCAAGTTGGAACCGGCAGGCAGGCCCAGTGCCGGACGGGTCAGTTTCACATTAAGGTCCTTCAAAAGCCCTTCGAGATAAACGCAGGTAGCTCGGCTCTCGACGTCAAACCCCAGCGCAAGGATTATCTCCTTGGTTCCTGGTCGTCCTGCCTGTTCGAGCAACCCGGAGATGTTCATGTTGGAGCCGGTCGCGTTGCTAAGTGGATCCAGCTTCCCGCCGAGCACGAAATATCTCCCGAAATATCTTCCGCTGGACTCAACGGAAAACATCTGGGCCATCGTCTCTACCACGCAAAGCAATGATCGGTCGCGCGTTTCATCGGCGCATACCCGGCAAAGCGAGCCCGCCTCGGACAGCGAACCGCATTCCGGGCAGCGGCCGATGCGTTCGGGTATGGCCGCCAACAATTCGCCGAATCCGCGCAATTCCGCCGAATCGCGCGACATCAGGTGCATGACAATGCGTTCCGCGCCGCGCCGACCGACGCCAGGCAGTCCGCGGAAATACCCGATCAACCGTTCGATCTCGTCTGGATAGCCAGCCTTCACCGCTCGATCCCCGAAACTAGATGAAATCTGAAAGATCCACTCCGCCGGAGAGCTCCTTGAGTTTCTCCGCCTGGTCGGTGACGGCCATGCCGATAGCCATGTTCGTGGCCTCGGCGATGTCGGATTCAAGCGACCTGGGGTTGCGGTCATCCGGAAGCGCGACAGACACAATCATGTGCAGGCCGTTGACGGTCACGGTGACCAGCCCGGAACCGCTTGTAGCGGTGAATCTCTTGTCGGGAAGCTCCTTGCGGTACTCCTCCACGTTCTTCTTGATGTCCTTGATACGCCCGAACATCTTCATAGCTTCCATGAAATCCATGCATTCCTCCTCCTTATTTGCGGTTCTTCTTCCGCGCGTCGATGCGACGGTGCCATGCCGTCAGAAACGGGCCGGCCACGAAAATGCTTGAGCAAGTTCCAAATATGACACCGAGCATCATAATCATGACGAAGTCGTTGATAGCCACACCGCCGCCCAGGAACAGGATAAAGACCACGATGAACGTTGTCACGCTAGTCAGCATCGTGCGGCTGAGCGTCTCGTTTACGGATCGGTTGACCAAAATCCCGAAATCATCCTCTGGCGCAAGCCTGATGTTCTCTCGGATGCGGTCGAAAATCACGACCTTGTCGTTGATGGAATATCCGATGATGGTAAGGACCGCGGCCACAACAGTGAGCGAAACCATCCGCCCCAACGCCAGGTATATACCCATCACCACCGCCACGTCGAGCACCAGCATCAAAACACCGGTAACGGCGTAGGTGTGCTCGTAGCGAAGCGTGATGTAGATTCCAATTCCGACCAGCGACAGGGCAATAGCCCACATGGCCGCCTTTGTGAATTCCCAACCGATGAGGCCGCCTACGCTGCTCTCGATTCCCCCCTCGAACTTTGCATTCGGGAACTTGGAATTGAGCAGTTCTCCGATAACATCCTTTGGGCTGCGGCCGGCGTTGTCCGCCGTCAAATCGCCTCGAACCAGTATCTCCATCTTGCGCTCGCCATTGCCGGAAGCGATGTTGAACTTGTATGTAACTGACGGCTCGTCATATCCGGCGGCGGCCAGCACCGATTCTATCTTCTCCTTGTCAACCTGCTCAGCGTAGTTGAAAGTCACCACCGTTCCGCCGGTGAAGTCGACACCGAGCATGCCAGTTCCGCGGATGCATCCAATCGCCAGCGCGGCCGCGACCGCGATTGCCGCGACCGGTCCAGAAATCCGGTACCAGCGGATGAAGTCGTACTTCGTGTTGCGGAATATCGACAGCATTGACATTTTGGAGAATCTCGTATAATTGAAGAGAACGTCGAATATCAGTCTGGTTACAAAGAGCGCCGTGAACAAACTGGTGAGGATTCCGATACTCAGCGTCACGGCGAATCCCTTGACCGCGCCGGTTCCGACGTACATGAGAATGAACGAAGTGAGCAACGTAGTTATATTCGCATCGAGCACCGCCGAAAGCGCCTTGCCGTATCCGAGATCGACCGCATGGCGAAGCTTCTTTCCTGCTTCGATTTCCTCGCGTATTCGCTCGTAGACCAGGACGTTTGCATCGACCGCCATGCCGATAGTCAGAACGATGCCAGCGATTCCCGGCAACGTCAAAGTGCAGTTGAAGGCGGCCATCGCACCTAGGATGAGCACGATGTTAAGCGAAAGTGCCACTATCGCAACGAAGCCACTGGAACGATAGTAGAGTAGCATGAAAAGCGCGACGCAGAGCAACGACAATGCACCGACCCATATTCCGTTGGAGATGTTGGCCGCGCCTAATTTCGGGTCCGTGTCGAATACCGCGTTGACCTTGATCTGGAACGGAAAGCTCCCGCTGACCAGGGCGTCCGCGATGTTCTTGGCCTCCTCCTCTGAAAAACGGCCGGTGATTTCTGCCGAGCCACCAGTGATAGCGCCGTTGATGCGGGGCGCGCAGCAAAGCTGCCCGTCGAGCACGATGGCCAGCGACCTGCCAACGTTGGCGGCGGTGACGCGACCGAAGTCCTCCGCTCCCTGCAGATTGAAGCGCAGCTGTATGCGGCGCTGACCGAACTCGTCCTTGGTCGCCACGGCGTACGTTATGTCCTTGCCCTCCATTTCCGCCTGCTTAGCCACAAAGAACAAATGCTCCTCCGGTGCTTGTCCCTTGCGGAAATCGGTAGTCTTCATGAGCTCGTATTCAATTGGTATCTGGAACTCGTCCGGATTCATCCGGTAGGCGCGGACCATCGCATCGTTGTCCGGATGGACCAGCCGAAACTTGAGCTTCGCACTCATGCGTATGAGATCGAGCAGCTTGAGTTTCTCGTCCTTGGCCACCACCGGTGCCCGCAGTGAGACATAGCGACTGCCGGACGGCGATATTTCGGCCTCGAAAATCTTCTGGCTCTCGAGACGCTTGCGTAATATCTCGATCGCCACGTCGCGGTAATAGTTGAACTGGTTGTCCAACCGCGCCTCCGCCTGCTCTCTGGACTCGCCCTGTTTTCCATCGGCCTTGATCTTGGCCAAAAAGTTCTCGTCCGGAACCAGTTCGAGATAGAACTCCACGCCTCCGGCAAGATCCAGTCCGAGCCTTATCGTGCCGGACGCCTTCTTCCGTATGAGACTCATGACGTCGCGATTGTCAGTAAGTCCGGACGGATCCTCCAGCCTTTCGGAGAGAACTACGCCGTTGGCGTCGGCCGCCTGAAGCAACGCCTGCGACTGGAACATCTGCGGGTTATTCCGCTGCAGATTCCGGGCGTCATCTACGAGCTTTTTAGCCACTTCATCGTTCTTGTCCCGAAGCAACGACATGAAAACCTCGTAATAGTCGCGTTCACGCAACGGGTACACGGCAAGGACGAACATCGCGACCACGAAAATCGCGATTATCGTCCGAAGCAATATCGGTCGCTTTTCCATGGTGCTACTTCTTTGCCCCTTCGGCCGCCGGCGCCTGGCCCGGTTCGGCCACACCGTTCTTGGCGACCTTCACCACGACGGCGGGAGCGATTTCCACGCGGAAATCGTTTTCAAGCACTTCGACGATGGTTCCGTATATTCCGCTGCCAAGCATGACCGGCGTGCCCTTCACGAGCTGGTCGAGCATTTGCTGACGTTTCTGCTGCTGCTTCTTCTGCGAACGGGTCATGAAGAACATGAATACGATGAGAATGATAAAGATGGGCGCCATCTGGATCAACCCGCTCCCCACTCCCTGCTGCCCCTGCGCCGCTCCCTCTGCGATGATGAATTCCAACATTTTCGTTTCTCCTTATTTTCTTATGAAGACTGTCTAGTTTCAGTTTCTTTCACTTATGCCCAGCAACGAGACGTGGTGAACGAAATGGTTTTCCAGTGCCTCGTCGTATTCCTTCTCAAACTTCGCCATCGCCGCGAAGAAGCGTCCGCGCAGGGAACCAGTCAGTATCGGTCCGTACGCGATATGCAACAACTGCCGCGCCTCGGGCATCTCCATGAGACAGGGGAGTTTGTCGTCCGGCAAACTCCCGACATCCGGAATGCGCGAGATGTCGGCGGTGATGTGGTATAGTTTGAGCATAGCCTGGAAATTATCCAAGGCGCATCGATGCATGTCGCGGTAAAGTTCCGGATCGTGTCTCGCGATGACTCCGACCGCCACCAGCCAGCTCGTTCCAGCGGTCTTGAGATGCAAATATCCCTCGGTCTCCCTACCTATCGTCGGATAGACGGCGAACTTGTCGCTTCCAGAATGCACTGACACCTTGTAGTTGCCGTACAAACGGGCGATAAGCGCATGCAAATGAAACTGCCGGTCGAATTCAGCAAGGTCGCCGATGTAGTCGACGGCTTTCTGGAATTCTCCTACGAACCGCGGCGCAATTGACGTGAAGCCGACCTTGCGGATTCTGAGTTCCCTTGCAATAAAGAGATGGTGAGAAGGCAATGTCGGAAACGTCGTCTCGTCGATCGATATCTCCAAATCGAACTCGCTGCCCCGGCGCGACTCGAGATACTCATGCACCTCGGCGGCGAAATCCAGCGCCTTGCCGTACATAATCTCGCAACGGCGAGCAGTAAGTCCGTCCAACCGAATCGAACAGCCATCATCCAGGACGAATTCCCGATCCGCGTACTCCTCAAGCACCCGCTCAGCGCGCTCGATCGGCAACTTGCCGAATTCCGCGTCAATGGCAGTTGCATCCCACTCTCCGGCAGACGCATTCATTATCTCGGAAAGATCAAGCGTTATCATCGGCATTCCGGCATCCACCGCGGTACCGATGTCGCGCAGATTCTTGAGATGGTCTCCGTCTGCGCCGTAACCTGATCGGTAGTCAGCCTCGAACACCATGAATGTGGCGTCGTCCACAACGCCGTCAAAGGTCCGCCCGGTCATGGAAAGCTCGCGCATCGATTGCTGAGCCAGCACCGGCGCCACCTGGAAACGCCGTATCGCACGCAAATGGCCGCGAGTGGCCAGCCCAAGGCGGTCTCCGCAACCGATTGTAGTCCGCTCGTTCCTCAGGCTGCGCGGAGCGCACCACGGAAAGCAACGGCGAAGAATCGTCGCCGTTGCATGATCGAGCTTGCAGGCGATGGCCTTTCCGCCGCCGCCTATCGCGATGTTCTCGCCTTTGAATTCGCCCGGCATGCTTGCGTTAGAACGCGACACCACCAGCAAACGCCGGCCGATTACTCCCTTGATTACCATAATCACAGCACCATCGCCATAGCGATGAACCGAATCGGAGACTATCTCCCAGCCGTTCCCAGTGACTCCGGAAAGGCTTTTACGCACACTGTTCTCGTCACGTCCGACGACCGCCCATGCGGCGTTGGCAATGATCTGCATTCCTATACCCCCATGACATTTGAATCGGCTATGGGCCGTTTATATATTTATATATAAAAGTCACTTGGTAATATACAACGGCGACAAGCGGTATGCAAGAAGGGGAAAATCCTTTGGAAAGTCTTTACGCCATCCTGAAGCTGGCGGCCGAACCATGGCGCTCCGGAAATCCGGAAATCGACGCATTCATCGACTTGAAGTTGGAGCACTCCGCCCGGGTGGCGGAAATCGGTGGACAAATCGCTGCCGGCGAACATTTTCCGGCGGACATCATGGACGCCGCCAATTGTGCCTGCATGTTCCATGACATCTCGCGGTTCATGCAATACCGACACCACCGGTCGTTCGACGACCGACTGAGCTTCGACCACGGAGACATGTCGGCCGAAATTCTCAAAGACGCTGGAATACTAGACTTCCTCGCCCCCGACGATCGGCGCGACGTCATAACAGCGGTGCGCCTACACAACAAGAGAACGCTTCCGTCGGAACTTACGAAACATGCGAGACTTCTTGCGAAGCTGACGCGCGACGCCGACAAGCTGGACATAATGGCCATCTTCACCGCGCAGGCCGTCGAGAACGGAAGCGCCGACACCATTGGATTTTCCCTCGGTTCCGAGCGATTGATGTCTCCGAACATATTGGAATCGCTGGCCGCCCGCCGCTGTCCGTCATATGGCGACATCGTCAACGCCTGCGACTTTTGGCTGGTGAGAATAGGATGGGTGTACGACCTCTCGTTCGACACATCGGTAAGCATATTCCGGGAAAGAAAATATTTGGATTTCCTAGAACAGGAGTTGGACGGAATTCCAGGAGCCGACAAGCCGTTGCGCGATGCAAAAAACTACATTGTCAGCCACGTCGGAGCGAACGTCTGAGCTGCTCCAGGCTCTGGCGGAACATCGGTTTCTTGTCGCAAAGCAATTTCACCCGTTTTTCAGCATTGATGACCGTGGCATGATCCCGACCAAACAACGATCCGATTTCCGTCGTCGATTTTCCCGTCAGCTCCCGGCAAAGGAACATAGCCATCATCCTCGGCTCAGCCACGCTTGTCTGCCGGCATTTGCCCAGCATCTCGGGCAAGGTCACGCTGAAATGCGAAGCTACCGCCTGCTGGATGTCGGCCACCGACAACGCGCGACTTTCCTTAATCAGCACCGAGTGCAATATCCGCTCCCCTTCCCCGCCGCTCATGGAGTCGCGTCCGCTCATCGACAACGTGGTGGTCAACCTAAAGAAGGCACCAAACAACGTGCGCACGCTGGACTGTATTCTAGAGGCAAGCATCTCAAGAAGCTCATCGCTCAAAGGATGCTCGGCCATCACCTCGCGTCTCTTGTTCATGAGTATCGCCATGCGGGACTCATATCCCGGCATTAGCGCCTCTGTAACGACACCCTGTTCGAATCTCGTTGTCAGACGCTTGTCTATGTCCTGCATGTCGCACGGCTGCTTGTCGCTGGTCAGCACTATCTGCTTACCCTCGTCGTACAGTGCGTTGAAAATGTCGAAGAACTCGTCCTGGAGACGATGCTTGCCGTCCAGCAAGTAGATGTCGTCGACCAGCAGCACGTCGCAACACCTGAGGGAATCGCGGAGCTCGTAGAGATCGCCCCTTTCCGTCAGGATCCTGTAATACCTGTCGATCAGTTCGCGGCAGCTCAGGCATACGACGCGCACATCCGGCGAATTGACTAGTAGATCGTACTCTATCGAGCGCAGGAGATGGGTCTTCCCGATACCGCTGTCACCATAGATGAAAAGCGGATTGTAGAGTCCTGGCTGGGTAGCGGCGGCCTTGGCCATCAAATATGCATGCCGGTTCTCCTCGCCTACGACGAAATTCTCAAAAGTGTACTGAGATTGTGGCGGGATGACAGGCTTGACAATCGGAGGCTTGATGATATCCTCCTTGCGTTTGGTATCCGACACCGGAACCAGCGGAACTTTCAGCTCTGGATAGTCCATCGACAACTCGAAATCGTAATCCCTGCCGTTTATATCGCGTAGCGCATCTCGTAATTCACCGGAGAAATTGTCCACCGCGAAAGCATGGGTGATTACGTCGAAACCTCCAATCACCAACTTGCCGTTGTCGCATGACACCGGATTCGCATGCTCGAAGAACCTCTCGTAGGAGTCTCTGCATGAATCGATCAGCCGCCGGGCGGCCACGGTCCATATGGCGACCGCTTCCTTTATCGATTCCATTTCCAAACCTCGCTTATCTCGACTGCGGAGCGAAAACGCCCCCCAGAATCATTCTTCCAAAATTATTCATCTTCGCAACCGGTTCAGGTCCGAGAGGACCATTTGATCAGCCCGACGCTGCCGGCGGATGAAGCACTCGTCCGTCAGGTTTTCGCCTTTTGAAGCACTATGGAAAATTACGCACTAATGCTTATTTCCAAGGCGATTGCGTCCTTGCCAAGACACCGACAAATGTAGTTCTGTGATTTGGGAGTGTCAAATGCCGACATGGCGTTTGCCGGGAAAATTTTCCGACTTTTTTTTCAAAAAAACACTTGAAAATCGCTACACCGACGATTTTCCTACGTAGTTTGAAAATGACTTGACAAACGCCGAAACATCATCTCAAACCGACGGCTGCGCGCACAACGGCCAGTGTCTTTTCAGCTTCCTCCCTAGCCCTTTCAGCATGCTCCGCCAGCTTGCTCTCCACCGCTGGTATATCCGCCGCCAATTCGGCGCGACGGGCGCGCATTCCTTCGAACTTTGTCCAGAGCTTTTCGAACAACGCCTTCTTGGCATGTCCGTATCCGTAGTTGCCACCAAGGTAGTTGCGCCGCATTTGTTCGACTTCTTCAGGTTCGGCCACAAGGCTATAGATTTTGAACACATTGCATGAATCGGGATCCTTTGGTTCCGCAAGTCCCTTGCAGTCGGTGACGATGCTCATCACCTTTCCCTTGATCTCTTTTTCACTACCGAATATCGGAATAATGTTGTCATAGCTCTTGGACATCTTCTGACCGTCCGTGCCAGGCACCACCGCCACGTTGTCCGGAATATATCCTTCCGGAATCGTCAGGACATCGCCGAAGCGGTTGTTGAACTTTATGGCGATGTCGCGGGTTATTTCCAAATGCTGCTTCTGGTCCTTTCCAACCGGTACGAGATTGGAGCGATAGAGCAATATGTCGGCAGCCATGAGCACGGGATATGTGAAGAGCCCGGCGTTGGCATCGAATCCCCTGGCCAACTTGTCCTTGTAGCTATGCGCACGCTCAAGAAGTCCCATCGGCGTGTAGGTGGAAAGTATCCAAGACAATTCGCAGACCTGGGGAATCGCGCTCTGCCTGAAAAACAGCGTCCGGTCAAGATCAACGCCACAGGCGATGAAATCGAGCGCCAAGTTGACGATGTTTCGACGCAAGGCCTCAGGATCCGGATTCACTGTCAACGCATGGTAGTCAGCGATGAAGAGAAAGCTCTCCCCCTTGGCCTGCAGGTCGCACACCTGGCGCATGGCCCCGAAATAATTGCCGAGATGCGGTGTTCCGGATGGTTGTATGCCGGTAAGTATTCTCATGATGTCCTCCTCGTATTTTTCGTTTGCATTCATCTTAATACGACTAATATAGCGGAACAGCACCGGCAAGTAAAGATTCCCAAGAAGAGCTCCATAGGTAATAACCTATGGAAAAACCTTGAATTGAACTTATTTAAAAACTATTGTTACTATATGAAACTACAAATTGACCAAACGGAGGTGCCGTCATGAAATCTAGGTTGTTCACGATTGCGTTGGCAATGATTTGCCTGGCCTTGCTGCCGGGATGCGAAGAGTTCGAAGACCTCATGAACGAAACCAGCAACGACCCCAACTCCGAGATATACGAGCCGCGGTTCATCGTCGGAATATTCAGTATCATAGACTACCCGCGTGCGAGCGCGCTAGAACGAGAAATCGAGTCCGGCGACGGCAAGAAAATCTGGATAAACACCAACCAGTGCTTCAGCAGCAAGCATCTGAGGAAAGCGAGGGTCGTCGCCCGCCCCGGGGATCCAGATTCATGCGATCTCCAGTTCAAGTTCGATCGCATGGGCAAAGTGCAATGGGAAATGCTGTCGGGACAGCATCGGGGCGAACCAGTGGTGCTCGTTGTCGACGGACGCTACGTGGCGAAGTTCATTCCGGAGCCGCCGGATGACGACAGCAAGAACATGTGGATAACGTTGAGAGTGGGAATAGATCCATACACGGCCAAGGGAGTTGCCAAGTTCGCGGAAAAGAACTACTACTACTACAATCCAGACGCCAAGCACTGGTGGAACTTCTAGCGGCATCGAAATGTCCAGGAAGAAATCGGGCGAGACTGCGGTCATCGACATCGGATCTAGTTCCGTACGCATGGACATCCTGGCGTCCGGGAAATCCGGCATGCGGGTCATTGATTCCATGGCGATGCCGACCGGAATCGGGTATGACGTGTTCCGGAAGGGCAACGTGTCGCCGGGCAGCTTGTCACAGCTGGTCGGCACCTTGGTGATGTTTCGAGACAAGTTGCGCGAATATGGTTTGCGCGATGCCTACGTCTTTGCAACAAGCGCCTTGCGCGAAGCGTTCAACCGAGAGCTGGCGGTTTCTATGATTCGTCAAAAAACCGGATTCAATGCGCACATAATGGAATCGACCATGGAGATAACGACCATCTACCTCGCGATTCGCCACCAACTGGAAGAAACAGGCGTTCCAATGACCGGTCCGACGCTTATCTCGGTCACTGGAGCGGGATCCATGTTCGTGGTGTTCTGCGATGGCGGGCTGATGCGGTTCTGCGAGGAGATTCCACTTCGTAGCGCGCGTATCTATGATTCAATTGGAAGATCCTCGGTTCCGGCTGATCGGTTGGTCGACATGCTCAGGGCCGCCAACCTTCCGCAACGTCTGCGCGAATGCACCGGATTCGACAAGTCGACCCCGATTTCCCTGGTTCTTGCCGGAGAAAATGCGAGACTCCTGGCGGCGGCGGTCACCGGAGGAAAGCCTCCAGCCGAAAACGAGATATCTGCCCCATCCATAGAGCGGCTACGGCAGTTCACCGCCGGCGAATGGTCCCCTTCCTCACCCTTGCGCACAGGAGACGCAGGCGGCGCAGAACTGGAAACCAGAACCGTAGGATACTTTCTCGGTCTCTTCAAGTGCGCCAAGGTGATCGTCCCTGGAGTGACAACGCGTAGTGCGGTCATGGAAGAACTGTATCTGCCACCAGGATACATGGATATTGCGTTCGCCGAGGATCTGCGCTCAGTGTGCGACGCGATAGGACGCAAATACGGCTACTTCCGCGAGCATGCGGAAGCGATGCGCGTCATTTGTTCGGCGATAATGAAGAACATCGGCGGAGATTCGACATTTCCACCGGAAGCGTCGAGACTTGTGGACGTGGCGTCCTACTTGCATGACATCGGGCGCTTCGTAGACACCCGGCGGCATCACCGGCATTCCGAGTATCTCATAGCCAACATGCAGATTCCCGGAATCAGCATGAGGGAACTGAAGATAATCTCGCTGCTCGCCCGCTACCACCGTCGGTCTGTACCGAAGGAGTCCCATCCGGAGTACATGGCCCTTCGCGACGAGGACAAAGTCCTGGTGCAGAAACTTGCCGCCGTAATCAGAGTGGCCGATGCGCTGGACTGCGCTCATTGCAAGAGATTCTCATCTCCGAAGATAACGCGTTCCGGACTCGAACTGCGAATTTCCTCATCGGACGGAGATGTCAGGGCGGAAAAACTGGCCATCAAGGCGAAGGGCGATCTCTTCGCGGATGTCTTCGGACTAAAGATCATCCTGGAGTAGAGGCGCGTGACTATTCCCACCAACAACGATTCAGTGGATACGGAGTTATTCACAAGTAGGGACCTGTCCTGGCTGGAATTCAACAGACGAGTACTCGACGAAGCTGGAAATGAAGCGAATCCGGTTTTGGAACGTCTCAAATTCATAGCAATAAGTGATAGCAACCTCGACGAGTTCTTCATGGTTCGCGTCGCCACACTAACCCGGCAGGCGTCCGGATCCGGCGACATCGCGGATCCGGCCGGCCTGAAGCCGTCGCGGCAACTACCGCGTATCGCGAACACAGTGAAAAGCATGCAAAAGACGCAATCGCGTCTTCTGAACGGAATACTTGGGGAACTGGCAAACGGCGGAATCAAAATTTCCAGCATGGCACTTTTAAGTGAAGAGGAACGAAACTTGACGACTGGCAAATTCCGCCGGGAGATATTGCCTGTCCTGACTCCGCTCGCCATAGATGCGGCGCATCCGTTCCCGCTTCTTGCGTCCGGGGCAATTGAGATAGCCGTTGTATTCAAGTCACCGGACAATGAGGAAATCCGCGCCTTTGTGGAAGTTCCGCAGCAACTGGAACGTTTCGTGGAAGTGTCGTCGCAAGACGGCAAACGCAAGTTCGTCATGCTGGAAGATTTGATTTCGTCCAATCTTGGAATGCTGTTTCCCGCTGGGGAAATAGTGGATAGCCTGGCATGCCGCATCACCCGGGACATGAACCTCAACATTTCCGACAACAACACCGCAGATCTCATGCAGAGCATCGGCGCCCAGCTGCGATTGCGCAAGCGCCGGGGTGCGATACGTCTTGAAATAGCCGGTCATCGAAAAGGGAAGTTAGTCAAGTGGCTCAGGAAAAGCCTGCATCTTGACGAATCGGCGTGCTATGAGCCGGATGCGCCGCTTTGTCTTAGGCAATTCTGGGAAATCGTGGAAAAGACGGCCCGTCCGGAATGGCTGGAGAACGAATGGAAGCCGGCCCCGTTGGCGGCACTTGCCGGGCA
Organism: Victivallaceae bacterium; assembly: GCA_024405675.1. GTDB lineage: Bacteria > Verrucomicrobiota > Lentisphaeria > Victivallales > Victivallaceae > UBA1784. The sequence goes on from JAKSOH010000008.1 coordinate 31,242, forward strand.
CGGCATGGTGTTCGAGGCGATACGCACAGAAGGGGAAATCCTCGTCGCCCCGCCTTTTCACAGCTTCTCCACCATTGTCCGAATGTTGGAGGAAGCGGCCGACGATCCAAACGTACTAGCCATCAAGCAGACACTCTATCGGGTCAGCGGAAACAGCCCCGTCGTCCATGCGCTGCTGAAAGCGGCCGAACGCGGGAAGCAGGTGTCGGTTGTAGTCGAACTCAAGGCGAGATTCGACGAGTACAACAACATCGCGTGGGCCATGGAGTTGGAGCGTTACGGAGCGCATGTCGTGTACGGGGTCGCCGGACTCAAAGTACATGCCAAAGCCATGCTGGTGATAAGGCGAGAAGGCGATCGACTGATGAGATATGCCCATCTAGGCACGGGAAACTACAATGACAAGACGGCAGCAGTCTATGCGGATGTCGGGATTCTCAGCTGCGACGAGGACATATGCGACGACGTGTCAAGATTGTTCAATCTGCTGACCGGTGTCACCATGCCGGGAATTTCATTCACGACTATGGCTGTTTCCCCATTTTCATTGCGGTCGACGTTTGAACATCTTGTCGAACGCGAGATATCCAACGCCCGTTCCGGACTTCCTGCGCGCATAATCGCAAAGATGAACAGCCTCTCGGACGAAAAAATGATCAGACTGCTGCACATTGCGGCGGAATCCGGAGTTGAAATAACGCTAATAGTCCGCGGATTGTGTTGTTTACGGCCACCGCGAAATAGTTGCAACGTCAGGGTATTGAGCATAATAGACCGCTATCTTGAGCACAGTCGCATCTACTTCTTCGAAAACGGTGGCGATGGCGAGTTCTTCTTGAGTAGCGCCGACATGATGACAAGGAACCTTGACCGACGCATAGAAGCATTGTTCCCCGTCAAATCAGATAAGACCAAATCGGCTCTGAAAACAATGCTGGAATTCCAAATCGGAGATTCGTGCAAATGTCACCGCCTGACGGCGGACGGCGACTACTTGGCGCCTAGAAACGGAGACAAGGATTCGCGCAGTCAGTACCGAACCTGGAAATACTTCGTAGACTCGGCAAAAGGGGAGTTGTACTCAGGAAACTCGGGAACGCTCAAGGTGTTCAAATCCGAAAAGCGGGACGGAGTTCCGCCGGAAGCTTCCAGATGACGTGATCGACCACTTCGTCGATGGTCATGTCGCTGGTGTCGACTGATATGGCGTCATCCGCCTTCTTGAGCGGGGCAATCTCGCGACCGGCATCCCGCTTGTCGCGCGCCACGAGATCGGCGCACACCGATGCGAACGTAGCGCCTGTCGCATTCTCTGCCGTCTGGGCAAGACGACGTCGGGCCCTCGCCTCGAGCGAAGCGGTTAGGAAGAATTTGCATCTGGCGTCGGGAAACACTACCGTACCGATGTCACGGCCCTCCATGACAATCCAGCCGGAGACGGCGGCGGAACGTTGAACTGGACGCAAAAATTGACGAACCAACGGAATGGCGGAAA
>JAKSOH010000080.1 GCA_024405675.1 Victivallaceae bacterium
GCTTCTCCTTGGGCCAGGGCCGGCCAGCCGCCTTGGCCTTCCGGTCCTCCGGATTGCCATGTGGAAGTTCTCAGCCGGCAGGTATAATTTATGGAGAAAGCCATCGGAGGAACCATGAACGAGGAAAAACTGCTTGCCGACATGCAGGAGGCGGTGCGGACCAGGTTGTCCGGAGCCTGCGGCTGCCATGACTTCGACCATACCATGCGCGTCGTCGTCAACGCCGAGACACTGCTGGAATCCCACCCCGGGGCCGATCCGTTCCTGGTGCGGCTGGGCGCCCTGCTCCACGACTGCTGCCGTCCGGAGGAAGATGCGAGCGACGGCCGGATCGATCACGCCGAGCTGGGCGGCGTCCGATCGCGGGAAATGCTTTCCGATGCCGGATGCGGTCCTGATGTCGTGGAAGCGGTCGGACGGATAGTCGAACGGCACCGATTCCGCGGACGTGGCGCGAAACCGCAGACCATCGAGGAAAAGATCGTCCACGACGCCGACAAGCTCGATTCGCTTGGCGCGGTGGGTGTGGGACGGGCGTTCCTGTTCGCCGGACGCATCGGCGCGAGACTGCACAACTCCGATTCCGAGGCGCTGGAAAGCGCCCCGTACACGAGGGAGGACACAGCCTACCGCGAATACCTGGTGAAGCTCAGGTCACTGCCGGAATGCATGCTGACGCTCCGCGGCCGGGAACTCGCCGCGGAGCGCCTGGACTTCATGAAGGAGTTCTTCCGGAGGTTGAACCTGGAGACCGCTACAGAGCCACCGTCTCCCCTGGACCGATGACGACCAGTTTGCCGTTCACGACGTAGTAGACCGTCAGCGCCGACGGATTGTTCACGAACGACTTGTCCTGCGCCCAGCGAAGACGCCGCACCGCCTCCATGTAGTCGTAGATATCTATGTTGGTGGCGTACCAGATGTCGGTACGTCCCGCCACCTTGCCAAGGAAGGAACGCATGCGATCCATGTCCTTTTTCTTGGCAAGCTCGGTCGAATGTCCCCAGATGTAGCAAAGTGCCGGGACCCGGTCGGATGCGAGGAACTTGTCCGCCAGTTCGACAAAATCGGCCTGCGTGTTGCGACCGCTGCCGATCCAGTTGTACCAGTCGTCCGGCATTGAGAAATCGTCCCGGATGACCGTTCCCCTTGCGTAGCATATGTCGATGCCGCGAAGCAATTCGACAAGTTCCTTACTGTAGCAATGCCCGTCTCCATTCGGATAGGCATGGCCGCGGACCGGATAGCCGACGCACCGCTCCAGGTAGGCCCGGTCGCGGACCAGGTCGTCCAGGGCAACCGACTTCGGCACGAGGCTGTAGGTCAAATGGTTGAAACCATGGGTCGCGACCTCGTGTCCTAAGTAGATGGAGAAATCCTTGCGACGCTTGCTGTTGACGTTGAACGTTCCCTTTACCCCGTATTCGTTGAACACCTTGACCAAGGCGTCGTCGGCATATGATCCGTCGTCATAGCTGAAGGTCAGGGCCTTTTTCAGTCCGCCGGGGAACACCGGATAGGTTCCCTGCGGATAGACGACTCCGGTCGCCGGCTCCAAAACCGCGGCCGACCGCGGGGGAATGGTGATCTTCTCTGTTCCTGCGAACTTGTCATCCTTGATGTGGTCGACCAGCGCATAGACGGTGGTGGCGGTCGGATTGACCAGGACCTTGCCGTCCATTGTGCTTTGTATGCGTTTGCACGCATCCAGATATTCGAAGAGGTCCCCGTTCGTAGCGAACCACACCTGTTTCGAATTCTCCTCCATGAGCCGACAGAAATCCTCCATGTCGTCCCAGTTGCCCTGTCTTGCCAATTCGTAGCTGTGCCCCCAGACGCTCATAACGGCGAGGACTCCGGCAAAACCACGATAGGCCACGAACTTCCCCGCGCGCTCCATGAGCCGGTTGTTATGATGGCAGGTAGCATGCCATGCCAGCGGATCCTGCTTCAGGGAAAATCTTCCAGAATCCCCCGTGGTACGGGCGCACACGACGCCGTGCCGGCGCAATGCGGACTGCACTCTCGCATCATAGGCCCCGTACGGATAGGCGAAGGAACGCACCGGCCTTCCCGTGATGCCCTCTATCGTCGCGATATCGTCCGCAATCTCCTTTTCCATTTCCGATTCGGAAAGCTTGGACATGTTGACGTGGTTCAACCCGTGCGAACCGATCTCGTGTCCGGCATAGAGCGCGGCGCATTCCGACGTCTTCATGAAATGCAGTTCGCCCGGAGTACCCTTGTACTTGTATTTCTCGTCGACGCGGTTCGCGCTCAGATAGAACGTGCCCTTGATCCCGTGCCGGTTGAATATCTCCACCAGCTTGCGGTCCGGTTCCAGCGCATCGTCATAGGCCATGGTGACGGCCTTGAGCTTCCATTCGGGAAACGCATAGCGGAAGTTGTCATATGTCGCCGCGTATGACGCCATGCAGGCAGACACGGCAGCTGCCGCCACAACCGAACGCATGCCCGTCATTTTGCGCGGTTCCCCATGCATCTGGCAAGAATCATCATGACCGGTCCGGACAGGATGTATCCGGTGACCACGAGCGCAGTTCCGCGGCGGCCGAGCACCGCCACGACAATCAGCAGCGCAAGGAAGAACATGAGCCGAAACGGATGATACCTCAGGGAGAATATCCATCGTCCGACATGCAGGTACGGGATGTGGCTCACCATCAGCAGGCCGAGCACCGCCGCATATATGGGCAGGACGAAGGCCGTCTTGTAGAGGTCTATTCCCGTGCTGCTCGCGAAGAACACCGCAACGCAGATTCCCGCCGCCGCTCCAGGCGAAGGAAGTCCGCTGAAGTAATCATGATTGTCGTTCTCGGCCCCGGGACGCATCGCCTTGACATTGTAGGTGGCGAGCCGTAGCGCCGCGCCTCCAATGTAGACGGCGCAAAGCACGTAGACGATTATTTCCTGGGCTGGAAGCAGTCCGCGGTCACGCAGCGAGTGCGTCATGATGCTGACCAGCACCGCCGGCGCCACGCCGAACGTCACCATGTCGGAAAGCGAATCCATTTGGATCCCCTTCTCGCTGCCAGCATTGAGCAAACGCGCCGCCAAGCCGTCGAACGCATCGAAAATCATCGCGCAAAAAATCAGTATGGCGCTGGTCATGAAGACGGACATCGGTTCGCGCGGCGACTCGTAGGCGCGAAGCGTGCAGATGATGGCCGCAAATCCGCAGAACGAATTGCAGAGCGTCAGGAAATTCGGCACCGCCTTGGCGATGCCCCGCGGAATCGCCGGCAATTTCATTTCGCATCTCCGTTCCCGACGGATTCGCGAAGCACGGCCATGACCGTGCTGCCGCCGCGCACCTTGTCCCCTATCTTGACGCGGACGTCGAACATCGATTCCGGAAGATAGAGTTCGGTACGGGAACCGAATTTTATCATGCCGTATATCACGCCCTTGTCGAAACTGGAACCGGTGTCTACCGGACAAACTATGCGACGGGCTATCGCTCCGGATATCTGGCGCACGGCCACGGGGAACTCCACCGTGTTCGCGATGTCGCCGCCGCAAAACGCATATCCGGTTCCGGAAATGGTCATGGCCTCGTTTCTGGTGCCGGCCTCTGGATTGCGGGCATCCAGAAATTCGCCAGGTCGATAGTTCTTGCTAAGCACCTGCATGCGAACCGGAGTCCGGTTGACGTGCACGTTGAGCACGGAGAGAAAGATTCCGATTCGAACCACCTTGGTGTCTCCGAACACAGGGATTTCGTCACAACGTTCGAGAACCGTGATGTCGCGAATGGTTCCGTCGGCCGGAGAGACCACGAGGTCGCCCTCTTGCGGAACCATGCGATGCGGTGAACGGAAGAACGCGCAGAACGCGACGAGCACCACAAGCGTCGCCGAAGCGAGCACGATGCCGAACGTCATCAGGAAATCGTACCGGATCATGAAGTAGCAAACGGTCCAAATCACGGCGGCCGCCAGTATGGCCAATCCCCATTCCCGGAATCCGAATCTGGTAAGCGTCATCATTTTCAACTCTCCTTTTCCATGAGATTGCCGTTCTTGACCGACTTGCTCCGAAATCCGATGCAGCCATAAATCTGCGGAATCAAGTACTTCGCAACGGAGGCCGCCGGCATGGCCAGGATGACACCGGGGATTCCGGCGAGGAAACCGCCGAGCAGCACCACGATAACCGTTTCAAGCGTATTGAGGCCGACGCCGTCTCCGACTATCGCCGGATAGGTGACGAATTGCTCTATTATGAAATTGTACACAACGAAAAACAACACTATCCCGAAGAGTTGCAGCGCGGTTCCAGAACCACAGGCCAGCGAAACGATGAACGCCGCCGACACCGCGGTTATCGGGCCGACCACCGGGATTAGCACGGCCATACCGGAAAACACGCCCATCAGCAGGAAATAGGGAACGCCGAGCATCCAGTAGACAATGGTGTAGATGACCAAATCAAGCAGCACCAACTTGAAGTAGCTCTTCGCCCAGGTGCGCAGACGCTCGCAAACGCCGGTGACGATGCGGCAGGCCTCGTCGATAACCGGTCCGTCCAGTCCCGGCAGCCATTTGCTGGAGAACATCCCTCTCACGAAATACTCGCTGCCGGACCGTCCCGTCTTGTCGTCGCGGGTGAACTTGGCCATCTGGGACAGGAAGAATATTCCGAAAAACAGCGAGAGCAGGAAGTTTCCGAACGAACTCACCATGCTGGTGAACAACCGGAGCGCGGAACCGACGAAACCGCCCGACATCTTGAAAAACTCGCGGGCCAGCGTCTTCATCGTATCCTTGTCATTGGCGACTCGTTCAATCTCGTCGAGCAGCTCCTTGAAGAACGGAGTGTTGGCACAACGGCTCCGCAAGTTCTCTGTATAGCCCCTCACATAGGCAATCAACGCCGATTCCTCCTTTGGCTTCTTGTCGGAGGAGTCATCCGGTATGATCTTGCGACCGAGCTTTGTTTCCGAAAAACTTTGCATGACCCCGTCGAACCAGGACTGGTCCTTCTTCTCCTGCGCCGCTGGAGCGGTGGCGGAGATTTCGGCCGCCCGCGCATGGCTCGAACGCCAGCTGTTGGAAATCCTGTCGCCGCTGGAGAAAATGAATTCGCCGATCTGTATGAAAATCAGCGTGAACACCAGCAGGAACGTCACCGAAGTCACGGCCACCGCCTTACCGATGATATCCTGCTCGCAATCGCCGGAAGCCATCGGTGTTTTCTTGATGTGATTGGCCAACATCACCAGCGGACGCTTGAGCAAAGAGAAGAAAGAAACGATCCAGTAGGTGAGTCCGCGACGAGAGCGTATTCTTCTTTCGAAGAACTTCTCCAGCGGGAGCACCAGATATGCTCCGATGAGTCCGAACGCCACCGACTTCAGCAGCGTCGCCGTCAAAATGAACATGGTGATGACCACCAGCGCCACAATGATTCCGGTACCGGAGACTAGGAGACGGCGCCTTGAATCGAGGGCGCGCCGCGCCTCGTCCAGTATCTCCGAGACCTCGTTTTCCGGAATTCCAAGCCGGCCGGCCGCCGCGACTGCGAATTCTATGCTTTTGTCCTCCTGGTGCAGGCAAGCGAGCGAAATCAGAAGGCGGGCGATACGGCACCGGTCATCCATCGGCAGCTGGAGCAGGCTATCGGGGATGTCGGCGACATCGAGACATTTGACCGAGTCCAGAAGTTGCATTGCGCGGGAACACATGTCGTATGCCATGTGTTCCTCCAGCATGTCGCGCAGCATCTTGCGGTCCGTCGCGCTGACGGACCCGTCAGGCTCCGCGATGACCGACTTGACCAGGCCCATCACCGAGGAGAAAGTATCCTCGTCATCCACAAGGCCTTTTCGCACGAAGTCAAGGAAGGACACCAACGACCGGCGCACCTGCCCGACCCCGACCCGCATTCCCCAGATTCGAACGCTCATTTTGCGCAGCTCACGCGAACGCGGCGCGCCCCGGAGACCACCGAACCGATGCGGGCCGCGTAAAGTCCGCAACCGGAAGCGGCGGCGATGGCCTTGTCGGCGTCGGCCGCCGGAACGAACCAGACCATTCCCACGCCCATGTTGAAGACGCGATAACATTCCTCGAAACCGACTTCTCCGCGGTCGACAATGAGACGGCAGATTGGAGGAACGGGGAATCCGGTCACGTCGAACTCGACGTCGACGTCCTGCGGCAGGATGCGCGGAACGTTGTCATAGAGTCCGCCTCCGGTGATATGGGCGATGCCGTCCATGGAGACGCCGGCCTTGCGAGCGGCCGTGATGGCGTTGTAGTAGCAGGTATGCGGCTTGAGCAACGCCTCGCCGACAGATTCCCCTCCGAGCTCGGACGGACGGTCGGCCACGTTGAAACCGGCCTTGTCGAAGAGAATGCGACGGGCCAGGCTGAATCCGTTGGTGTGAAGACCGTTCGATCCCAGTCCGACGGCCACGTGGCCGGGACGGATGTTCTCGCCGGTGATGATCTCGTCGCGCTCGACGATGCCGGTAATGACACCGACCAGATCGAAGTCGTTGCCGTACATGCCCGGCATCTCCGCGGTCTCGCCGCCGAGCACCGCGCAACCGGACTCGCGGCAGGCCCTGGCGATACCGCTGAGGACGTTCTCGTAGAGCGGGCTGCGCAGCTTGCCGATGCCGATGTAGTCCATGAAGTAGACCGGCTCGGCGCCCTGCACGGAGATGTCGTTGATGCAGTGGTTGACGATGTCGCAGCCGACCGTGTCGTACTTGTTCATCATCGCGGCGACCATGAGCTTGGTTCCGACGCCGTCGATGCTGGAGACGAGGACGGGGTTGCGGTACTTCGAGGTATCGACGGAGAAACGTCCGCCGAATCCACCGATTGGCGCCAGCATTTCAGGCCTGCGGGTGGAGGCGAGCTCCCCCTTGACCCTGTCCAGCAAATCGGTCGCGAGATCGATATCCACTCCGGCCGCCTTGTAAAGATCGCTTTTGGCTTGTCCGCTCATTTCTAACTT
>JAKSOH010000081.1 GCA_024405675.1 Victivallaceae bacterium
CGTGGCCTGCGACTTGATGTTCAAGTCGCGGTCGCTGTTCTTGGTGCCTGTCTTGGCCTCGGTGTTCTTGACCGTTCCGGCGGACGCCTGGGACTGGTATCCGATGACGTTGTGATCATTTAACAGGCCGTCGAGGTCGATTTCTCCCAATGCGGCTTCCACACCGTCGACGAGGAATACCTTGTATGAATTCTCTCCAGCGGGAACCCCGATTTCCTTGGTGCTGGCGAAGGCGTTCTCACCCCAGGTGAGTTTCTCGCCGTTGAATTCCTCGGGGCAGGTATCCTTGGTCCAGGCGGCGTTGACGTAGAGCATGACTGCTTCACCATCGCCGTATGCGGCCGTCTTGACCGCACTCGCCAACTCGGTGTACTTGCGGATGTCTTTGGGTGGAACCTCCACCTTGGCATCAATTACTGTTGCAATCGCCAACTTTGCATTCGGATTGACTTTCGACATACGACTTCCCTCTCTTTTTTGAATTATGGAACGACAAAATGCAAAAATCCACACAAAGTGATTGTATCACTCCTGCACACGTAAAATATAGCACGGCGCGGGGAACTATGCAAGCGCATGAACGCTCCGCAAGAGACGAAAATCGAAAAAAGAGGCGGATGAGGCCATGCCGGCGGAACGAAACTTGCCATTGAAACAGGGCCGATTCCCATGAATTCGGTCCGCCTTGGAACCGGCGGCAGGACAAGTCCTCGCGGCCTGAGGAGGTTTGAAAAACGCGTCCGGCAGGTTATCTTTCTCCTACGATGCGACAGCATGTTTTTTCGGAAGAGTCGGAACTGCAATGCAATGGAGGAACCGGATATGAAGAGAATCGCCTTTGCGGTGCTGCTGGTGCTTGTGTCCTGGCAGCTGATGGCGGCCGGCGGCAAGAGGCGCCAGCCGGATTGGATTGGGGACAAGAAGGATCCGGGCGTGCTGCTTTTCAACGGCGGCCGGCCATGGCAGGGCGACGGAATCGCCAAGATGCTCGTCGGCACCGGTTTACGCGTGCGCAACTTCAACAGCGTGTATCTGGACGGCTTCGGCGGGGCGTCCATCAAGGCGCACATGAGCGACAAGGTCGAGCCCAAGGCGTTCGACGGCTTCACTCCGGCGTTCTCCAAGCTCGACGCGAAGAAGATCCGGCTGGTGATGTTCCACACGATTCCCGACAAGAGCTACGCAGGGATATTCACTCCGGACCGGGTAGCCAAGATCCGCAAGTACGTCGAGGTCGGCGGAAACGTGCTGTTCACCCGACGGGTGCCGGCCGGCGTCGTCGACGAACTGCTTCCGGTCGAAATCGGAGAGGATGTCACGATCGAGGACGACGATGAGTTCTTCGCCAACCGTCCCGCGGGCAAGGCCTACGCCGGACTACCGGAGAAGTTCAATTTCTACGGTCTCTACCGCGAGTGTTCGCTCAAGCCGGGCGCCGAGGCGCCCAGCACCATCACCGACGCCTCGGGCAAGGTCAATGTTCCGCTCGTCGCCAGGATCAAGATCGGCAAGGGGACGGTGACCTTCCTCAATGTCAACATGGACGGGGCGAACCGAATCAAGGCGTATGACAACTGGGCCTATGCCAGGATGTTCTTCGCGGCGGTCTGCGGGGATTCGGCCGGCGTCGACATCAAGACGTCGCAGCTTTTGACGAAGCTCGAGGCCATCCCGGAGCGTCCGCAGGTCGGCGAGACGACCGCGTCGCTGGTCGCCCCGAAGCTCGGGATCGCCGACGTCGCCGGAGCGGCGAGGGTGTCGGGAACGAGCGCGGTCTTCGCCAACGGCATGAAGCTCGACATCGCGTCCGACGGCTCCGCCTCGTTCACCTGGCCTGGCAAGGGCGACGCGCTGGTCCGCAAGGCGGCGGTGCCGCAGGTGAACTACTCCGGCAAGCAGAAGGTCTTCGATTCCAGCACGGCCGAGGCCGTCGGAGTCAAGGAGGACGTGAAGAAGATCGACATCAAGTGGACCTTCTCCGGGATGCAGGCCAACGGCAACGAGGTCGTCGTGAAGTACGTCGCCCCGGGCAGCGAGATGAAGCGCTTCTTCAAGGCCGGCACACTCGAGCTCGACGGACGCCGCCTCGAGGGGATCGGCGAACGCGTGGATCTGGTGAAGTGCCCGTACATGGTCAGCTCGGTTTCCTTCAAGTCAGAGATATACGCGGAGGACCCGCTTCACGCGCACCGCAACGACTGCTACCAGCCGCCGCGCGGCTACACGGCGTTCGACATGTCGGGCAAGACCGACGCCGACACGACCAACTACGGCGGCCAGCCGTTCGAGATGCTGGCGTGCCGGAACGGGCTCTACATTGGCAACCGCTCGTATCCGGAGTCGTGCGGCATGCGACTGTCCCGCAAGAAGGGCGCGCCCTTCATCTCCAGCCACCACGGCACCGGCTGGGGCAGGGTGAACGCGCCAGCCTCCACGCACTACTACTGGCGCTGGTACGGCGACGGACCGGAGCGCGGACACCACGATTATCTGGCGATGTACCAGTTCATGCGGCACATGCTGCGCGAGAAGGCCGGGCTCAAGGAGCTGCCGGGATATCCCATGGCCGAGTACAGCTACCAGCTGAGACCGGCGGAGAAGGACGCGGTCATCGAGGCCGCGGGCAAGGCCGGTTTCCGCTACATCTATCCGCCGAATCCGGAGAGCCCGATCGACAAGATCGCGGACGACAACAACATGGAGGTCTACGAGAAGATCGTGGACGCCGGAGCCCGGGCGCACATCTGGACCGCCGGCAGCTACGTGCAGGGCGATGGCGGCTGGATAATCAACAACCACCCGGAGTGGTTCGTCCGCGACGAGAAGGGCGGTTTCTTCAAGTACTTCGGAACGTATCCGGTGATCGACGTCAACAACAAGGCGTTCTACGACTGGTACGTCAAGCTGCTGAAGAAGGCGATCGACGGCGGCGTGGGCTGGGTCTACCGCGACATGGACGGCGCGGCGTCTGGGACGGTCAACTACGCGCTTCCGGAGAGTCCCAACGGAGTGCAGTCGCAGATAAGGTTCTACCGGTTTTTCCACGACAACAACTGCCGGGTCGGCGTCGAGGGGCAGAACCCGCTCGTGCTGGACGAGTACTGGTACCGCGCCGGACTCTGCACGTCGTTCGGCGGGCAGGAGGTCGGGGTGGTGGGATCGATGGCGGGATGCGGCCTCAAGGGCGGGCTCACGCTCGACGCGATGCGCACGGGTATGTACGGATGCTTCCCTGCCTTCGAGGTGTCGGGGACGGTGTTCGGCGTGGACCGCATCCAGGGCGAGGTTGAGCGCGGACGGCGCTTCTTCTCGCTGGTTCCGAAATTCAACGCGGCGCTCGACCTCGTCGGGATGCCGTATGTGCGCGAGACCGAGTTCGGCACCGTGTGGATCGGCAAGACGGGCGGCGCGCTGTTCTTCTGGAATCCGGCGAAGAAGGTCACGGTGGACCTGCCGGCCGGCTGGAAGATCCGCGGCGTCGAGGGCAACGTGCTCACCGACGTCAAGGCCGACAGCATCATCCTGGTCGACGCGGCGAAGTAGGGCGGTGCCCGCTGTGTTCTGCGCCGCCGATTTCACCGGCGGACCGGGCGGTCCGGCCGACGCCGTGGCGGCCGCGGCCAGGCGTTGCGCCGAACTGGGTGGCGGCCGGGTGGTGGTGCCGCCGGGCGTTTGGAGTTCCGGACCGGTGGAACTCGCAAACGACGTCGAGCTGCACCTCGAGGAGGGGGCCGTCGTCGAGTTCGTCGCCGACTGGAGGAGCTACCTGCCGGAAACAACGGTAAGATGGGAGGGGATGGAGTGTGTTTCGCTCCGTCCCCTCGTCCATGCCCGGGGCGCCCGCAACGTGGCCGTCACGGGCCGCGGCGTCCTGCGCGGCAACGGGGCGTACTGGCACGAAAGGTTCGGGAGCAAAGAGGAACGGATCGCCCGCTCAATCAGGTTGCGGGGGATGCGGACGATCCCGCCCCTGGAACGACTGCTGGTGGCGGAGGACGATTTGCTCCGGCCGTCGTTCGTCTGTTTCATCGGCTGTCGGGACGTGCTCATGGAGGATTTCACCATCGAAAGCGGGCCGATGTGGACGCTGCATCCGACGTATTGCCAGGGTGTCACGCTGAGACGCGTCGTCGTGAGAACGTCGGGCCCCAACACAGACGGACTGGATACCGATTCCTGCGAGGACGTCCTGGTGGAGGACTGCGAGTTTTGCACGGGCGACGACTGCATCGCAATAAAATCGGGCCTGGACGATGACGGAGTCCGCGTCGGGAGACCGTGCCGGAACGTCGTCGTCCGGCGCTGCCGGATGCTCGGCGGACACGCCGGCGTGGCGATCGGCAGCGAGGTCTCAGGCGGGATATCCGACATCCTGGTCTCGGACTGCGAGATGCGCGGCACGGGAATCGGCGTCAGATTGAAGAGCCGGCCGGGCCGGGGCGGATATGTCAGGGACGTCCGGTTCGAGAACCTGCGCATGCGGGACATCGTCTCGACCGCTATCCACTTCGACCTCGACTACATCCAGTCGGCGGATTATCCGGACGGTGGGGCGGGGGGGACGTCGGTGGAGGACGTGTCGTTTGCCGACATCTCGTGCCGCGGGGCGAAAATCGGGGTGTTTCTGCGCGGGAATCCCGCCATGCCGGTGAGGGGACTGTCGTTTTCGAAGATGGACATCCATGCCGACGGGAAGCTGGTCACGGAGGGATTTCCGGTGCCGTACTCGGACGACGGGACGCTGTGACGGTCCGGGCCCGGCCGGACATTTTTCCCGGTAGATGTCACCTTCCAATGCGGGGGGACAGTTTTATCCGGACTTCTTGGTTTTCATGGGAAACGTCTTCAGGAAAAAACGGGCAGTTTCCTTTTTCCAACGTCCGCGCCAAGCCAACACCCTGTCCGCCAAGGTGTAGGGATGGAATTCCTGTTTCCCATGCACATCACTGCTGCAGCCGCCGCAATCGCATTTGTCCGGATCGACGCCGATATCCAGGAGGTAGCGGGTCGTTTCAACATATCCGCCGCGCACGGCGTAGTATAGCGCGCCGCCTTTGTCGAGATCGCATCCGTGTTTGCGAAGAATCTCCAGGGTCTCGATCAGGCGTTTTTCATACCCTGCCGCATCATCGACGAAAAATCTCTGCGTGAACTCGGCGGCAGTCTCCATGGTCTCGCAGACGAGAAAGGGAAGTGATTTTTGCGGCAGCTGGATCCCTTTTCCCGTCAATGTCATGTCCAGCATTCGCGCATCGAGATTCCAGCAGGCATTGTAGACGTTCCGCTTCACCTTTCTCCAATGTTTGGATTTCTCCATGCACGCCAATGTGGATTCCCTGTGCGCGCCATGGTCCAGCAGCGTCTGTTGAATGCGGATGTTGCTGTTCCAGTATTCCTGAAATTCTTCCCAGTCGTCATCGATGGATATTTGTCTGAATTCCACCTCGTCCAGAACCGTCCAGTTTGCCACCATGTCCACGACATTCGGGTCGGCTCCGTGATCCAGCAAATAGGCGGTTACTTCCGGAATCGTGTATTGGGCGGAAAACAGCGCGGTGTTCACATGGCCGTCCGCGGTTTCCAGAACGAGGTTGACGTCGCATCCCCTTTCCAGCATGAGGTCCAGGGTCTTCCAGAAGGCTTTGTGAACACGTCCATACGCATATTCGCTGCTCAGGATCAGTTCCGTGAGGGCCGAGTCCCAGTTGTCGTCGGCCACGGCATTGGGATTGGCTCCGTCATTGAGAAGACGTTTGATTTCGGAATACTTGCCGTGGCTGCATGCCGCCAGCAATTCCGCATCTAGCTTTTCCTGAATCGTAGAATCCGTGTCTTTTTTTCTCATCGGTGTCCAACCGCCTGCTTTTAGTCTATTTTGGAAAATCCCAACTTTTTCATGATGTCCGCCGATTGCGCCGGACGATCCCTGTTGATGGATGAGTCTTCATCAGAATGTCGGCGTACACGGAATTGCAAGTACATCCATCGCATCCCCGGGCCACGACCTATTGCCTAATATAGCATCCGGGAACATCGAAACATACCTCTCCGACTGGAAAAAACCGAGGAACGATGTAGTTTACTTCCAAGTGGCATGCAACATGATTCGGGGATTGTCTAATGGAGGACGACGAGATGGGTAACAAACCGAAACGGAATCCGCGGCTTCACGACGACATGGGATTCGTGGGACGTTCCGCGCATCCCGACATCGTCTGCAAGGGATGCATATTCGCCATGGGGTCGAACCCGCTGGCCGATCGCTACGACAAGGCGTACTGCATCGAATATCCCCCGGACGGTCCGTATGGTTCGAAGCCGCACGAGGTCTACTTCGACGGCAAGCAGCGCAAGTACCGCAAGTCGGTAGGCGAATGGATTCTCGAACAGCCCAGGGATAAGCGTGCGGAACTGCTGAAGATGTTCGGCATTTCCGATGACGGCTTGCAAGGCCGGTCAAGGTAACCACGGAAGAAGGAGATGCCAATGGCGAACAAGAAGACGGTGAATCGTCCGCGATGGGGCGGACATGTCGAAGACGGGCAGGATTTCGGCTTTTGCTATGAAATCGTCCCGGGTGCCGAAGTCGACATCGAGGAATATGCGGAATGGTTCCGCAAGGCTGCGGAG
>JAKSOH010000082.1 GCA_024405675.1 Victivallaceae bacterium
CGTCGCCATGCTCATCTGCCAGAAGAACTCCATCGTGGAGGGAATCGAATACGCCCAGCTCGTCATCGACGGATCCTGCTCGCTGCTCATTTTGACCAGGAAGTCCGTGTTCGCCGCCCGCGACCGCTACGGGCGCATGCCGCTCGTGGTCGGCGAGAAGGAGGGGGGCAGGGCGGTGACCATGGAAAGCACTGCGTTCCCGAACCTCGGCTACACAATGTGCCACGAGCTCGGCCCGGGCGAAATCATCGAGATGAGCGCAAAGAACGTCATCATCCACCGCGAGGCCTCCAAGACCATGAAGATGTGCACCTTCTTCTGGGTCTACTACGGATATCCGTCCAGCTGCTACGAGGGCGTCAACACCGAGACCGCCCGCTACCGCAACGGCGCCAACCTGGCGTCCAAGGACGCCGACATGCTGGACGAGGTCGATTCCATCTGCGGCATTCCGGACTCCGGCATCCCGCATGCCATCGGATACTCCAACGCCTGCCACAAGCCGTATCTGCGCAGCTTCGTGAAGTACACGCCGACCTGGCCGCGCAGCTTCATGCCGCCGAACCAGAGCAAGCGTTCGCTCATCGCCAAGATGAAGCTGATTCCAGTCAAGGACCAGATCGACGGCAAGCGCATGCTCTTCTGCGACGACTCCATCGTCCGCGGGACGCCGCTGCACGACACCGTAGTGCGGCTCTATGACCTCGGCGCCAAGGCGGTTCACATGCGCTCGAGCTGTCCTCCGCTCCTCTTCGGCTGCCCGTTCCTCAATTTCTCGAGGTCCCGCAGCGAGATGGATCTCGCGGCGCGCCGCGCCATCGCCCGGCTGGAGAAGACCGAGGACCTGACCCGCGAGATTGTCGACAAGTACCTGGTCTACGGTTCGAAGGAATACGAGGCCATGGTCGAGGAGATGCGCCAGGAGCTGCATCTCACCAGCTTGAAGTTCCAGAAGCTCGAGGACCTGCTCGACGCCATCGGCATTGAGAAGGAGAAGTTCTGCACCTACTGCTGGACCGGACGCGACGTCCAGGACGAGGAGCCGGATGTCCTCGACGGCGTCAAGGACGACGGAGGACGCGGAAATGCCTAGGGCTTTCCGTGGATGCACCCGCATACTGCACGGCGGGGACTACAATCCGGACCAGTGGCTCGACACCCCGTCGATAATCGACGACGATTTCAAGTTCATGGAAATGGCGAAGTGCAACACCTTTTCCGTCGGCATATTCTCCTGGTCTGCGCTGGAGCCGGAGGAGGGCAAGTTCACCTTCGGATGGCTCGACGACATCATGGACCGCTGCGCACGGGACGGCAGGAAGGTGTTTCTCGCCACCCCGACCGGCGCCAAGCCGCCGTGGATGGCCCGCAAGTATCCTGAATGCCGCCGGGTCAACGCCGAGTTGCGGCGCGATGAATACATGACGCGCCACAACTTCTGCTTCTCGTCCCCTGTGGCGCGGGAAAAGACAGAGAAGATCGACTCGCTCCTCGCCGAACGCTACGCCGGACATCCTGCGCTGCTAGGATGGCACATCAGCAACGAGCTCAGCGGTGAATGCTTCTGTCCGCTGTGCCAGGAGCGGTTCCGCGAGTTCCTGAAGCGCCGGTTCGGCACCATCGAGGAACTTGACCGCCGGCTCTGGGCCGGATTCTGGAGCCACAGGTTCACGTCCTTCGACGAGATCAATCCGCTCGACGGGACGCTGGAAGGCATACGCGTCGAATGGAAGCGGTTCTGCACATGGCAGATGTGCGACTGGCTGGCCTTCGAGAAGTCCGTCGTAAGGCGTTATTCCGACGCCCCCGTCACGACCAACATGATGGGGCTCCACCGCGACATCGACTACTACGAGCTGGGCAAGGTCTGCGACTTCATCTCCGACGACTGCTATCCGATGTGGTACTCGGGCGACGAGCATTCCATGGGGGCGCGGTTCTCGATGCTGCACGACATGCACTACGCGATGAAGGACAAGCCCTTCATCATGATGGAGTCGGCCCCGGGCACGCCCAACTACCGCGAGTACTCGCACATGCGCCGTCCCGGCGAACTCGCCCGCGAGATGCTGCTGGCCATCGGCCACGGCGCCGACGGGACCATGTACTTCCAGTGGCGCAAGGGCAGGGGCGGAATCGAGAAATTCCACGGCGCGGTGGTCGGACATGACAACTCGCCCGATTCCTACATGTTCCGCCAGGTGGCCGAATACGGTTCGCATCTCGACGGACTTAAGGAGATCGTCGGTTCCCGGAAGGTCCAGGACGTCGCCGTTCTCTTCGACTGGGACTGCCATTGGAGTTCCGAGCTGGATTTCACCCACAACGTCAAGAACGTCCGCGGCGCCGCGCTCGCGCATTACGCCGCGCTCTGGGAGGAGAACCACCAGCTGGCCGTCATCCAAAGCGAAGCCGACTTCTCGAAGTACCGCGTGGTGGTCGCCCCGATGCTGTTCATGCTGAAACCAGGCGTCATCGGACGATTGGAAAAGTTCGCCAAAAAGGGAGGCACCGTCGTCGTGACCCACCAGTTCGGATATGTCAACGAGGATTCCATGGTCTTGAATCCAAGGGAAATCTCCTCTCTGACCGGAGTCGTGGTCGATGACATCGACTGCATGGAGCCCCCCAGGCAGCAGTCGGCGTCCTTCAACGGCAAAAGTATCCAGGTCGGCGGCGTGGCCGAATACGTCAGAGTGATCGACGCCGATGTCCTGGGCGTGTTCGAACACGACTTTCTCGAGGACATGCCGGCGATAACCCGGCGCCAGGTCGGGAAGGGCACCGTGTGGTATCTGGCGGCCAACTTCGGACCGGCCGGACTCATCCAGGGCATGGGCGACGTCATCGACTGCAAGTACCATGGCGGGAAGTTCGACCTGGACGACCTGCGTTACGTGTATAAGACGATGTTCTTCGCCGATTGCATCGTTCCCAGGTTCTGCGGACTGCCGGAGGACGTCAAGGTGTCCGAGCGACGGACAGATTCGGCAAGGTACCTGTTCTTCTACAACTTCGGCGAGAAGCAGCAGAAGTTCGATCCCTGCGCCAAGGGAACCGATCTCTGGAGCGGCGCGAAGGTGTCCGGCAAACTGACGCTTCCGCCGCGCGGCTGCGCGGTGTTGAAGACGGATCTCGACTAGGACGTCCGTCCGGTGGAATATTAGGTCGTGAACAACGTCGTATCGTTCCTGGACAGGGTGTTCGGCCTGAGCGAAAACGGCACCGACGTCAGGACGGAGCTCCTGGCCGGGCTGACCAGTTTTCTCGTCGCCTCCTATGTCCTCGCCGCCAATCCGGCGATTCTCGAAAGCTGCGGAATGCCTGCCGGCGGAATAGTCGTAGGCACGGCGCTGATGGCCGCCGTCGGGACGTTCGCCGCCGGATTCTTTGCCAGGGCGCCGTTCATCCTCGCACCGGGGATGGGAATGAACGCGTTCTTCGCCTATGTCATCGTCACCGGCATGGGGTTCTCGTACCAGGCCGGGCTCTTCGCCGTGATGCTGGAGGGCGTGCTGTTCTCCGTCATCGCGTTCGGCGGCATGCGGAACGCGGTGCTCGACAAGACGCCGGACGCCTTGAAGAAGGGTTTTTCCATCGGCATCGGATTGTTCATGGCCTTCATCGCCCTGGACATGGCGGGTGTCGTCGTCGTCACCAAGGAGACAAGACTCGCGTTCCATGCGTTTTCCGCAGGAACCTGCCATACGACGGACGTATGCGCCTGGCTCGCCATGCTCGGCTTCGCCCTGATGACGGTGCTGGTGCACCGGCGCGTCCGCGGAGCCATCCCGATCGCCGTGGCGACCACTTGGGCGGCGGGGCTGGCATTGGAACTGGCCGGATTCTACCATGTCGACGCCGCGGCGGGATGCCGGACTCTGGTTCCGCACTGGTCCTGTGACGCGTTGGCCCGGTCCGTGGGGGAGTTCCGGGACGTGGCGTTGTCCTGTTTCGACGTGTCCGCCTGGAGCCGGTCTGGGACGGCGGCATCGGGCTGGAATACCATTCTCGACATCAACTTGCTCGTCCTTGTGCTGATCATGACGCTCGACGATGTGATCGATTCGTTCGGATCCCTGGTGGGCATGCTCGATTTGCACAAGGCCGGCAACGGCATGTCCGACAGCGCGCGGATGACGGCGATGTTCCGGGCGAACGCGGCGACGACGCTCGTCGCCCCGATGTTCGGCGTGCAGTCCACGACACCGTTCGTGGAATCGGTCGCGGGAATGGAGGCGGGAGGACGTACCGGGCTCGCCGCCGTCGCCAGCGGAATGCTCTTCCTGCTGGCGATACCGCTCGCACCATTGTTCCTCGCCATACCGGCGTTCGCGGTGGCTCCTGCGGTCATGCTGATCGGGTTCTACATGCTGGAATCCGTCGGGAAGGTCGACATCACGGACATTCCGGAGGCCGTTCCGGTGTTCGTGACCGCGACGGGCATGGCCTTTACCTGCAGCATGCTCGACGGGATGTGCCTCGGCATAATCTCGTGGACTGCTATCAATTTGCTTTGCGGCCGCTGCCGGAAGGTGAGCGGCCTGATGTATGTGCTGACGGCATTGTCGTTGGCGAAGTACGCCGCCGGCTATCTCGGCGTGCATTAGATGGGAATTCCTGGAAAATGAAAATCGACAGAAATGCAATAATCGGCTATGTCAGCGCCATAGTCTCCGGCATAACCTACGGATTGAATCCGTTCTTCGGGCTGAAGCTCTACGACGACGGGTTCACGACGCCCAACGTACTCTTCTACCGTCTGCTCTTCGCCAGCATGATGCTGGGGGGCCTGATGCTGGCCAGGCACGACAGCTTCCGCGTCCCCCGCAAGGCGCTGCTTCCTCTGCTCTTCGAGGGAGTCATGCTCTACGGCACGTGCATGTTCCTCTTCCTAAGCTACCGTCTGATGAGCTCCGGGGCGGCGACTACGCTCATGTATACCTATCCCGTCTTGATTGCGCTGGTGCTCTATTTCTTCTACCACGAGCGACTGACCTGGACGGTGATCTCCGGAATCGCGCTCTCGTTCGTCGGAGTGGCCTGCGTCTGCAGCGGGAAGGGGACCAGTTTCTCGGCGCTCGGGGTGACCTACGCCATATTGTCCGGGGCGGCGTACGGCATATACCTCCTCGCGGTAAAGAAAAGCCCGCTGCGCGCGATCTCGCCGACGAGCCTGACCTTCTATTCCAGCATCATCGGAATGGCGATCATGTTCGCCCAGCTTGGATTCGGCACCAAGCTGCAGCCGATCGGGAGCATCGTCGCCCTCGGCTGCGTACTCGGGCTTTCGTTCTTCACCACGTTCCTCGCGTTCCTGCTGGTCGCAGTGGCCATCCGGCATATTGGGGAAACCAAGTCGGCCGTCGTCGCGGCCCTGGAGCCGGTCACCGCGGTGGCGATCGGCATATACGTGTTCGACGAGCCGGTGAGCTGGATTGTCATGCTCGGCATCGTGCTGGTGCTGGCGGCGGTCACGCTGGTGGTGGTCGGAGGAAATCGCAAAGAGGAGGAACTGGCGAAATGAAGCTGTTTGGAAACGTGGTGACGCCCGACCGTTCGGGCTATGGATATGTGGCTTGGAACGGCGATCTCATAACGGAGGTGTCCGTGACCGGTGAAGTGAAGCCGGAGGAGAACTGGATACTTCCCGGGTTCATCGACGTCCACACCCATGGTTCCGGCGAGTTCAACGTGGAGCAGGGGGCAAGGGGCGTGCTCGGCATGGCGGAGTTCAACGCCACCAAGGGTACGACCAGGTTCCTGCCGACGTATTCCTCTGCTCCGCACGAAGAGATACTGGAGTTCGTCGGGGTGGTGGCCGAAATCGTGGAATCCGGCAACGCGGGATCCGTTGTCGCCGGCAGCCATGTCGAGGGCCCCTGGCTGAACCTGAAGTTCTGCGGCGGGATGATTCCCGAGATGCTGCGCGTGCCGGCCCCCGACGAGGCGATGCAATACATAGAGGCTGGAAAGGGCAGCTTCCGCATGATGACGATCGCCCCCGAGATGCCGAACGCGCCCGAGGTGATTCGGCTTTTGCACGACCACGGCGTGGTCGTGTCCTCGGGGCATTCCGCATGTCCGCCGGAGTTCCTCTCTTCCGCCGTGGAAAGCGGACTTTCCGAGATATGCCATCTCTTCGATTCCTACGACCTCCCGGAGGACCGCGGCGGGGTCCGCCAGCCGGCGCTGACCGACATGGCCATAATAGACGACCGCCTGATGAAGGAAATCATCATGGACGGTCTGCATGTGCCGCCCGAACTGGTAATCTTGACCAGACGGGCCGCCGGTGCGGACCACATCATCGGAATCACCGATTCGCTGCAGGGGGCAGGGTTGAAGGAAGGACGCTTCCTGGACTGCGGCAAGCCGTACGTGATCAGGGAAGGCGAGTTGGCGCGTCGAATCGAGGACAACCAGATCATCGGTTCGTC
>JAKSOH010000083.1 GCA_024405675.1 Victivallaceae bacterium
AAGCTGTACGAGGACGAGTACGGCACCGCCGGCGGCGAGCCCTACGGCTGCCTGGTCGGCGACTACTACTTCGACCATACCGCCCCGGACATGGAGATACTCAAGGGCATGGCCGAGATCGCGGCCGCGGCGCACATGCCGTTCATTTCCGCCGCCGCGCCGACCATCATGAACCTCGACTCGTGGCAGGAGCTGTCGAATCCGCGCGACATCTCGAAGATCTTCGAGACGCCGGAATACGCCGCATGGCGCAGCTTCCGCGAGTCGGAGGACAGCCGCTACGTCGCGCTCGCGATGCCGCGCGTGCTGAGCCGCATGCCGTACGGTTCCAAGACCAATCCGGTCGACGACTTCGACTTCGAGGAAGACACCGCCGGCGGCAACAGCGACAAGTACTGCTGGATGAACGCCGCGTACGCCATGGGCACCAACATCAACCGTTCGTTCACCGAATACGGCTGGTGCGCCAGCATCCGCGGAGTGGAATCGGGCGGAATCGTCGAGGGCCTGCCGACCCACACGTTCCCGACCGACGACGGCGGCATGACCATGAAGTGCCCGACCGAGATCGCCATCACGGACCGCCGCGAGGCGGAGCTCTCCAAGAACGGCTTCCTGCCGCTCTGCCACTGGAAGAACACCGACTACGCGGTGTTCGTCGGCGGACAGACCGTCAACAAGCCGGCCGAGTACGACAACCCCGACGCCAGCGCGAACGCGCAGCTCTCGGCCCGTCTGCCGTACATTTTCGCGACCTGCCGTTTCGCGCACTATCTGAAGTGCATCGTGCGCGACAAGATCGGTTCCTTCAAGGAGCGCACCGACATGCAGCGCTGGCTGTCCGACTGGATCGCCAACTACGTCACGTCCGATCCGAGCGCTTCCGACGAAGTCAAGGCGAAGTATCCGCTCGCCGAGGCCAAGGTCGAGGTCACCGAGGTCGAGGGGAATCCGGGCTACTACAACGCGGTGTTCTACCTCAGGCCGCACTACCAGCTGGAAGGACTCACCACGTCTCTCCGTCTGGTCTCCAAGGTCCCGAGCGGAGCCAAGTAGAAAAGCAGGGATGTCCGACGCCTGGCGTTTCCTGAAACGGCAGGCGTCATAAGAAAAAGGTTTTGGAAAAAAGGAAAGGGTTTTGAAAATGGCTAGTGATTTCTTCATCAAGTTGGATGGCATCGATGGAAACTCGACCGACTCGGCGCACGCAAAGTGGATCGAGGTCATTTCCTATGAGCATGGTTGCGAGCACACGGTGGTTTCCGCCGCCGGCGGCCGCGGCGCCGACGTGTCCGGACGCGGACAGTTCAAGCCGTTCGTCTTCGTCCACCAGGTCGATTCGGCCACCGCGAAAATCCAGGATTCGTGCATGAAGAGCAACGTCATCCCCAAGGTCATGTTCCACGTCTGCAAGTCTTTCGCCGGCGCCCAGCTGGTCGGCTACGATGTGACCATGGAAAGCGTCAAGATCTGCCCTCCCGAGGTGTCCTCCCAGGAAATCGACGGCGTCATGCTGTCCGTCGAGAAGGTCAGCTTGATTCCGGCGAAGATGACCTGGAAGTTCACCGCGACCAACATCGACGGTACCAAGGGTTCTACGACCGAGGCGAGCTTCGACGTCACCAAGAACGCGTAGTTCCGCTCTCCGCACCGTCCGTAGGGGCTCCGGCCCGGCGGACGGCGCGGTGACTTCTTTGTTTTGTCACGGGGATACCGGGTGAACTGGCATGGATGGTTCCAGCAATCAGGACAGGATCAGGAAAAAGCAGGGGACGGACAGGTTTTTCATGCCGTGCCTGCTGAGCACTCTCACCGACCTGCATCCGGAGGCGAGGATGGAGAACTACCCGCGCGGCGTCTCGTTGTCCCAGCTGAAGGACGACATTCTCCTCAATGTCTCGCTGATATTGAATTCCAGATCCCACTCCGATTCCGACGCATGGGACGGCGACATGGAAGTGTCGAAATCGGTGGTGAACCTGGGACTGCGGGACTTCTGCGGCAGATACGCGACTCCCGATTCGGTGGAGAGTGTCCGTTCCGAAATAGTTCGCCAGCTGCAGGCCTTCGAGCCACGGTTGGCCAGGAATTCGATAAAGGTCGAAATCGTAGGGGACGGCCAGTCGACGTCTCCGACGCAGGTGCAGATGTCCATCAGCGGCATCATCCGGGTCGATCCCGTCAACGAGGAACTGGTGCTGCGCTCGTGTTTCGATTTCGACACAGGCAAGACGGAGGTTTACATCGCCGACTAGGTTCGCCGGCGAATCCAAACGGACGGATCAGATGACTTTTCTAGACTACTACAAGCAGAATCTCGCGCACATCCGCAGCACCGCGTCGGAGTTCGCGCGCGAATTCCCCAAGATCGCGGCCCGTCTGGAGCTGTCCGAGTTCAACTGCCAGGATCCATACGTCGAGCGTCTGCTGGAGGGGGCCGCCTTCCTCTCGGCGCGCGTCGAGAAGAAACTCGACGACGGCTTCCCGCGGCTGCTGGAGGCGGTGCTGGGGGCGATCGATCCGATGTCATTGTACCCGATGCCGTCCAGCTGCATCATCGAGCTTCAGCCGGACTTCTCCGACGAACGGCTGGGCAGGGGGTCCGAGATACCCTACGGCACCGCGTTCTCATGCAAGGCGCCGGGCGCATCCTCCGATTGCGTCTACACCACTTCCGCCCCCGTCGTGCTTCATCCGATGTCCGTGGCCGACTTCGGCTATTTCGTCCGCGACGTCGACAATTTCGAACTTCCGATACGCGGGGTCCGGTCCGCTTTCCAGCTCAAGCTCGAGCATCAGGAGATGTCGCCGCCGCCGGACTACCTCGACCTGTTCGTCAATCTTCCGGACGACGAGGCGTCCGAGCTTTTGCGCCTGCTTGCCACGTCCTGCGTCGGAATATTCGCCCGCGCCAGGGACGGCTCCATGTTCCGGCTCGACGGGGCGACGGTGGCTCCGCTGCTGCCCGACGTCAGGATCGCCCGGCGGTACGGCGCCTCCTACGGGCTGTGCCTGCTGCAGCTGCTGCCCAGGTTCGCATCCATCTTCAAATACTTCCGGCTCGGCGGCATCGCCGGAGCCTTCTCCGGCGAGGGGGTTTCCGAGATCGTCATCGCTCTCGGCGACCGCAGGCAGAACTGGCCGCAGCTCATCTCCAGGGAACACGTCCGGTTGTACGCGGTTCCCGCGTTCAACGTCTTCAGGAAGCGTTCCGACCGCATCGATTTCAACGGCGGATTCGAATACCATGTCGTCCCCGACCGGACCGCCCCGATCGACTCCGAGGTCTCCAAGCTACCTGGCGTGCACGCCTACAACGACCGGAACGAGACTTTGTTCAAGTGCGAGCGCAGCTACCACGTCACCGACGGCACCGCGGCCGGCCGGAGCAACTTCTTCATCCAGCACCGCGAGGAGAAGCTCGTCGGAACGATCGGCCGCCGGACCTCCTACCAGGGCGGCGAGGTCTATATCTCATTCGCCGGCGAGGACTACGATTCCAGATGGGACGACATCAAGCAGTTCGGCGCCGATTTGCTGTGCACCAACCGCGACCTCCCGTTGCTGCTGCGCAAGGAGGATCCGCTGACGGTCTCGAACGAGCTGCCGATCCGGAGCGCCGCGTTCCTGACCCAGCCGACGGTCCCGGACAGGCCGCTGATCACGGCCGGGCGGGCCGCCGACTTCGAGAAGATATCCCATCTTTCCTTCAACATGTCCGCCGCGTTCTGGAAACCGGATACCGACCGGCTCGCCGTGCTTCGCAACATCATCGATTCCTACGAGGTGCCGGCGGCCGGAACCGAGGTCGCGCATCTCGGCGCGGCGCTGACCAAGGTGGACGTCAGGCCGCGCGGCTTTAGGGTCATCAGCGGCGGCAACATCTATTTCGAGAACGGCTGGACGGTCGAACTCACCATCAACGAGGAGGCGTGCTCGGGCATCGGATATTTCACCTACGCGAGCGTGTTGCGCGAACTGCTCTTCTCCTACGTCCCGATAAACACCTGCATCGAGGTGGTGCTGCACACCGACCGGCGTCGCGACGTGATGGTCTGGAAGAACGACAGGAGGTCCTGATGGAACTCCTGAAGAAAGTCGTCAGATACTACCGTCAGGTGTTGAAGGACGGCCGGAAGGATCCGGACTTCTTCGAGATGGTGCGCCAGCTGGAACGCGCCTCCGACGACACCCCGGTCGGCGACAGTTCCGCATACGCCCTGGAACCGGTCCGGTTCGGGCAGGTTCCGTCGCTGGCGTTCCCGCCAACGGCCGTGGCCGACGTCTCGCAAGATCCGCCCGTGTCGGTGATACTGGTGCATTTCATGGGGCTGACCGGTTGCAACGGCCCGCTGCCCCTGGAGTACACCGACTACATCTACCAGAGATGGCACAACTCGTACGACTCCACCGCCAGGCGTTTCCTGGACATCATCAACCACCGTTTCATCGGTCTCTTCTACCGGGCTTGGAAGCAAAACGCCATCGCCCCCTGGCTTTCCGACGGTCTCATTACGCGCGCGCTGGGCTCGCTCGGGGGCGTGCAGGAGAAGGAGTTCTCCGGCGAGACGCAGAAGGCCTTCGAATGGAGCGGCCTCTTCGGGAACTCCGCCAAGACGCGGGACGGGCTGGAGACGATACTCAACGACTACTTCGACTTCGCGATCACGGTCCGCGACCGGGTGGAGGCCCACCACGACATTCCCGGCGAATACCGCTGCCGTCTCGGCAGGGGGAATTGCTCGCTCGGGGAAAACCTGCAGGTCGGCGGACGCTACTACACCTGCACCGCGAAGTTCGTCATCGGCACGGAGGTGTCGGATTTCGACGACGTGAAGAACCTGATGCCGGGCGGAACCGGATTCGGACGCATGTCGGAGCTCGTTCGCAGCTACATCGACCGTCCGCTGGACTTCGACCTGGAGCTCAACATCCGGCGCGAAACGCTCCCCGAGACCAGGCTGGACGGAAGTCTCCGGCTAGGGTGCGACGTCTGGCTGCCGGGCGGATCCGGCGGTTCAGTGTCGCTGTCCCTGGGATTGTCCAGGCTGACCGGCCACGGGGAACGGACCGGCCGGCCGGTCGCGGCGGACTGACAACGGCTGTTATGAACCTGTTCAAGCAAGAGAGGAAACGACCATGGCAAAGATGAAACGAGTCCAGATGTTCGGAAAGCTCAACGCGACCGCATACCGGGCGATCGAGAGCGCGACGGTGTTGTGCAAGACCCGCGGCAACCCCTACGTGGAACTGACCCACTGGGTGAACCAGATCCTCATGTCCGACAACACGGACTGGCATTGCGCGATCAAGTACTTCGAGCTCGACGAGGCCCTGCTTTCCAAGGACCTCGTGGCCGCGCTCGACCGCCTTCCGAGGGGGGCGACGAGCATCAGCAACTTCGCCAACAGCATCGAGGTGGCGATAAAGGAGGCCTGGATGGCCACCAGCCTCGTCTTCAACGAGGGGGCCATCCGCACCGGACACCTGCTCCTGGCCGCCAGGGACCATGACGAGCTTTCCCGCTTTTTGCTCGACATCAGCCGCGAATTCGCGAAGATCAACGCCGACATCCTGCAGGAGAAGTTCTCCGAGGTGGTCTCCGGCTCCTCCGAAACCTCCGTGGCCGCCCCGTCCGGAGCCCCCGGGGCCACCGGCCAGGCCGGCAGCCTGCTCGCCCCCGCGTCGATGGGCAAGGGAGAGGCGCTCCGGCTCTATACCATCGACATGACCGAGAACGCCAGGCAGGGCACGCTGGATCCCCGCCTCGGCCGCGACGCGGACGCGTGGGAGCCCCTCCGCCCCGCCGCCCGAACAATCCGATCATCACCGGCGAGGCCGGGGTCGGCAAGACCGCGGTGGTCGAGGGATTCGCCCAGCGCCTGGCGTCCGGCGACGTGCCGGACTGCCTGAAGGGCACCGTGCTGCGGTCGCTGGACATCGGACTGCTGCAGGCCGGCGCCAGCATGAAGGGCGAGTTCGAGGACCGGCTCAAGCACGTCATCGAGGAAGTGCAGGGCTCGGAGGTTCCGATCATCCTCTTCATCGACGAGGCGCACACGCTGATCGGCGCCGGCGGCGCGGCCGGGCAGGGGGACGCCGCCAATTTGCTCAAGCCGGCGCTGGCGCGCGGCCAGCTCCGCTGCATCGCGGCCACCACCTGGGCCGAATACACCAAGTATTTCGAGAAGGACCCGGCGCTCGCTAGGCGCTTCCAGAACATCGTCATCGACGAGCCCGCGGACGAACCGGCCGTGCAGATGCTGCGCGGCACGGTCGCCAAGCTCGAGAAGCACCATAACGTCATCATCCTCGACGAGGCGCTGGACGCCGCGGTCAAGCAGTCCCGGCGCTACATCCCCGCCCGTCTGCTTCCCGACAAGGCCGTCAGCGTGCTCGACACCGCCTGCGCCCGCGTCGCGCTGAGCCAGAACTCG
>JAKSOH010000084.1 GCA_024405675.1 Victivallaceae bacterium
TCCTTGGGAAAAGATTTTTAACAGAAATTGCGGCTACCTAAAACAAAAGTTACGGGTTATACGGGTAATAAAAAATCCGTCAAACCATAGTTGGTGACGGATGTGAATACAAAACTGGTCGGGATAGAGAGATTCGAACTCTCGACCTTTTGACCCCCAGTCAAACGCGCTAAACCAGACTGCGCTATATCCCGATCCGTTACAAGACAATAAGATAGTGTAAGCGGTGTCGATTTTCAACCAAGATGTGCATCATTTTTATCGGTCGCCGCCTCGACGAGTTCCGGAAGCGGTTGCTTTTTGCCGTTGTCGTCTACGTTGCACATGGTTATGTGCGTGGAGAACACCTTCGTCCTGATTCCGGACGGCAATTCCAGCGCCGTCACCTCCACGCCGTAGGTTACCGAGGTGTTTCCACGTCTGTACGGCGTGATGTCGAAGAACAGCACCGCTCCTAGTTTCGTTCCGCGGGTGAACGACACCTCGTCGAGGCCGCGGGTCACGAAATTCGCCTTGGGATATTCCGAGACGGCGGCTATGTATGCGTATTCGTCCACCCACTGCAACATATATCCTCCGAACAGCATTCCCCTGTGGTTGAGATGTTCGGGGCGGATAAGTGTACTGAACTGCATTATTCTACCGGCTTGAAATCGTCCTTGCCGACGCCGCAGACCGGGCACACCCAGTCGGCGGGGATGTCGTCGAACGCGGTTCCGGGTGCGATGCCGCTGTCGGGATCTCCTGCTTCCGGATCGTAGATGTAGCCGCAGGTTTCGCAAACGTACTTTTTCATTTCTGTATCCTTTCCTTCCTGACGATGTCATCCCACCATGACGGTCTCAAATTGACGGGTTATCTCGCCTTGCTGATGAATCCCTTCAGATAGAACGTCTCCGGAACAGTCAGCGCCACCGGATGGTCCGCCCCCTGGCGCAACACCCCGATCAGCGAGGCGTCCACCCCCGCATTGAGCGCCGCGGAGAACGTTATCTTTTGCAGTAGCTCCTGCGTCATTAGGCCGGAACAGGAGAAGTTGATCAGTATTCCGCCCGGATTCAGCATCCGGAACGCCGTCGACGCGAGGAACTGGTATGCCCTGGATCCGGAGACCAGGTGGTTCCTTGAGTCGATGAGTTTCGGGGGGTCGAGGATTATCAGGTCGAACTTCCGATTCGATTCCTGCAACTCCCGGAGCTTGTCGAAGGCGTCCGCCTCGACGAATTCGGCCTTTGCATCGGCCAATCCGTTGAGTTCCATGTTGTGTTGCGCAAGGCGCAGCGCCGACGCGGAGGAGTCGACATTGAGAGTGCTTTTCGCTCCACCAGCCGCGGCAGCCACCGCAAATCCGCCGGTATAGCAGAACATGTTGAGCACGTTTCTGCCTTTCGCCAGCGCCATCACGCGTTTTCTGGCGTCGCACAAATCAAAGTAGAAACCAGTCTTTTGGCCATTCTTGACGTCCACCGCGAACTTGAGTCCGTTCTCGGTTACGATTATCTCCGCCGGGGCCTTGTCGCCCATTTCAATGCACGGACGGTCCGCGATACCTTCGTGACGTCTGGCCGATGCATCCGCCTTTTCATGCACCCCGCGCACGCCGGGCAGTTCGAGCAACGCCTTGGCTATCTCCTCTCGATGGAGTTCCGCGCCGGCGCTTAGAAGCTGGAATACAACGAATTCGCCGTACCGGTCAGCTATCACACCGGGCAATCCGTCGGATTCCGAATAGACGATACGGCATCCGCCACTCGGCGCGTTAAGTCCGAGATCGGTGCGCAACGCGTTAGCCGCCTGTATCTTTTTTCTGAAAAAATCGCCGTCTATGGTTTCGGCTGGATCGAACGACCATACGCGGACCCGTATCTGCGATTTCGGACTCCAGGCACCGACTGCAGCCGCCTTGCCGTCCGCTGTTCTCACCAGACAGGTCTCGCCGGGGGCAAGTCCGTTGTCGACCGAGGCCACCGCCCCGGAGAATATCCACGGATGCCGGTTTTCCACAGGTTGTTCCTTGCCGCGTGCTAGACGCACTTCCTTCATGCTCATTTCTTCCTCCCCCTGACTTCGGTCGCGAATTCGCGCACGTCCTGTAACTGCCGGTATACCGAGGCGAATCTCACGTAGGCCACCTGGTCGAGTTTCTTGAGATGCTCCATTACCAGGTCGCCGATTCTGGCGCTGGCGACTTCAGGCTGGCATTCTCCAAGTATCTGTCTTGTGATGGAATCTACTATTCGGTCAATGTCATCCGAACTTACCGGACGCTTGTAGCAGGCGTTGACGATCCCCGTGCGCACCTTCGAACGGTCGAAGTCCTCGCGTTCGCCGTTGCGCTTTATAACCTTGATTTCCTCCGGAATGACTTCCTCGACAGTAGTGAATCGGTAGCCGCACTTGAGACATTCCCTGCGACGCTTCACCGAGGATTCGTCGATGGCCAGTCTCGAATCAATCACTTTGTCATCGTTCTGGCCGCACTTGGGGCATTTCATCTCTATTTCTCCATTAGCATCGCCCGTATCGTCGCATATGGTCCGATCGTTATTCCACCGAATGCGGGGTTCTTGCAGCACATCTTGGCGTTATGCGAAATGGCCCGGGTCATGTCGTTCCAGTCGCGGCGACGCAACCGTCCCGCGCTCACCGACGTATGCTCGGCAAGTCTGATCATCACGATGACGCTTTTCTCTCCTGTTTTCGGAAGTCTGCTCTCCTTGGCGAATCTCGAGGCAATTTCCCCGGGCTTGTTGGCTTCGGCCATGACGATGAACTGGTCGGCCTGGGGGCAGGCCTCGATGAAGTCGTCGGCGGTGCCCACCTCGAGCGCGCCAGCCTTGACCATCTGGTAGAATCGGTTGTGTATCGCGAGCGTCAGCCTCGTTCCGTCGTTCTTCTGCAATTTTGAGGCGACCGACATCGCATATTTGATCAGCGCATCGTTCTCGTAGCTCCTTTGCTTGGTGTTGTCGTTCCATGTGTACAGCACGTCGGCGCTGGTGTTGCCGTTGGCCCGGTTGAATAGATGGGGGTTCATTACGGCCGTGAATCCGTTGATCGCCGCATAGTTCTCGTCGTTCTTTTCTTTTTCCATGAGCAATTGGGCGAGGTCGACGAGGTCGGGGGAGGCCGGCAGCAACCATGTCAGGAACTGGTTGCCGCGCTTGCGATGCTGGAAGCCGTGGAGATCGGCGACGACGTCGCACTGCATCCCTGCATTGCCGATGGCCTTCGCCACTTCGCCTAACCAGTCGTCGAGTTCGGTTTCGCTTGTGATGCAAAGATACGCCCTGGTGCATCCCAGCGAGCGCAACTCGTTCGCAAGTTGCTCCGCAGGCATCTTGTTCTGGAAATTGGCCGGCCGGAACCAGATGCCCCGCACCGCCATGCCGGCGGTGGCCTTGCGAAACTGCTCCCGCCGAGACGAGACCAGAACCTCGTCGACCGGATCCACTGGCAATACCACGGGAACCACCGGACTTGCCGGATTATGCGAGCAACCGGCCAGTATGCAGGTGGTTGCGAACAATATGGCAAATATGTTTTTCATGATTGTATAAATTAGAGTTTTTTCGCGTTGAAATCAAGTGTCCGGTATTGTACTGGACGTAACTCCATGTACATTATTCAAGTAATATGGCGCCGGTAGCCATGGGAGCAGTGCGCATGGGCGGGGTTCTTCGGAGGTTTCCTCGATGTGGGATCGTTTTGTTGCTTGGATGAAGGAATTGTGCGGAGTCGTGACGGAGAGCACGGGCACGGTTGTTGTGGAGAAATCCATTCTCGAGGTGATCACCATCCAGTCGATCGGGGGTATCATGATCGGACTGTTGCTTGGCGCGATTCTCTGCGGCATATTCGCAAAGATCGACAAGATAAAGTTCCCGGCCCTGGTTTCGTTTCTCTTCATCGGCATAGCGGGAAGCCAGATATATCCGTCTTGTCCGGCGATTGAAATCGAGAAATTCGGCACCCTCGCGCTTAGCTTCATCCTGTTCTACGGCGGACTGACCACCAACTTCCGTTCGCTGGACGGCATCAAGCTCTGCGGCATCGGACTCGCGACGGTCGGGGTAATCGTGACCAGCGTCGTATTCGGCTGTCTCGCCTGCTGGCTGCTGCCCAAGTGCTGTCCGCCGCTGGCCGGATTGCCGACCAGCTGGTTCTTTCTGCTCGGCGCCACAATCGCTTCCACCGACGCGGCGATGGTTCTCAGCATCCTTCGCGGCCGTGGCATAAGGTTACGGAAGCGGAAGCTGTCCAGTCTGCTTGAACTCGAGTCCGGCAGCAACGACCCCATGGCCTACATCTGCACATTCGCCATGATCGGCGTGATGGCCGGCACCGCCGCATGCGGTCCGATCGACGTGGTGGGAAGGATTTTCACGCTGGCCAACGTGATATCGTTTGTCCTGGCGATCTTCGGCGGTGTCATCGTCGGTGTCGTGATGGCTTTGCTGGCGAGAACGCTCTTCAGGCTTCCCCTGACCGGAGCCGGCATGTACCCGATTCTCGGAGTCATCGTGGTCATCCTGACCTATTGCATCGGGGAGTTCGACCTGGCATGGTTCGGCTTCGGGAAGGCATGGACGGTGAAGATTCTGGAAATCAGCGGCTCGCCGCAGATCGGCGAACCGGCGGGCGTGCTGAAATTCAACGGCATGATCGCTTGCTATTCCACAGGCGTGGTGCTGAGCTATTTCAAGATCCAGCACCAGTACGATGTCATGAAGTTCAGCGATGGTTTCGCATGGCTGCTGCAGGCCTTGCTTTTCCTCTTCGTCGGTTTCTCCGTGGATCTCAGCGGAACATCATGGGGGCTTTGCCTTGGCGGGCTCGTCGCGTTGTTGCTGCTCATCGTGGCGCGGTTTGTCGCGATGTTCCCCTGGTGTCTCTTCTGCCGAATCGGCGAGTCCTGGAGAAAAAACGCCGGAGTGTTCCAGGGGCTGCCTGGATGGCGTGAATGGATTTTGGTCTGGTGGGTCGGCATTCGAGGCGCGGCTCCCGTGGTGCTGGCGATTATTCCGATTTCACGCGGCGTCGAAGGATCCGACATGCTGATGCTGATGGTATTCTTGATCGTCGTGTATTCGTCCATCCTGGGACTTTCAATCAAACCGGTGGCCGACGCACTGGGACTGGTGGCTTCCGACGACGAGAATAATGACGCGGATTCGGCGGGCGCGGAAGGCAAACCGAAATCAGGGGGCGCCGCGGTGCAGGAACCGCAGAGCGTCTACGAGCTCGACGTTGTAGACTGGAAGATGCAGTACGACGATTTCCAGCGGCAGCGCAAGGAGGCCGAGAATGCTGGAAACGCGTCGGCAGTGCGCAGGCTGGACAAGAAAATCAATGAACTTGTTCCGGGGACCGACAGCGAATGTCTGGTCGGAATGAGCGTCAAGGACATTGGAAGCCATTGCGCCGCCAGCGGATGGAAAGTGCTGATCGTCGTCATCCGCAGGGACGGAGACGACATCCTGCCCAAGGCCGATGCCCAGGTGAGGGATGGCGACACGCTTGTTGTGTTGTGCTCGTCCAGGCACCTCGAGGAAATGACTGCCCACTATAACATCAGGCACCACGCCAACCACTGGCTGATGCCGGACGTGGCGGCCGGAATCAGGCATGCCATGGACCGGAGGGAGTCGCGGTGGGTGACTCTGGGCATCCGCGATTTCTTCGGCAATGTCGGAAACACGTTCAAGACGATTGCCGACAAGCTCAATGTGTTCAACCTGATTAGGAAGAGGAGATAATCTTATGATTTCCAGGAAGTTCTTCATCGGCGCGGCGGCAATCGCCGTCGCGACAGTTTCGGCCGGCAATGCGTTTTTCAGCGGCGGCAACGTGATTTCCGCGGAACTCACCTCGCGGTCAGTCGAACTGAAGGGATTCCGCGCGGCTGCCTATTCCGGAATGTCCTCGCCCAGCGCCTTTGCGGCGTTCACGGTGTAGCAGCGGAATGCCTCATACGGCGTTACGGATTCCGCTTCATTATAGAACTGCACCATACCCAGCATCTGCAGCCACGGATCCATGTCCTGTACCGGGGAATCCGAT
>JAKSOH010000085.1 GCA_024405675.1 Victivallaceae bacterium
CCGGCGTCGAAGCTGGTATGCCCCTGCGTCTGCTGGCCGCTGCCGTCCTTGTATTTGGCTCCGGCCGTGACCGTCAGCTTGTTGATGTTGTCAAGTTTCCCGCCGTCCATGTCCACAACCGCGTTGGCGCCGATGGTCACGGCCGCCTTGGACGCGATATCGACCTGGCCGATGGTGGCGGTTCCGAACTTGCCGATGGCCAGGGTGTTGCTCTTGAGGCCATCGAGGGAAAGCGCACCGATATCGACCACCACCGCTCCGTCCGCGGATGCATCCCTCCCGTTTCCGGTCTTGAAGGAATTGATTCCGGACACTTTCCCTTCGACGTCCAGCATTGATCCCGGTCCGCCGGCCGTTATCGAGCTCTCGCCGTCCGCGAGGTTGATGGAATCGGCGGTGAACGTGCTGAAGTTGCCGAGGGAGATTTTGTCCTTGTTCGCGGTGCCGGTGATGGCGCCGGCCGTGAAGATGGTGCGGCACTGCCCCTTCTCCTTGTCCTTGGCCCCGGCGGCGATGGTGAGCGACTGCGCCTTGGACACCCCGCCGTAAATGCCGACGGTGGAGTTCGCCCCGATCTTGAGCGCGTTCTTGCCATCCGCGAAGTCCAGCTTGCCGGTGATGTGGACGGTATTCGTCTTGCCGATGGTCAGTGTATCGTTGTTCGGAGTGGCGAAAATGCCGCTTGTCACGGTGACGGTGCAGCCGTCGCCGGACGTCAGCTTGGCGATGCCGAACAGACCGTCGGAAACATCGAGCGCGGCGTTCTGCGCCAGGGATATGGTTGTTTTCTCCGTGCTCGACGGTGCCGGCGGGGCACATGCGGCCGGGACTGTTGCGCCTTCGGCCAGCTTGGTGGTACAGCCCCCTTTTGCGGCCCTGATTCCGTAGGCGTTCGCATATGTCACGGACTTCGCCACGGTGACCGTTTTGACATCGCAGTAGCCGCACTGGGCCGTTTCGTCTTCGTTGACGACAACCTTCGGCTTCCTCTCGGCGACGATAGTGGTTTCATTGCCGGCATTGTCCGTCGCATGGAACGATACCCGCGTGTTTTCCGCCACCTCGACCGGAGCGGTGTATTGCTGCCAGTCACCTTCTCCCAGTTTGTATTCGGAGACGGCGATGCCGCTCAGGTTGTCGAAAAATCCGGCGGTGAAGAAGAAGGTGGAATTGGCCAGGCTTGCCGGTTCGACCGAGATGAATATCCACGGGGCGACCTTGTCGATGTTGCCCACCTCGTAAGAGGACAATGTCTCGTTCCCGGAATTGTCGACGACCCGGAACGAGAACGTGCCGTTCTCCGAGAAAGACACGGGATCGGTGTAGTTCCGCCAGATCGTTCCGTCGACGCTGTACTCCTGCGTCACGATTCCCCAGCCCCCGTCCTGCGCATCCACGGTCATGGTGACGTCCTCGTTCGTCCATTTCGTCTCGCTAGGCTTTATGTCTATGGCAATCGGGTTTTCATGCTTCTTCAGCAACCGGATGGATTCGCCGTCCATCCTCACCATGAGACGGTCCCCCCCTGCGGTCGACATCTCGTCGTTGGCAATTCCCGTTGCGCCGTTCAGGGCGACCTGCTGGTCCTTGGCGAAGACATAGCTTCCGACCGCGAACGTGAACGGCGTGCCGGGCTGGATTTTCGCAATGTCGCAGCTGATGTCTATGACTGCATCGGAGAAAACCTGCCCGGTCTTGAACGACACCTGTCGCGGCGTCTCGGCGTCGACGACAAAGCCGATGGTGGAGAATCCCTGCAGCTTCGTCATGACGGAGCTGTCGTCGGTGATATCGAAGATGAAGGCCGAGTTCCCTTCCGCGGAGAACGTCGAGGTTTCCGAAATCTCCGCGCCGCCGAAACGGATGACGGCATCCTCCGCGACAAAGAATCCATTGTTGCTCTGAATGCTGGCGTCGATGTCGTTCTCGCCTAGGAAAGTCATGGTTCCGGAGTTGAAGATGGTGTCGGTTTCTGTTGTGAACACGCAATTTCTTACCGTCACGACGCCGGTGTTGTATAGCGCGCCGCCGACCTCGGCGGCGTTGCCGTCGAAGATGCTGTCGGCAATCGTCGCAACGCCCTGGTTCTCAACCGCGCCGCCGGATATAGCGGCCGAGTTGCCGCTGAAGGTGCCGTAGGAGATGGTCGCGGTTCCGGAGCTGAATATCGCACCGCCGCGACCGGCCGTGTTACTTGAGAAAACGTTGTTGGAGACGGTCGCCTGATCGAAGTTGTCGACCGCGCCGCCGGCATTTCCTGAGTTGCCGTAGAAGGTGTTGTCTGTAATGGATACCGTGCCTTCTTTGTTGTAAATCGCACCGGCACGGTTGCCCGAGTTGCCGGTGAAAGTGCTGTCGGTGACGGAGACCGAGCCAGCGTTGTTCCACATCGCGCCGTTGTCGTTGTTCAAGTTCCCGGTGAAGGTGCAGGCGTCCACATCCACGGTTACGGTTTCGCCGCGGACTTCCAGTGCCGCGGTGTCGCAATTGCTTA
Organism: Victivallaceae bacterium; assembly: GCA_024405675.1. GTDB lineage: Bacteria > Verrucomicrobiota > Lentisphaeria > Victivallales > Victivallaceae > UBA1784. Next base: position 2,495 of record JAKSOH010000085.1, read on the forward strand.
TGCCACTGAACAAATCCCCTACGAAACTCTCCGATCCCTCATACACCACCTTCGGTGTCGTATGCGTGGCTCCATTGGTCTCCACCGCTCCTGTCAAGGCGGCGTCGACACGTCCATTCAGTTCGTCCAATGGCACGTCATCGTACAGATTCATGGCATGTCCTCCCAGTTGGAAAACAAACGACACACATAATGTCATCCATGTAGGTAAGCTATCCCAGACGGTACTGGTTTTCAACGCAAAAAGCAAGTCAATACCACCCCATCCTCCTGCGGAACGATTTTCCCGTCAACGACACCGCAGTCACGACGTTTTCAAAGAACTACAGACGCCTGTCGGGTTGTCTCGCGGAGCATGAAATCGTTTGATCCATTTTTCCCAATCTATCACGCAAAACAGACATGCGTCAAAAAGTTTGTGGATTTTTTCCGCACAAACTTTGCAAAAACTATAAGTTTGTGCAATTTTCAACACAAACTTTCAATCGATTGCGACCACGTGCCGATTGTGGGATGAATCCGGTTGTCTCAAAAAGAGATCGGCAACCAGGCATGCGAAAGGATTGCGCTCCTCGCGCGTTCCATAGCGGAATCAGGAGAAGACAACGTCCGGAGACTTTTGGCTATCCTTGACCGATGGTTTCCGAAACCACCTGCTGCACCAGTTCGGAATCGAATCCCCTGCCCGCGAGAAACCGGAACAGCTTGTCCCGTTTCGCCCTCTGGTCGATTTCGCGTCGGAGCGTCCGCAACTTGGTTTCGGCGGCCGCCCTGCAGGCTTCGTGTAGCGCCTCCTTGGATTCCTCGAGCACGGAGTCTATGTCTTCCGGACTCAACCCCCTGCGCTGGAGTTTCATTTTGATCATCCGCGGCCCGTTGCCGCGCTGGACCAGCGTCTCGCAGCAATCCGCCGTCATCTGTTCGTCGTTGACGAACCCGTGCCGGATGCAATTTCCCACCGCGTCGTCGATCTCCACGGCTGGGAATCCATCTTTGGCGAGACGCTGCCGCAGTTCCTGCTCCGTGCAGGCCCTGCGGTCCAGTATCCTGAGGGCGCGTTCGTACGCGGTCAGCGGAGCTCGCATTTCAATCGAGTTCCAGCAGCCGGCGCACAAGCGCCGTTCCGCCGAGATGCCCGAGCGAGCCCTTGAGCGCCGATCTCTCCCCGAAGGTCCCGACGGCGTCCGGAGTCACGCAAGGCCCGCAAACCGCGAGCGGAACCGGGGTCGTGGTGTGGCAGCGCAGCTTTATCGGCACCGGATGGTCCGGCAGGATTCCGAAGTTGACATCCCTGCCCTCCAGGGCCTTCATCACCGGGCCCACGATCCTGGAATCGAACTCCTCGATGGCCCGGAGCTTGAGCTTCAGGTCGCCGAGGTGCGAACACTCGTCGATCGCCTCGAGATGCAGATAGACGAAGTCATGGGTCTCGATGGCGGCGATGGCGGCAGCGGCCTTGCCCTCGTAGTTGGTGTCGAGGAATCCGGTGGCGCCGGGGACCTCGACGACGTCGAGTCCGCCGCAGCGACCGAGTCCCTTGATGACGTCCACCGCGCTGATGATGGCGCCGGTGCGACCCTGGTAGAGCTTGCCGAAGGCGGGAAGCCGCGGACTGCGTCCCGGACTCCACGGCCAGATGGCGTCGGCGGGGGAATCGCACTCCTTGTTAAGCGGATGGTTGATGAGAAACTCGGCGCATTTCGCACCCAGGTCCTCGAGGAAGTCGACCGTATGCTGGGCCTCCGGAATGTCGGCCTTGAGCCGGAGTTCCGAAACAGGGATGTCCTGGGAGGAATCCGGCTTGTGGTAGGATATCCTCGGCGAGAACTCCTTGCCATGCAGGACGAGGAGGTTCCTGTAGCTCACTCCGGTATGGAAAGTGACCTTGTCGCTTCCGAAACGGGCCTGGAGATCCTCCATGAGTTGTTTCGCCTTGTCCGCCTTGATATGTCCGGCGGAATAGTCGCGCAGGATGCCATTCGAGTCGACGTAGACGAGGTTGCAGCGCCATGCCACGTCGTCGGGTCCGAGCACTATTCCCTGGGCCGAGGCCTCGATCGGCCCCCCGCCCGGATAGTTGCGGACCGGGTCGAATCCCAAGACGGACCTGTTGGCGACGTCGGCCGACGTCGGAAGACCGTCGGGCAGCGTTAGGAACGTGCCGGAGGCGCCTCTTCTGGCGATTTCGTCCATGTTGGGGGTGCGGGCGTATTCCAGCGGGGTAAGCCCGCCAAGTTCCTCGAGCGGCTCGTCCGCCATGCCGTCCGGCAGGAAAATCAATCCCTTGCGATTCATCAGACCAATTCCTTCAGTTTCTTCATCACGGCGTCCGGATCGTCCGAACGCACGAGAAAAACCTTGTGACGAGACGTCGCGCCGGAAACCAGCTCGACCATGCTGCGGGGCCGCTTGAGGCTCTTCGCGAGAAAGGCCACTGCGGCCTCGTTCGCCTTGCCGTCGACAGGAGGAGACATCACGGCGATCTTCACGCGTTCGCCGTACAATCCGGAAAAGCCACTGCGCTTCGCACCTGGCTGGAGATGCGCCTCTATGCGGACTCCTGACTCGACGACCTTGGCGAACGGCAATTCGCCGTCAGGCATTTTCCGAAGTTCCGGGGGTGTCCGTTTCCGGTTCGACCGGAGTGTTCCCTGCGGTTTCCTCCGGCTTCCCGTCGATCGCCGGTTCGACCGCCGCCACGGGGGCGGCCGCCGTGCGTCCGAGCAGGACGTCGATTTCGGAAATGTCGAGGGTTTCCTTCTTCAACAACTCCTCGGCGAGCAGCTTGAGCTCGTCGGCATGTTCCTTCAAACAGGTTCTCGCAGACTCCAAGGCCTCGTTGACCAGCCGGCGCACCTCAAGGTCAATCTCGCGCTGCGTCTCGGGAGACGGCATGTCGGCCGGAGGCCCGTCGATGCGCAGGTGCGGATGGTTGCTGAAGTCGCCGACCTTGGTCGGACCGATGCCTTCGGCCATGCCGTAGATGCAGACCATATGCTTGGCGATGGCCGTCATGTGCTGGATGTCGGCGGAGGCGCCGGTGGTGATGTCGCCGAAGATGATTTCCTCCGCGGCGCGTCCGCCCATGCACATCGCCATCTCGGCGAGAAGCTCCAGACAGGTCTTGGTGTAGACATCCTCCTTGGGCATGGTGAAGGTGGCGCCGAGATAGGCCCTCCCCCGCGGTATGATGGTGACCTTGTGAACGGGAGTGCAGTACTCGTTGTGCAAAGCGACCAGCGCATGTCCGGCCTCATGATAGGCAGTGAGCCGGCGCTCGCGTTCCGTGATGCGGCGACTCCGGCGTTCGCGTCCGTAGGAAACCTTGTCGCGGGCCTCCTCTAGTTCAGCCTGGGTGACGACTTCCTTGCCGGATCTGGCGGCGAGAAGCGCAGCTTCGTTGCAGAGATTTGCGAGATCGGCCCCGGAGAATCCAGGAGTGGTTCTCGCAATGACATCGAGGTCGATCCCCTTGCCAATGCGGATCTTGGCGATGTGGACATCGAGAATCTTGCGCCGTCCGTTGATGTCGGGCAGATCCATGACCACCTGCCGGTCGAAAC
>JAKSOH010000086.1 GCA_024405675.1 Victivallaceae bacterium
ATGTTGCCCGTCATCGCCACGCGCCAGACGAACTGCGTTCGCCTTCATCATCAATTACTATGATACTATAGCATCTTTCGATGCTTTTTTAAGGTTTTTCCTCAGGCTGTTTTCCGATGGAGACGCTTTCCCGCACCTTGCCGGCGTCGTCGGTGAAAAACACCTCGAACCCCTCGTTTTCGCGCCAGTGCAGCGCGGCTCCGACATAATGTCCGAGCTTCCTGTCCGGCTTGCTGCCGACCACCACCGGACAGGGCTGCCCGCGGTAGTCTTTCTCCCCCTTGGGAAACGTCACGTAGCACCGGTGGTTATGCCCGGAAAGCATCAGGTCCGGCTTCACGTCCTCGCGCAGTATCTTGCACCATTCGCGGTACGTGTCGTCCTCGATGTCGAACTGGGCCGGCCGCTTTTCCGAAAACGGGATGTGGCAGAGCACCATCTTCAACCGGACGCCGGGCGCGGAAAACTCCCGCTCGCCCCGGGCGGAAAGTTCTCGCAGGAACCGCGTCTCGCGGACCCGGAAGGCGTGGCAGCAGATGGTGTGCCCGTATTCCGGATGGTCGTCCGTCTTGTCCTCGCCGCAGTCCAGCGAGACGCCCCAGACCGGCCCAACCCGCCACGTGTAGTAGGTGCGGCCGTTCGACGACGGCGTGAGCTCCGCGTACTTTTCCGCGAGGACGCCCCGCAGATCGTGGTTGCCGCGGGCGTAGACGACGGGGATTTTGCCTTTCGTCACCGCCCCCGACACCTGATACGGGGCCGCGATGTTCTCCAATGTCCCGCAGTCGTTCGGCATGTCGCCGTTCATCACCAGCAGGTCCAGCGGCCTGCCCTGCTTTTCCCAGTAGGACGCCGCCTGGATCGGCCCCTTGACGAGGGAATGGGTGTCAGCGAGATGGTAGACGAAGAGTTCCGTCGCGTCCGGATCGACGGGGCGGAACTCGAATGTCGCGCTCCTCTCGTCTTCGGTCTTGGTGAAATACGGCTTGCGCTCGACGATCTTCCGCCAGCGGACGGTGTAGCGTTTCTCGCGGTCCAGCTGTTCCGCCGGAACCGCGATCCGGTGCACCGTGGTGGCGGAACGCATGATCCCGTTGGATTCGTCGTAGAACCGCTCCTTCCCGACCTCCACCCACATCAGCGTCTCCGAGCGCACCGGAATCATGATCTGGTATTCCCGGTCCACCGCGCAGACCGTCGGAAAGGCGGCGAACACGTCCGGGCATTTCGCCGCGCCGTCCGCGGCGTTGGCTCCGATGACCGCGCATGCGAGCGCGGACACCGCCAGGTTCTTCAATCGTCCGTTCATCTTCTTCTCCTTCGTCATATGGTCATTTCCGTTCCTTCGGAACATAGGTTCCAGTGAACGCGCCGGTTTCCTTCAGCTCGTCGCGTTCGAAGTCCCAGTCGCTCGGCACGCCCTGCCGGACCTGGCGCGGGCGCACCGGACAGCCGGCGCAGCCGTTGTCCGGATCCAGCAGCAGCCTCTCGTACGCCTTCCGGTAGTCGGCCAGCTTGAATAGCATCAGGTGGCAGCGGTTGAGCATCGCCTCGCGCAAACTTCCCTCTTTTCGCATGAAGTCGTAGATCTTACGCGGATCGAAGGCGCGGCAGGTGCCGCCTCGCCAGCCCCACCCGCGCAATCTCACGCGCCTGCCGTCGACCACGGCGTCGTACTCCTCGGTGCGCGACCCCAGGCACGGCGCCCCGACGCCCGTCTCGACGACGTGCATGAAGGTCACCGCGGCGGAACAGGAAAGAATCAGGCAGTATCCGCCGGCGGCCTCGAGCCGGCCGAGCGGGCTTCGCGCATGGAGCGACGGATAGAGATGATGGTCCCTGACGTAGTCCAGCTTCCCGCTTCCCCAGACGGCGAAGCTGTGCGTCGGATCCAGCGAACGCACCACCCCGGGCCGCGTGCGGAACACCTCCGAGAGCACGCCGGTCCGTGTCGGGGTGGTCTCCGGATCGAACAGTATCTCCTCCCCGTCGTCGGGGTATCTGGAGAGCGCCGGCATCATCAGCGTACCGTCGGGAGTCAGGATGTCCTCGAGGAGGTCGCAGAATCCACCCGCCCCGCCCTCGAACTCGCCGAGCGAACTGAAGGCGGAGTGGACGACGACTTTCATCCCCTGCTCCAAGCCGAGCTTCAACAGCACCTCCCTGGCCATTTCCGGTGTCGTGGTCACTGGATAAAGTCCGTTGTATTTCTTGTAGAGCCGCGGCGGCAGTTCGTAGCATCCGGACTTCATGTAGCCTTCGGACAGCAGGAAGCGCATCACGTGCCGGAACAGCTCCAGGTCGACCTCGCTTCCAGAGTCGCGCAAAAGACGCCATATCTCCAGCGCGTCGCGGCTGCCGTCGGCCCACATCATCGCGTCGTCGATCCACGCCGGGGCGCTCCATCCGCAGTAAAGCGAGGCTATCTCGGGATGGGTTTCGTCCTTGAGCCAGTATTTCTCGAACGAGAAGAACCCCCGGTAGTTCTTTACGGGGTACAGGAACGAGAGCTCCCCGTCGGAGGCGTCGTCGGACGCCGTCTCCAGGACAGGGTCCGCATCGCGGTCGCGCGGGACCGACGCCGGGTGCTCCGGGCGGGCGGGGGAGGCGGCGGGCCGCGCGACGGGAGCGAGCCGCCGGACGGCGATGTCGCGCCGCATCGCCGGCGTCGCGTTCTGTTTGAATGGAGTGTCGCGGTCGTAGTCGCGGGACATGCGCGCGAGCTCAATCGCCTCGTCGAGTCCGGCGTTGACCAGGAATCCGACGTATTCCCGGCAGATGCCGAAGGTCGTTTCGAGCACTTCGGGGTCGATGCGCTCCGGGGTGTCGGACGACTTGTGGTAGTCTGGATCGTCCATGACGGCGAGATAGGTGAGCGCGGCGCCGAGGTATGGCTCGGCCAGGCTCGCGTCGATTCCCGTGATGCCGCCGATCCGGGCGGAAAAGCCGTTCCTCTCCATGATGCCCTTCAGGAGCGGCGTGGCGTAGGTCGGGGCCGCCTGAGCGCCGCCGCCGATCTCACCGACGCGGCCTACGCAGAACCCGACCCTGTCGACGTTGAGTCCGGCGATGAAGTCCGGCTTCTCGCGGAGCGTGTTGACATATGCCTGCAGGCTCTTCGCCTCGTGGGTAAAGAGCAGCCGGATGCCACGGCGGCGCCTCTGATTCTTGAGTTCGCGGACAATGGCGAGCATCTCGGCGACGCCGCTCGCGTTGTCGTTGGCTCCGACTTCGAAGAGGTGTCCGGTCAGGACTATCTCCTCGTCGGTCTCGCCCGGGAGGAATCCGGTGACGAGGGGGATGTCGCCCGGCTTCATGTCGACGTCCACCCTGGCGTGGAGCATAACCCTGCCCCTTCCCATGGAATCCGCCAGGCGGCGGCCGTCGGCCGGGGTCACGGAAAAGCAGAATGGATTTTCCGGAATCTCCCAGAACGGAAGCTGGTAGTTCTGCCATTTGCGCGCCTCGGACTTGAGACATGAGTATTCCGGACGCTCGACGAGCGCCGAATTGAACCCGATATGCGACAGGACGAAACCAATCGCACCGCGCCGGATGAATCCGACCAGTTCCGGCATCCACGGCGCATGGCTCTCGATCAGGACGATCTTCCCGCGGACGTCCTCCGCCTTTTCCGGAACGAGCTCCGCCGTCACGTCGGCGCTGTGGCTGTAGAGGGCGAGCGAGCACGGGGTCTCGCCGTAGGAGCAGAGCCGTTCCCCTGTGCCGTCCTCTCGGACGACGTCCAGCGTCGCCTCGGCGGGATCCCACGCGAGCGGCATCAGCCATCCGGCGTAATCCCTTACTCCGTCGGACGGATAGCGCAGCGTCTCCACCTGCGTCAACCCCATGTCGCGCATGATCTCCTCCACGGTCGCGCAGGTGCGCCACATGGACGAATAGGAAAAGAACCGGTCGCTCGCATAGATGCGCCGGATTGCATCGAGCATGAAACCAACGGAATCCACTGACACCTCTCCTTCAACGAAAAACCTGCCGCCGCCAGTCGGGACAATCAACGTACACCGGGTAATGTATCACGTGTTCGTGCGCAAGACACCTTGAAAAGCCGGTCTTTTGAAACTTGTTCGGAAGCATCGTCGCGTCATCATGCGGGACATCCGGCGGTTTTTCGAAAAGCCATTGCGCTGGGAATCCCGGAATCGTCATCCGAAAGACAACCATTTTGAAGCGGCCACTCTTGCGAAACAACTTGACAAGACTTGATTTTTCACTTGAAAAATTACCAGAACGGATTATGCTAAGCACAGTAACCGAGGAGATGCGTCATGGCAAACGTCTCGAACATGGAAGAAAAGAAGGCGGAATTCGCGGCCTTCTGCATAGAAGCGTACAAGCTGAAGCTCGGAGTTTCCGGAGCCAAAGTGGCGGAGTATTTCGAGGATACGGGAACTTTGGATTTTCTGTTGGAGAACTACGACATGCTGCACACGCTCGGTCGCGAGCAGCTGATCGGCGAAATGGAACGTTTCCTGGCCGGGAGGCAATAGGATGAAACTATATCGCGGCAGCCATGTCGAAGTGCGCAACCCAAAAATCCTGACGGTGGCGAGGATCGGGGATTTCGGCAACGGATTCTACACGACCACCAGCTTGGAACAAGCCAGACGATGGGCGACGATTCGGGCACGCCAGGCAAGGACGCCGAACGGAATCGTCACGGTGTTCGAGGCGCCGGACTCCTTGTTCGAAAACCCCGAGCTGAACATCAGGAGTTTTCAGAAGGCGGATGTCAAGTGGCTTGACTTCGTCATGGCTAATCGGAAGGACACGGCCTTCGAACACAAGTTCGACCTGGTGCGCGGTCCCGTGGCAGACGACCGGGTGTACATTTGCCTCAATGCCCTGGAAAACGGGACCGCGGACAGGGCGACCGTGTTGCGGCAGTTGAAGACTTTCGTGCTGGCTGACCAGATTCTTTTTCATACGGCGAAGTCCCTGCTCTTCCTTGAATATGCGGACACGGAGGTGGTTCCATGCTCGAGACAATGACGGAAGAAGCGCTTTGCGGCTTTATTCCAGGGAAAGCGGCCAGAATCACGACATTGATCCGGCAAGAACGGCCAATGGAGCTGAAACAGGCGCTGCTGACCTTCTATCGTTCGGACGCATACAAACTGCTGGAACGCGAGGAAACCAAGCTCTGGCATGCCAGCCCCGCGCAAATATACGCAAAATACCTGAAACCCATGCAAAAAGCGAAGCATAGTTACCGGAACGGTCCGCACCACAGCAAGCTGGCCCCGTACGCCATCCAGATACGGGAATGGCACGCCAGGGGACTGACGCTCAGGGAAATGGCGGATGAGCTTGAAAAATACGGTTGCAAGACAACGCCGCAGAACCTGTCGCTTTTTCTGCGCAAGACACCGAACGGACAGTCGATGTGACGTATTTTTGTAAAATCGGCATGAACAGGGAAAGCCTCCTGGACACGGAAGGCGAAACAAGAAACCATGGGAGGAAAGCGAAATGGGGAAAGTCGTTGTAATCGGCAGCAGCAACACTGACATGGTCGTCAGGTCCGCCAGGATTCCGGTTCCGGGTGAGACGGTAATCGGCGGGCGATTCATGATGAACGCCGGCGGAAAAGGAGCGAACCAGGCGGTCGCCGCCGCGAGAATGGGAGGTGAAGTGTCGTTCGTCGCCAAGGTCGGCGACGACATGTTCGGCAAGGAGGCCAGACGGCTTTTCGAAAAGGAGGGCATCGACACCTCCTTCGTGCTTGTCGACAGGACGGAACCGTCCGGCGTCGCCCTCATCATGGTCGACGAGAAGTCCGAGAACTGCATTTCCGTCGCCTCCGGGGCGAATGGCGCGCTGCACGCAAATGACCTGATGCCGGTCGCCGGTCTGATCGAGTCGGCGGACATCGTGTTGATGCAACTCGAAACACCGGTGGACGCGGCGGTTCATGCCGCCCGCGTCGCCGCCGCGGGAAATGTGCCGGTGATCTTGAATCCGGCTCCGGCGACGGCGCTGCCGGACGAGCTTTTCCCGTTGCTCTAC
>JAKSOH010000087.1 GCA_024405675.1 Victivallaceae bacterium
GACTGGACAACTCCGGATCGGTGGCGCTTACATCCGCAGCGACAGTGCCGCATGCGAAAACCGAAGTCAGGCAAACGGCGAAACATTTTCCAAGTGTTTTCATGGTACCTCCTGCAAGCATGCGTTCAAGTTTCATACCGTCGTTAATGTCGCATTTCGGCGGCTGATTGTCAACGGGACTGGCCTCTCCCGCCATTTCCGAAAAAGAGCATAAACAAGGTGACCAGAAGCGCAAGGGCGAATGCGGCCACCCACTCGAATATTTCGCCCACGACCCACGACATGTCATTGCGTTGCGGCATACACACTCCTCCTTCTCAGATTAGAAAACATGCGCGGCATCAACTGAGCTCCATAGGGCAACACGTCATCGGCGATTCAACTTGTCGAGACACTCGGCCGCGTCATCGTCGCCAAGTTCCGCCGCCTGTTCGTACATCCGCCTAGCCGCATCAAGATCCTGGGCGATGAAATCTCCGGTCTCCAGGCAGCGTCCGTAGAGGAACATGCCGCGTGGACTGCCATTCTCGGCCGCCTGGCGATACATCGCGATGGCCCTCCGCCCCGACTTCCGGGTTCCCCGGCCCAGCTCGTAGCAGACGCCGAGATACGCCTGGGCATCGGCATGCCCCTGGGCCGCCGCCTTGTTATACAGTTCGAAGCACTTGGCGTAATCCTGCTTCACGCCGAACCCCTGCTCATAGCAATAGCCAAGATCGTACTGTGCGTCGGCGTAACCATATGCGGCGGCCTTGGAATACCATGAAAACGCCTTTTCCGGGGACTTGCCGACGCCTTTTCCCATCTCGTATATGCGACCGAGATTGGCCATCGCCACTAAACTCCCGTTGTCTGCGGCGAACTCCGTCCACGCATAGGCGTTGGCCGGATCCTGTTCGGTTCCATATCCGATATCGTAGCAATTTCCGAGATTGCAGGCCGACATCACATCGCCCTGTTCCGCCGACATGCGGAACCACTCGAATGCCTTCCGGGGATCTTCCTCGACTCCGCATCCGTCCATGTACGCGAACGCGACCGCGCGCTGGACCTCTGGATCCCTGACAAGCCCATTTTCAGTGGCCATCTTCATCGCGTCGGCAAAATCTCCCCTGTCGAACTTCCCGACAACCGCCTTGACATCATTGTGCTTTCCCATTTCGCATTCCCTCCTCAAAGAACACTACGCAATGCCATGTACCGCGGACAGCATTGACATCCGCCGTTCGTTTTACACCCCATAGAATATCTTGCGAAAACGTCAAAAAGTGTCGTTTTGGATTTTTTGCGACACAAACTCGTAAAAAATGGAATTTCATTGCCCATTATAGTATGGTGTATTGAAAACGGAGACAGGAACCGGAGGCCCGCTATGCAAATGTACGGAAACATCGGAATCCAGCGCTGGACAAAAATCATAGGAATGCTGAAAAGACACGTCGGCGCAACCCGCGAAGACATCCTGAACGAACTCAACAGGACGGAATTCTCCTTGAAGGCCGCGGATTTGTCGTGCAACCGGAGAACATTGGAGAGGGAGTTCAAGAAACTCAAAGACCAATATGGCGCTCCAATCAAATTCGATAGAATAAGAGGAGTGTACTATCTGACGGACAAGTCATGGACGCTACCATTGCCTCCGGAACTGGAAGCACAGAAAATACTGGCGCTCACCCTGGGCCAGAAAATCGCCAGCGACATATTCCCCTCAGATCTCAGTTCACAGATAGACGCCGCCGTCAATGAAATAATAAAGGGCAGCGATGCATCGTCCTGCCTGTCGCTGGAAACATTGGATTCGCTGAAGATATTGTCAGATGCCGTTGTATCCGTCAAAAATGAAATATTCATGGCCATATACGAGGCGTGGAAGGACCGCAAGCTGCTGGAAATCACCTATGCGGACAGGACTGGCAACACCGACCGGATCATCGAGCCGCACACCCTGGTGTTCTATGCAACGCAGTGGAGCATCAAGGGATTCTGCCGTCTGCGAAACGCGACGAGGACCTTCCATTTGAGCAGGATACTGGATGCGAAAGTCCTCGATGAAACATTCTCGCCCAACGAGGACATCATCAAGTCCGTGACGACTGACAAGTTCCTTGACTACGAGAAAATCCCAGACGTCGTCATACGCGTCAACAACGACGGACTGAGGTTTGCGAAAATCCACACGTTGCACAGCCGGCAGACGTTCGAACCGGCCGACGATTGTGGCTGGTCCGTCATGCGGGTTCCAGCGGCGTCGCTGGAACAAACGGTGCCTTGGATTCTGCAGCAGCAGGGAAACGCAGTACCTGTCGAGCCTCCTGAACTTGTCCAGTCAGTCAAGGAGGCGATTGAAAAGCTCCGAGAGACCTGTCGCTGAACCGGCGGACGGAATCCGTCCGCCCGCCAATCCGGTTTCCTCATCCTATCTTGCTGACTCCGGCACCGATGAGCTCGCTGCGCCCGCCTCCTAGTTTCCGCGCCTCGATCTGGGTTCCGATGTGATCGGAAACCTCCTCCACGTGCGAGATAATGCCGACCGTCTTCCCCCCTTGCTGGAGTCGGGTCAACGTATCCATGGCGTTGTCAAGAGACACCGGGTCGAGGGTGCCAAAGCCCTCGTCCAGGAAGAGCGAATCGACATGCACTTTCGAATTCGACATTTCCGAAAGACCGAGGGCCAGCGACAACGCCACCTGGAAGCGCTCGCCGCCGGACAGGTTGCTGATCGGTCTCAGCTGATTGTCCTGGGCCTTGTCCACAATCACGGGAAGCAACTCGTCCTTTGTCTCATCCAATTGCATCTGATACCGATTTCCGGTCATCTGGCTCAAATGCGGGTTGGCGGCCTTGAGCAAACGGAATAGAGTGATTTCCTGGGCATGCCGCTTGAAAAGTTCCCCGTCCTTCTGGCCGAACATATCGTTAAGGTCTTTCCATTTGTCATATTCCGCCTTGCGCTTTTCCTTCTCTTCCCGCAATTCGCCGGCAAGACTCCGGTTCTTGTCATCCATGTCAAGCGACGACTTCTTCTCCTGCCAGGCATTGTCGCATTCCTCGAACTCCCTGGTTGCCGTCTCCTTCAGCTTGGCCAGGTCGTCGTAATCGCTGTTTTGTTCGACAAACGATTTCAACGCGTCGATTGACATCTGACGCGCCTTCCCTGCGGTTTCAAGCTCCTTGACGGCACCATCGCGCGCTGTTTCCGCCGCCGCCAGCGACTTCTCGGCGTTGGAAAACGCATCGCGGACTTTCTTCATGTCCTTCTCGAGTTTTTCCTGCACCTCGTCCGGAGTGCTGTCACCGAACCCGAACTGCTCATACTGGTTTTCGAATCCTTTCACGACGGACTCGGATTGCTGCAGTTTTTCCTTAATCTTCCCGACCGCCTGCTCATATTGCGGAATCTCGGCATCCACATCGGACAAACTCCTGCGTTTCTCCTCCATGGTTCCGTTCAAAGTGGATATCCGGTTTTCCAATGACGTCCGGGATTCTCCGACTTTCGATTCCAGATCGCGGTGTTTTCCAGCGTATTCGTCGAACGACTTTTGTATCTTGTCCTTTTTCCTCCTGGACTTTTCCAAGTCGTCCTTCAGCGAATCCAGTTTCCTGCGCGCCTCCTCAAGGTCTTTTTCGCACTCGTCCTGGCTGGGAATCGGCAGATCCGAACAATATGGATGGACAGTGGATCCGCAAAGCGGACATTCGCACCCGTCGACCAGCTTCGAGCGGTCCTTTTCGTAGTTCTTGACCCTGATCGCCAGATCCTTCGCATGCTCGGCGTTGCGGACACTCTCCTCCGCAAGTTCGTGCTTGGCGTCATAATTCGCCTGGCTGGACTCGTACAACTTCGTCGCCTCGTCGAGCTTCTCGGCCAGGCCCTCTCCGTTCCGCTCGAACTTCTGGAGTTCAGCCTTCGCCTTCCTGAATTCGTCCGCAAGCTTCCTGTCTCCGGCATCCAGGCGATCCTCCAGGTCGGCGGACAAGTTGTCGTTAAGGACGCCGGACAACGCGGCGACAACGGCTTCAGCTTTTTTCAGGGCAGTGTCTATCTTCTTCCTGCTGGACTTCCGGCTGGACAGCTCCCCGTTCTTTTCCTCGTATCTCCTTTGCTCGTTTTCGAATGTCTGTTTCGCCCCAGTCAGTTGATTGAAGACATTCCTTGCCTCCTTTATCTTTTCCGTCTTGAGCTGCTGTTCCTTTTCGCTCTCGTCCAGTCGCATCCTGCTTTCGGCCATTTTCTTCGTCGCCGCGGCGAGCCTTGCCTCGGCATCGCCGGCCGCCTGCTCCCTCCGCTGGAAATCGGCCTCCCTGTCCTTGGTGTCCTTCTGCAGCGCCTCGTACTTTGCGCACTTGGAAACCGCATCGTCCCGCCTGGCCTGGTGTTCGGTCTTTTGCTTCTCCAGATCCAGACACTCGTTCTCCAGGAGCGTACGGGCTTCCGGCGGCAGGATTTCGCAGCCTTGCAGGCGCTCGTCCACGGCTTTCATTTCCTGTTCTTTTTCCTTGCAGGTTTCATTGATCCTTGCGCCTATGGCCGAATAGATTTCGGTTCCCGTCGCCTTTTCGAGGATTTCGGAACGGTCAGTATTTTTGGATTGCAAAAACGCATCGAATTTTCCCTGCGCAAGCATCACCGTGCGGAGGAACTGGTCTTCCTCAAGTCCGATTGTACTGACAATCACCGATTCCGTCTCGGTCATCACGCGTCCGGATATGCATTTCTCCCCGTCGGTGATATCGTACAGGTCTTTTTTCACGTTCTGCAACGGCCTGTCGACACGCCCGTAAGCCCTGCTCTGCGACCATTCGGCGCGATAGCGTCTGCCGTCGCATTCGAACACGACTTTCGAATACGAACTTCCCGTGCCGCGGGTCATGGCCTCGTTTATGTTTTTGTTGAAGCTCTTCTGCCTCGCGGTGCAGCCATAGAGCCCGAGCATGATGGCATCGAGAATCGTGGTCTTTCCGGCGCCAGTCGGCCCCTTGATCAGGAATATGCCGTTGGAGAACTCCGGCGACTCGAAGTCGACCCTCCATTCACCGGCCAGCGAATTTATGTTCTTGAATTCGACGCTGCATATCTTCATCGCACATCCCTCCATATGCTCTCTATGATTTCCAAATACTCCTGCCGGCATTCCGGAGAAAGATCGGTGTTCTTGTCCAGCACCTTCTTCGCGACCGTCACCGGAGTGATGTCGTCGCCGCTTTCCACAATGCTCTCTATGGGCGGGACTTCGGTCCGCGGACGGCGGTTCTCCCTTTTTAGGACGACTATCTCGCTGTCTTCCAGCATCTTTTCCAAATCGCTCCAGAATTCGGCAAGATTGTCTTCGCCCTCGGTTATCGCCACGCCGATGTAGATTTTGCCTTTCGGACCTTCGTCTCGAAGTTTCCGCACCTCCTCCTTGACCGATTCCGTCCCTCCTTTGAAGAAACGCAGCGGCGTATATTCGGTCAACTCTATTGTCCGCACCTCGGGATCGTGTTCACGGCCGGGAAGGAACTCGACCACCGTCACGGATTTCCGCTGTCCCGCCTCGCCGAAGCTCATGGCGATCGGCGATCCGGAATACCTGACGGTCTTCGATCCGCCGACGTCCTGCGGAACATGGTAATGGCCGAGCGCCACGTAGTCGGCGCCCTCGAACACCGAATTGTCGACCACGTCAATGCCGCCGATTGAACGCCCGCGTTCCGAGTCGTCGTCGCTGACTTTCGCCCCGCTCACCGAACAGTGTCCGAGCACGACCACCGGACCTCCGGCCGCCTGGTTCGCCGCCAACGCGATAATCCGTTTGTAGTATTCCGCGAATCCGGCCCTGGCATCCGGACGCTCGGCTTCCGGCATTGCGGTCCTGGCGAAATTGAAGAGATCCGCCCCACTTGCGAACGGGCCGGCCGCCACGGCCATCTTCATCGCTCCGTCGGCGGAATCCAGAACCACGATGTTGTCGTTTGGATTGTCCGTC
>JAKSOH010000088.1 GCA_024405675.1 Victivallaceae bacterium
CCGTGTCCTCTACCGGAGCTTTTCCCTCCTTGGCGGTTCCGTCATCCGGAGTCACCGCCGGCATGGACTTGGGAAGCGGCTCCACTGCCTCCAAATGCTCCAGCATCTCGCTTACCGGCGGTTCCGACTTCGGAAACGATTTCACGGCGGACTTCCTCACCATCACCGGAGTGCCGGCCACCTGGACCAACGCCTCCTCCGGCTCTTCGGAAACATCGTCGCCGTCGTCCTCCTGGTCCTCGTCGTCCTGGACTTCGGCGGTGGAATACGTCACGAGCTCCTCCGGAGTCAGATATCTCGAATGGGTTATCTTGACCAGTTTCCCGTCACCGACGAGAAGCCCCCTCGCCTTCGCGGAACGAAGCGGCTGCTCCATGAGATTCAGCTCCCTCGACGTCGAATTGCCTTTCTTGTCCTCCTCGACCAGTTCGTAGATTGCATCGGGACGCGGCGTCATAAGCTCCAAGACCGACCCGGCCGGCGCCAGGGAGTATTCGCGGTCGAGAATGAATCCGCCTATCTTGCTGCGCTTCGCGTAGTGCTTGCCGCTCTTCTTCTCTCGATAGACGATGCCGAACTCGTCGGCGGCGTTGTAGACGCGAAATTCGTAAAGCTTGTCGACGAACATCTTGGATCCGGGCGACTGTATTATCTTGAACGTACCGTCCTTGGAGACGCATACGAACCGATCGAACTCGTTGCTGACGACGAACTCGTCGCTCTTCACCGCGGTTCCAATGTATCCGTTCTTCTTGTCCCAGTAGATCTTGATGTTGCGCAGCGCCGTCTTGCGGCGGT
Organism: Victivallaceae bacterium; assembly: GCA_024405675.1. Lineage (GTDB taxonomy): Bacteria > Verrucomicrobiota > Lentisphaeria > Victivallales > Victivallaceae > UBA1784. The sequence continues at coordinate 799 of JAKSOH010000088.1, forward strand.
CGATGTCGTCCAGCTCGGTGATTTCGGTCAGTCTTGGGAACATCGCGCCGTACTTAGCCTTGATTTCCTTGAGATACTTGATTGTGCATTCGGCGATATGTCCGAGATTGTAGATCACGGATTCGATGTCCTCGGCGATCTTCTGGAGTTCGCGCTCGTTCTTCTCGATGTCGAACCTCGCGATACGCGAAACCGGGAGGGCCAGCAACTTGTCGATGTCCTGGTCGGTTACGTCGCGGCTCAGCCATTTGCGGAACGGCTCCAGCCCGGTACGGACCGCATCGAGCTCCTCCTCGTGGCTGCGGCATTCCTCGATGCGCTTGTAGATGCGGTTCTCGAAAAACAGCTGCGCCAGGGTCTTGGCATGGCGAAGGGCATAGAGATTCTCCAGCTGTATCTCGTACTCCTTCATCTTGTACATCATCAGCTTGTCGACGTTGCGGCGCAGGATGTCGCTTACCGACATCTGGACCGGACGCCGGTCGCAGATGACCCACATCTTCGGACTCATGCGGACCTGGCACAAGGTGTTCATGAAGAGTCCGTCCCGAGTCTTCTCTGGGTCGTATCCGCGGATCGGGGTCACCCGGATCTCAACATGGTCGGATGTATAGTCGTTGATGCTGGCGATACGGATCTTGTTCTTCTTGGCCGCCTTGTCAATGGAATCGATGATGGTGGCGGTGGTGGTTCCGGCAGGCAGCTCGCGGATGACGATGTCGCGTCCGTCGATGTCGATCCTGCCGCGAAACAGCAAAGTTCCCTCGCCGTCATTGTAATCGCTGACGTCCATGAGTCCGCCCTGCCGGAAGTCCGGATACAAGACGAACGGCTTGCCGCGGATGATGGCGATCTCCGCGTCTATCAGCTCGTTGAAGTTGTGCGGCGGCACCGACGTGGAAATGCCGACGGCAATGCCGTCGCTGCCGAGAAGCAACAAGCTCGGTATCTTGGCTGGAAGAACCTTGGGCTCGCGCCGACGACCGTCGTAGTTGGGGACGAAATCGGTGATGTCGTTGTTGAACAGAGTCTCGTAGGCAAGTCGGCTCAATGCGCACTCTGTATAACGCGGCGCCGCCGGATCGGTTCCGATGAGGACGTTGCCGAAGTTACCGCCCTGGGCGATGAAGTACGGCGTGTCGACGTAATGGACGACATACCCCTCCGAATCGACCTGCACGGACTCCTTCTTCTGTCCTTTCTTCGGCTTTTGGGAATCTGGCGCCTTGCGGGACGCCGGAGCCTTGCTCCGCTCCTGGATGCATCCGCCCTTCTGGGCCAGCGTCGCCACGGCGCCCGCCACCGATTGGTCGCCATGCGGATGGTAGTGCATGGCATTGCCGACGATGTTGGCGGTCTTGGTCAGACGGCCGTTGTCCCAGGCTTCGTAGAGCGTCCACATGATGCGGCGGTGAACCGGCTTCATTCCATCGTCGACATCCGGAATGGCGCGCGAACCGATGACATACTGGGCGTAGTCCAGAAAATTGCGCTCTATCATCTTCCGGAAGAGATCGTTGTCCCCCTGCATGCGGGCGGCCATCGCCTTGCTGGCGGCCTCCTGGATATCCTCCGCGTCATCCGGCCTGTCGACCGGAACGTCCGCGACGGTCTCGATATCGTCCTTGGGCTTGTTCTCTTCGTCACTCATAGTCGGATATCTCGAGGTTGGAAATGATGTAGTCGCGGCGCGTCGGAGTGTTTTCGCCCATGAAGAACTTAATCATGTCGCCGATGCCGTGCAGGTTGTCCAGCGATATCGGGGACAACCGCATGTTCTCGCCGATGAACTGGTCGAAGTCCTTGGGGTCTATTTCTCCAAGTCCCTTGAACCGGGTTATCTCGGTCTTGACGTTCTTGGGAATCGATGCGAGCAGCTTGTCACGCTCCGCGTCGTTGTAACAGTAGCGAATGTCAGTGCGGTCGAGTTTTACTCGAAACAGAGGAGTCTCCAAGACATATAGCCGTCCCTCTAGCACCATCTGGCTGAAGAACGACAGGAAGAACGTCAGCAAAAGGTTCCGGATATGCATTCCGTCGACATCGGCGTCGGTCGCGATGATGACCTTGTCGTAGCGCAGTTCGTCGACGCTGGCATCGCTGATGCCGAGCGCCTGGACCAAAAGCGAAAGCTCCTCGTTCTTTGTGATGACCGCCTCGTAAGTGCGGCCGAAGCAGTTCTCCGGCTTGCCCCTGAGCATGAATATCGCCTGGCAGTCGGCGTCGCGACGCTGGGTCATGGATCCGCCTGCGGAATCTCCCTCCGTGATGAAAATCATAGTTTCCTTCGGCTCGGCGTTCTTCGGCCATTTGTCGCCGACGTGGTAGCGGCAGTCGCGCAACTTGGGATTGGTGATGCTGACTTTCTTCATGACCTTCTGCACGTTCTTGCGCAGATCGGACATGTCCTTGTGCAGTTTCTCGTTCTTCTCAACCTTGGCGACGACGATGTCGGCGATCGGCTTGTTACGATGCAGGAAATCCGACACCTCCTTGGAGACCTCTGCCACAATCGGACCGCGGATGTCGGTGTTACCAAGCTTGTTCTTGGTCTGGGATTCGAACATCGGTGCCTTGTGCCGGATGGCGATGGCACCAACCAATCCGTCGCGCACCGCGTCGTTCTTGAAGCTCTTGCCGCAGTAGTCGTTGATGCCCTTGAGTATCCCCTCCTTGAATGCGGAGAGGTGGGTGCCGCCGTCGCGGGTGTACTGTCCGTTGACGAAGCTCTGACAGGTCTCGCCATAGCTTTCGCCGTGGGTGAGAGCGAACTCGATGTTCTTGCCGCGGTAGTGGATGATGTCGTAGAGCTTGTCCTCACCGGCCGCGGCCGACAGGAGATCCTTAAGTCCGTCCGGCGAGAAGTAGCGCTCGTCATTGAAATAGATGGAAAGACCGGAGTTCAAATAGGTGTACATCCAGATGCGCTTGACGATGAAGTCCTTGAGGAACCTGTATCCCGGGAATATGGTGTCATCCGGGGTGAACGTGGTGCGCGTGCCGTTGCGTTCGTCGGTCTTTCCAGATCGGTCGGCGAGCTTATTGCCGCAGCTAAACTCGACCTCCCGGAACTTGCCGTCGCGCACACTCCGCACGCAGAACGAGGACGAAAGGGCGTTGACGGCCTTGGTACCGACTCCGTTCATGCCGATTGAAAACTGGAAGGCGTCTGAGTTGTATTTGCCGCCGGTGTTCATAACCGAGACGCACTCGACCAGTTTTTCCAACGGGATTCCGCGTCCGTAGTCGCGCACCATGACCGAGCGGTCGTCCGTGCCGGAGACATCGATTCGCTTGCCCTGCCCCATGATGAACTCGTCGATGCTATTGTCGAGGATTTCCTTGAGCAGAATGTAGATGCCATCTTCCGGATTACTGCCGTCGCCGGCGCGGCCGATATACATTCCGGGGCGCAAACGCACATGCTTGAGAGAATCAAGCGTCATGATGCTGTCTGCGTTATAGTCTGCCATGCCGGACTCCGTTGCCTAGTTAATTTACTTTTTGATAAGTTAACCTTATGCCGAGGCGATTTCAATCGCGCAAGACAACATGAAAAAAGATGTTAAAGACGGGAATTTCGCCATTTTCACATGTATCGGCTTGCGATAAGGCGCGCGCAACACTATCTTAAGGAAAAGTCACAGGCCAATTTAGCTCAGCTGGTAGAGCAGTTGATTTGTAATCATCAGGTCGTCGGTTCGAGTCCGACAATTGGCTCCATTGGTTTTTCATTGTCTGCGTACCGTTCCGCATTTTCATTTTGAGACGCAGGCGATTTACAATAGTCCGTGGCATTCGGCATTGTTTTCCCGATGCGCGAACGACAGGATTTTGTCCGTCGGCGACATTGTTTTTCTGATGTTAAAACAACGGAGAAGAAAAATGAAGAAAAACCTTCCGGCAATTGCAAGATGTTCCGCTTCGACGCTGCTCGCATTCGCATGCTGCGGATGTTCGCTGTTCGCACCGAAGCAGGAAACCATCAAGGTTTCGTCCGTACCGTCAGACGCGACGGTCATTGTCAGCGGCAAGGTAGGCCGGACGCCGGCCGTGTTCGACGTTCCCTGCGGCGAACACATCACCATTTTGGTGGAAAAAGACGGCTATCATCAGTACAAGGAGATACTGGGGCATCGGCTTGGAGTTTGCGGCACGCTTGACCTGATCGGAGGAATATTCGTCGGTTTTCCGCTGCTTGGATTGCTTTCGACCAACGGCTCCAACACACTGGAGAAGAACGACGTCGTCGCCGTCCTGCAGCAGAAGGCGGCTGCGCAAGTGGCTCCGGCTCCTGTAGCGGCTCCAGCGGCTCCAGTTCCAGCGGCTGCTCCAGCGGCGGCAACGAAATAGAACCGTCCGAAACGGCGGCCATTTTCATAGATTGCAAGGGATGCATCAACAATAAGGAAGATAGAAATGAAAGCTTCGAATATCGCCAAGAGGTCCATATCCGCGCTGCTGGCGCTATCGTGCTGCGGCTGTTCGATGTTCGCACCGAAGGAGGAAACGGTGACCGTTACCACCGTACCTGCCGATGCCACCGTCATCGCAAACGGCAGGGTTGGGAAGCCTCCCTTCTCGTTCAGCGCAAGAGGCGACGACACCCTGGCGCTAGAAGTCATCAAGGATGGCTATCTGCCGCATCATGAAGTCGTATACAATCGCTTCGGAATATGCGGAATGCTGGACCTTGTTTGCGGTATTTTCGTCATTGTTCCGCTGTTCGGCTTGCTCTCCTCCGCGGGCTCGCACACATTGGACAGACACGACGTATTCATCTCCCTCAAGAAGGATGAGGCAACGCCGGCCGTTCCGGTCGTTGCCGCGCCCGCGAAATAGCGTTTCAATACGATCGACAGCAAATCCGGCCCGCCGAGTCAACCAACTCGGCGGGCCGGATTTTCGTATTGATATCTGGCTCTACGCCTTGAGCGAGGCGGCGAGCTCGTCGGTGCGCGCCAGCTTCTCCTCGAGATCGGCCAACTGCTTGCGCGCAGCCTCGACGACATTGGCCGGAGCACTGGAAACGAACTTCTCGTTGGAAAGACGTCCCCTGGTGGAAGCGATCCACTTGACCAGGTCGGCGCGCTGCTTGTCCAGACGGGCCAACTCGGCGTCAACGTCGATCAGTCCCTTGAGCGGTAG
>JAKSOH010000089.1 GCA_024405675.1 Victivallaceae bacterium
CGCATTTTCTCCTCGGAGGAGATGGCGAAATTCCTCAGTGGCCACGATTGCTCGTTCTCGTCCGCAAATTCGATAAACTTCGGACGTCTCGTCCCGCAGATCGTGTATTACGTGTCGGCATATTGCGACATGGTCACTGCCGGTCGTATCAAGCAAGGCGATCCCATCAACGTCGCCGTGCCGACCGGAAACTTCGGCGACATACTCGCCGCCTACTATGCCAAGGAAATGGGCGTACCGATCGCGCGATTCATCTGCGCATCAAACAGCAACAACGTGCTAACCGATTTCATTAGAACCGGAACCTACAACCGCAATCGTCCGTTCCACACGACAATCAGTCCGTCGATGGACATCCTGGTGTCGTCAAACCTGGAAAGATTGCTCTATCATCTTCTTGGAGGAAACTGCGAGACGGTCGCGGAATTGATGAAAAAACTCGCGACGGAATCGAAATATAAAATACCGGAGAAGGCTCTGAAACAACTGCAGTCGGAATTCTACGGCGCATATTGCGACGAAGACCAGACAAAGGCGGCTATCGGCGACATGTATAAGAAAGGATACCTGTGCGATCCGCACACCGCGGTTGCTGTTGGGGCCTACCGCCAGTACCTGAAGGAAACGGGTGACTACACACCGGTCGTCATCGCCTCGACTGCATCCCCGTTCAAATTCTCCGGAGCGGTTCTGGAATCGATTGGATGTACCGATCTTCCAGACGACGAGTTCGCGCGAGTCGAATTGCTTGCGAAACTCACGAAACAGGCGATTCCCGCGCCAATCGCGGCGCTTCGCAATGGCGTGGAACTCCACAAGTCGGTTGTCGCCAAGGAGGAAATGGACGGCTTCATCCGCGACTTCATCGCGCGGTAGAATTCTACTTTACCACATAAACGCCGATGTTTGACGCGACATTGCGCCTGCCGTTACCCTTGTGATGATTCATCATCACCGGTATCTCCTTGTTCGCATCATAGAGGCATAACGTAGTGGAACCGCCGCCGTCCATATTGATGGCGTCGGCGGCACCGGCATCCACAAACAACAATGCCAGTTCCTTGAGAGTGGCCCCGTCGCTCCACCCGGGCTCGCGGCCGTCTACGGTTATCACGTAGAAATACTTCTTGTCCGCGGAAAGACCATATCCCATACGAGGATGCCGTGTCATGTCCGAATCCGGAGCGATGACCGAATCCTTGCGTAGAACGATGGAGAATCCGCTCGCCGCCACCTTTATCTTTCCATAATCGGAGACAGGAACCTCGTCGACGATATCCAGCGCACGGTTCTTGTAGACGACGAACGCAGGACTCTTGCCGCGATGATCGGTGATGACGATACCGTCGGTGATGTTAACTCCGGAAGGATCCCCGTAACGGTGGTTGAACGGCTTTTCCCAGGGAACCCATGGCGCGGCGTTGAACGCCGCGACTAGATCCAGACGCCTGCTCCGGCACTCCATCATGAAATCGGCGGTAGTGACGCGCTTGGTGCGAATCGTCATTCCCTGCCGGTCCGGCATCGGTCTCCCCCATAGCGGATCCCTGCGTGTCGCGGTGAACCTGAGCTTCGGGTTGGAAACATCGATGCGTAGAATACACACTTTCTGCGTGCATGGCTTTTGCAGGGCCAGACGCAAGAAGAGCATGCCATTGCCTACATCATCTGCCTTGGACCAGTCGATGGCATCGCCAAACAACGACAATGCCAGCATGGCCGCCAGCAACATGGAAAACAATTTCATCATGACTCCGTCACCGCAAGAAAAGAGCCGCCAGTCATGCGACGTTTATCGCATGACTAGCGGCACTTGTCATCTCATTGCCTCGTTGCGAGCTTAAGGTTCGGTAAGGAAGCGCTTAAGCTTGGCAATGGCCTGGTTCTGTATCTGGCGGACGCGCTCGCGAGTCCTGCCAATCTCCTGGCTGACCTCCTCGAGGGTCAACGCGCGACCGCCCTTGAGTCCGAAACGCATCTCGATAATCTTACGTTCGCGCTCGTCGAGACGCTCCAGCTGGGCGTGCAGCCGATCCTTCATCTCCTGTTCGCTGACAATCTGCTCCGGAGTCTTGGCTTGCGGATCCGGGATAATATCCTGGAACTCGCCCTCCTCGCCTTGCTGGATAGGATCGTTAAGCGAAATAGTATGCAGATCGGCGAGACGCAGTCCGGAAACCGTGCGTTCGCTGAAACCGGTCTCCTCCGCAATCTCCGCATCGGAAGGCTCGCGTCCCAACATTTCGCACAGGCGCACCTTCGCCATCTTGATCTTGGTTATCTTGGCCGCGCTCTGAACCGGAATGCGGATGGTACGGCTCTGGTTGGCAATGGCACGACGCATGGACTGCTTGATCCACCAGGCGGCATAGCTGCTGAACTTGGCGCCCTTGGTCGGATCAAACTTGTCCACCGCCCTCATCAGTCCGATGTTGCCTTCGCAGATGAGGTCCTGCAGCGGGAGTCCGAGTCCCTTGAAGTCATGCGCGATCTTCACCACCAGCCTGAGATTGGCCTTGATCATGGTACTGCGCGCCCTCTTGCTCAGATCCGGATCGTCGCCGTGAATCTGGGCGGCGAGCTCGATTTCCTCTTCCTTGGTAATCAGGGAATAGCGACCGATTTCGTACATGTAGTGTTTCATGCTGTCGGTCTTGCTATCTGTATTGGTCCTGTCGCTAAGACGCTTCTTGCGTTCCGCATCCTTCGCCGCCTTGGTATTTCTCATCACCGGCATGGAAACTCCCTGCGCATCGGGAACCACGGGAACCTCGACTTCCACCGGAGGCGGCGTCGCCTGGGCCGGGGACCGCGGGGCGAACTTGAGAGATTCGCTGCCTACTCTGATTTTAATGGCAAGCTTTCCGCGCTGCGACACCTTTTCCTTCTTGTCCTCGGAAATCTTTCCATTCGTCAAGTCTTCAGCTTCCGCCGGCGCAACGTTTTTCTTGACATCGGCCGACTTCACTGCAGAAACCGGCTTCTTGGCTTCGGCAGGCTTCGCAACGAGTTTGATCTCCGTCTTCACTTCAGGAGCCTTTTTTTCCGGAGCCACCGGCTTCTTCGTCTCGGGGACGGCCTTGACTGGAGCAACCGATTTATTGGCAGCTGCCGCTTTTGCGACCGGCTTCTTGGCTTCCACTACCTTTTTCTCAGGGACCGCCGGTTTAGCCGCCGGTTTCTTCGCCATGGCCACAACCTTGGCGGGTGCAACCGGTTTCTTGGCAACAGGCTTGGCCTCGACTTTCTTCGCCGGAACGACCGGCTTGGCTACGGGTTTCTTCTCAATCGGGGCCTTGGCGACCGCCTTCTTGGCTTCCACTACCTTTTTTCCCGGGACCGCCGGTTTAGCCGCCGGCTTCTTAGCTGTGGCAACAAGCTTGACGGGCGCAACCGGTTTCTTGGCGACAACAGCCTTGACAACCGGCTTATCTTCGATTTTTTTCGCCGGAACAACGGGCTTTGCCACCGGTTTCTTCGCAATCGTGGTCCCTGCCGCCGGCTTTTTTACTTCCACGGCCTTCTTTACCGGAGCCACCGGCTTGGGAGCCGGCTTCTTCACGACCGGCTTGTTGACCTTGACACTGGAAACTTTTCCCGTCTTCTTTTCTGTAGCCATAAGCACCTCGCACTGTTAACCGGCGCACCATCGGCACGCCCACACAATAAGTTCAAAAAACCGACAGGAAGAACTGCGTCTAAAAAACAAAGGCACACCTCCCCCTTAATATAATTCGGCGGAATATACACCTTTTTCAATGCATTGTCAAATCGTTTTTGCCACGGAATCACAAAAAAGCGTAAAAAAGACGTCCGTCGCGCTGCGGCGGACGCTTTCTCCGTTTTATATCGGATCGCCGTCAACAACGGCCGAACCAATCGGAGATGTCCATGTAGGCCTCTCCCGCATACCGCTCGATCAAGGCGTCGCGCCGGGCATCGAGCTTCGCCAGACCTTCCGGATCGTCCTTGTATCCGTTGTGCGCCGCATAGTCATCGCAAAGCTCCGTCCACTTTTCGCCTGGCATGGTCTCGACCACATATGCCACGACATCATGCGGACGTCCGTTGATATAAACCAGGCGCTGTCCGGTATGATGCCAGTCGATCAAGTGATACTTGACCGGACTCACATACTCCAGTTCCTCGCGGATACGATAGTGGATGAATACATTCTCCACGGAAATGCCATCCAGCGGATTCCCCGGATTTATCTCCGGATCCTCTGACTTGATGACCACCGCGTCATCCGCGGAATATCCCCAACCGCCTTCTATCGGCAGCTGGTCGCGGGTGTTCTCGAAATGTTCGAGAAGCATCTTTGTCGGTTCCGCGTAGACGGAGGGCACCTGGAAGCGCTTCCCCGCATTCATGAGCTTCTCGTCCGCCATGGCTCCGCAGCCGGCAGCGACCTCAATGGGCTCGTCCTCGTCGATGGGCTCCCACTTTTGGCCCTTGTTCTTCTTCTTCTCCTCCTCGAATATACGCTTTATCTCATCGATACCGAGTTTCATGCTGCTCTTGAAATACGCCTTGACCGCCTTGCCGAGGGCATAGGTGATTCCTGCGGCTATGCCGATCTTGATGAACGGCAGGAACGACGCAAGCATCTTGCCTGCGAACGCCCCGCCGGCACATCCGAGAAGCATGGTCACCACGCTCTCGTCAATGCGCTTGTCATAAACTCCGGCCAGCCGATGTATCATGTAGACCTCGTTCGCGATTAGCGGCGCAATGTCAGCCAGGGGGAGCGGAATCGCTGCTATGGCCGCGGCCCTTCCCGCCGCCCACCGAATGTAACTATCGGCCTCCTCGTCGCAACTTTCGTCATCCCCGCCGTCATCCCAGCGGGAAATGTCATCCAGGTCGTCATCGTCCATGCTGTAGGCGCTCACCTCGAACTCCTCGTTTTCGATTTTCTCGTCCATCTTCTTCGTCTTCTCTTCGTCAATCATTTCTTCCCCTCCTCGTGGTTCTTTTTCCTTGCCGGTTCGCTTCTTTCGTTTCGCGTTTCCGGCCGACTTCACATTTCCATTTGCCGCGGCGTCCTTGCGACACGTCCCCGCGTGCAGGCGACGCCTTTGTTCGCACCGGCTTAATTTGGTTTTCATTCATCTCCCCTGCCATTCCCCGTACTTGGTTTTTATTTCATGAATTCCAATTTTGAATCATCCTCGCCTGACCTCCTGTCCTTGTGCTGACCGTTTTCTCTCGTTCCGTAATACTGAATGACTTTTCACGGCATTTCCAAGTCAGTTTACGCGACACATCGCCATCGCTACTGCTAAAGCGCATACATGTTGAAATATGGGAATCGCGATTTTCGCAGGATTTCCATTTTCCTTTTTATCGGTCTTGATGTATCTTTGCAATTTGACGACGCGCATTTTGTCGACGGCGCAGTCACGAGACGAATTGACTGATTGCGACATGATTCTAGAAGACTTTCTAAAGAGGTACATCACGAACTCCGGCCGCTGGGGCATCTCCAAGACGGGATGCCAGGCGGAGTCGGCGGCTATTGTCGCCATGGCCGAAAACATATCCTCGCATCATCCAGGCGTATTGGTGGTTCCGGACAGCAAGTCGGCAGAACGTGTCGCCGCGGTCATGAAGGAGGTGCAGGAAATCACCGGACTGCGCCGGCGGATCGTGATGATTCCGGAAAACGGCCGCGGAAAGCTCATGTATATGGGCGACGATGCCAGGCGGGCCAAGGCGCTAGACCTCCTGCTTCAAGGCGAATGCGACATGGCGATAGCCAGTGTACACGCGGTAACCGGCGCGGCGCGCAGCCCGAGGGCGGCGGCTGAGTCTCGTCTCGCCGTTCGGCGTGGAATGACGCTGAAAATGGAGGATCTGCTCAAGCGCCTGGCAGCCATGGACTATGACGATGAATGCGAAGCCAGGGTACCGGGGGAGTTCGCCAGACGCGG
>JAKSOH010000009.1 GCA_024405675.1 Victivallaceae bacterium
CGCAGGTGATGGTGCTTCAACATTCCGCGGCCCCCGGCGCAACGCCGGTCGCTCCGCCGCCCCTGGAGCACGAGGCGGAGCCCTGCCCGACGCCCGTGGCACAAGTCCCGGAGGTGGAGACGGAGGCGACTCTGGAACCGGTTTCCCAGCAGCCTGTCGAATCCCGGACCGAAAGTACCGGTGAATTCCACCGCAAGAGCGTCATCTCGTCGCACCCGGAACTCATCGAGAACTCGCTGAACGACAAGTTCGTGGCCGATGTCGCAAACACCTTCGAGGCCAAGCCGATCGACGTCCACGTTCCGGTGGAGTAAAGCCCTCGCCGTGAACCGCCTTGTAAATCTCCACACCCATACGCCGATGTGCCATCACGCGACCGGCGATCCGAGGGCGATGTGCCGTTTGGCTCTTCAGGAGGGGTATTCCGTGTTCGGCTTCTCCGATCACGCCCCCTTCCCCGATCGGCATGTCCAGTTCGACCGCATGGGATACGATGACATCGGCGCATACGAATGCCTCATGAAACAACTGGCGGCAGAGTTCCCCGGACTCAGGATTCCGGTCGGACTGGAATTGGACTACGTTCCGGGAGAGATGGACATCTACCGCAGGGAATATCATGAATGCCGGCGGTTCGACTATCTCATCGGCAGTGTGCACCAGATGTTCCTTGGTGAAAAATTCATCATGTTCATCCAGCGGGAACTCTACGGCGAGGAAGCGATGCTGGCGTTCGTCGAGGGCTCCATCGACATGGCCCGTCATTGCCGCGATTTCATCACGTTTCTCGCCCATCCGGATGTCGCGGCTTTCCACTACGTCGGAGGAATGACGGCGAAGCTTGAAAAGGCGTTCCGCGAACTTGGAAAGATTTCCCGCGAGGAAAACATTCCGCTGGAGGTCAACGCCAACGGCATGCGCCGCAAGGTAGAGGTCACGTCGACCCGCCGCGGATATCCATGGCGCGAGGCTTGGGAAATACTGGCCTCGGAAGGAGCTCCCGCGATAATCGGGCTGGACGCCCACCATCTGCCGAATCTTTCTGACGGAAGTTTTCGGAAAGCAGCGGACTTCGCGCGTCAGCTCGGGTTGCGTATCGTCAATGACGAGCTGGCGGAAAAAATACTGTCCGGCCGCTAGGCGACTACCTTTCACCCAGCACGAAGCAGCGCGTCCCGTACGAAAAGACGCGTTCGTTTGTCACAGACCACTTCCAGTCACCCCTTCCTTTTCGAAGTTCCGGAAGTTCCTCCGTCGCCTGCTCCGGTGTCTTGTAGAAGATGAATCTGCCGCGCCTGGACGGAAAGTTGGATGTATCGGCCGCTATCCGCCAGGACGGGGCTACCGCGCGGGCAGTAACCACGTCGAACCGTCCGCGGTATTCGTCCATGCGGTTGAGCTCGTTGGCACGGCCATGCACGGCGGTGAGATTTCCAAGTCCCAGCGCTCCGGACGTCCGCTCCACGAAGGCGACTTTCTTGCCGGTGGAATCGATCGAGGTCACGCGGAGATTAGGAAACGCCATCGCAAGAACCAGCGAGGGGAATCCGGCTCCGCAGCCGATGTCGGCCACCCGCAGGTCGCGTTTCGCGAATTCCGGGAAATCCAATGCAATGGCAAGACTGTCGGCGACGTGCTTTTCCATGAACTCGTCATGTTCGACTATTCTGGTGAGATTGCATGTCTCGTTGGCTTTCGCGAGCAATGCGAGCAATTCCTCGCAGCGCGTCATGAAACCATCCGGGTCGGCTACTTCACACTCGCGAAGAAAATCCTTTGTCATCTCGATACCGCCATCGCTCCGGACGCCAGCATGAAGAGCGCATACACGGCGAGAAACGCCACCGTCACCCATTTCACGGCCGCTTTCGCGGCGCAGCGGCGGAACAGATCCCGTAGCGCATGCGGATACGCGGATATCCACATTCCGCCGATTCCGGCTGTCCATGACAACAACGTTATGACGTGTCTCAACGGCAATTGCAGGTCGAACGAACGGTGAATCGCCTCGTAGGCCAGGACAATCAGCGCCCCGGCGACGGCCCGCGCCATGAGATAGTCCAGGCAGAACCAGCCGGCGACAGCCATGACGACGGCGGCCAGATACAGCCATTCTGTGCCGGGGAATACATCGACGGCATGCCGTGCGAACCACAACAGCACGACGAGTCCGAGCACCGTCCCGACTGTACGCTCCCTGGCGAAACGCTCGTATGTCACGATGTTTTCCAGTGACGCCCTGCGGCATGCCACGGCTAGCGAGGCGAGTCCGATGCCGCCGGCCACGAAAAGTAGAGCCGTCGTCAACATCCTAGAACCCAAGTTCGAACGATGATGCGCCGTCCACGCGGAATGTCAGCCGGAAGTTTCCGTCTCCCTTCTCGCACTTGAAGTCGGCCTGGACACCATCAAGCCTGACCGACTTCACCTCGCTCAAAGTGAAGAGCTCCGCGTCGCCGGCGTAGTCGAATGACAACGTGCCGTCCGGCGAGGACACGATGCGCATGTTGGAGTCGAGAATCGCATCGGGGCGTGCCATGGACAGCGCCAGCAGCCGGCTGCCGTGCGAGCCGAGCTTCGTTTCGATCGCGTCTCCGAGTATCCACGTCTTGTTGCTCCAGACGTCGGTCACGACGAAATCCCCGTCCGGCAGTTCCAGTTCATCCCGTTTGACTATGACATCGGCCTCGGCATCCTCGATGTTGAACAATCCGACCGTTTCGAACGGCAGGCATTCCGGAACCGATTCGGCGCAGAAATGTCCGCCGAAGAAGCCCAGCGCCTGCGGGATCATGTGGTTGAAGTCGCGGTAGTCGTATCCGATGGTGTGGACGTCGCGCCCGTTGTCCGGGTTGCATACCGCCTTCTTCAGAAGCTTGTAGCGCGGATGGTTGGAATTCTCGCGCAGCTTTCCGGCGAGTTCCACCATGGAGTGCGTGGTTATGCAGTAGTTGTAGCAGAACATCGCGTCCGTGTCGTCGAGTCCGGGGAAAAGTCCGACCGCGTCGCTGTTCGGCACGAAGAGATCTCCGGTATGCGTGCAGAAACAGGCAATTCCCCAGAGGAAGTTTATGCGCACGTTCTCCCAGTTTCCCGCGCCTATGTCGATTCCGTAGCGGTAGTTGCTGAACTTTTCCCCCAGAAACGGATTGCCCATGACGATGTCGCATCCGGTCTGGAAATAGCCGTCGGCCGGAATGCGCTTGCGGATTTCCGACGTCCACCAGTCCCGCCACTCGTAGCCGGAGCGGTCCTTGCGCTTGAGAAGATCGGAACTGTCCTCGAAAGCGTAGCTCCAGAAGTCATGCTTGACCGCCTCGAACCCGCCTTCCCTGAGGAAGTAGTCGAGCGCCTTCTCCATGTAGGCGCGGACCTCCGGCTGGCTGACATCGAGCGGAGCGGTGTCCGTGACGCGATAGTCGTAGTCGATGAACCACTCCGGGCGCTCCCGGTAGATCTTCGTCTCCTTCGGGCAGAACCCGCCGATCCACACCGCGGGCCGCAGTCCGGCGGCCTTCACACGGTCGGTGAAACCGCGCAGGCCGTGTGGGAACTTCTTCGTGTCCAGTCCATCGGCGTCATACGGCATTCCAAGTCCGTGCGCCGACTTGGTGTAGACGGCATATCCGTCGTCCAGCTGCATCCAGCGGCAGGTCGGGAAGTTCGCAGCCAGGTACTTCGCCTCGTCGACCAGCATCTCCTCGGAGACGTCGCGCCAGATACCGTCGTTCCAGCTTCCCCAGACGACGTTGTCGCGGTTGATCGACGTGGCTCCGTACATCGGCGGCAGGTTGCGGCGCAGTTCCGCCGTATACCCGTCGAAGATGTGGTCGAAGTCGTCGGAGGCGGCGGCTCCGAAATACGAGAGATCGTCCAGACGCTCGCCGGTCGCGATCTCGCGGTACGCCACAGCCTTGAATCCCGAGAATATCGAGAACCGCACTCCGTTTCCGGCGTGCTCGACGAGATAGTTGTGGAAGAACACCCGTTGCGACAGCGTGCCGTGGACGAATCCGCGGTCGGTATTCAGATTGCCCAGGAGTATCGCCGGGAACGGCTGGTACGGACTGCGTCCGATGCGTTCGCATATGACTCCGGGATCCGCCCAGCGGTTTCCGGCCTGGATGTCGAACCCGCTGTCGTGCAGTTTGACGCCGTGTATGCGGTCGAGGTCGACCGGTATCGCCAGCAGTTCGTATACCCGGGGGTTTTCGACATGATAGAAGTAGTCAGACTTCTCTGGTCCGCCAAAGGAGAATCCGTCTATTGCCATGAAGAGTTCTGACACCTTCGCCGCCGGTCCGTTGTTGACGAACGAACGCCGGCAGACGTATTCGCAGGACTCCGACGACGTCGCGTTGAGATAGATGGTTTCGGCGATGCCTCCGGCATAGCCGGCGTCGATTCTGGCCCCGACCGCCGTCTGTTCGACGGAAACTTTATCCGGTGTGTGTCTTCCACCGTCCGCATCCACGTATCCGAACTCCAGTCCGCCGGTTCCGGGCCAGAAGAAACTCGCGAGAATATCCTTTTCCATACATCAGTCCTCCATTGGGAATAAGTTTAATCGGGAGTTTGCAATCCCGTCAATCATACTTGCAATACTATAGGTCGGACCGGGGTGTTTTTCCATTGCCGCAGACTCGTCATACAAGCAGGAACATCCCGGCATTGCGCCAGAATCCGGATTTCATGATTCCGTATTTGATCAGGATGCGGCGCTTCCTCCAGAAGGAGCAGTCGTCCCACGTTTTCAGCGACGAAATCATTTCCCGGTCATGTTCGGAAAGACGTTCTCCGTATCGTTCCCCGAAGGCCACCGCCTGCCGGATGTCCGCCTCGAACCGGTACTTTATCTGCCTCCTGCCCATCGTCGTCTTCTTCAACAATGACAACGGGGAGTAATGCACCGCTCCGTAATAATTCCCGCCATGTTGACGATAATACAACGTGGGCCGGTCCAGGAAACCGATCTTGCCGAATGCGGCCGCCACCAAGGTCAGCCAGTGGTCGTGCATGACGGCGTCCGCGGGAATCGGCAAGGCGAGTTCGATCAGCGCGCGGTTGACCAGCATGGTGTTGCCGCACGGAACGTTTTGCAAAACCAGTCGGTTGACGGAAAGATGCCTCGGATCCAGATGCTGGAACCGAAGCGCCGACGTGTCCATGACATTCAAGTTCTCGTCGGCGACATAGGAATCCGTGAAAACCATGATCGGCGTACCCTGATTGCTCCGTTCCTCGATCTCACGGTACTTCGCCAAAGTATTTCCTATCTTGTCCGGAAGCCAGACGTCATCATGGTCGCAGAACATTACCAGCGGGGCGTCGCTCGCCTGGAGAAGCGCCGCGAAATTCTCGATGACGGATGACCTGCCGCCGCGGATGAATTCTATTTTGCCAGGATACCGACGTTGGTAATCCATGATGATTTCCGGTGTTTCGTCGGTGGAACCGCCGTCCCTGACCAGGATTTTGAAGCCATGGCAATCCTGGCCCAGCAGCGAATCGAGCTGCTGGCGCAGATACTTGCTGGAATTGTAGGTGGCGAGAACTACATCGATCATGATTGCGGCCTCTTGTCCGGAAACTGCCGCGGAACGGCAGCCCGCGCCCGGCGACTGGCCATGGCTAATTTCGAATTCCTTCATCGTTTCCTCGCCTCCTCGGGAAGCAACGAAAGGAAACTATACACGCGGTACATGTCCAGCGCATGCTGGTGCTCCGGCTCGAGGAAACTCCTGGAACGGAACAGCGACTGCTGGTATCCGGCCATGAAGATATTGCGGTTCCAGTTTTCGGACTCATGCAGATGATCGAACAGGGGAATCGGCATCTGCATCGGGATTACGCCGCCGGCATACAAGACGCGCCATCCCAATTCGAAGATATTCATTTCCGCGACAAGGGTCTCCGGATGCGGCATTTCGTAATTCGCCCAGACGAAATACGGGGTCCTGTACACGAAACGCGACATGTCCGGTTCCGACGAAAGGGGATATATGTTGTCGATGGCGTATCCCGTTCCCATGCCGGTCCTGAAACATGGCGCGTGGTCTCCGAACAAGACCACAAGTATCTTGCGCTTTTCCGTCCGCAAATGTTTCAGGAACTCCTTGAATGCGATTTCCGATTCGCGGAGCCCGCTACAGTATCTGCGGAAAATATCCTGCACTTCCGGCGCCGTGGTATCGGGCATGGAGACGGGGAACGGCTCTCCACCGTCATGCAGGTACGGCCAGTGATTCTGCATTGTCGTAAGGAAGAAGAACTTCGGAACGTCCTCGTCGCCGAAAAGCCGTTCCAGGCATGCGAACGAGTCCCTGTCCGGCGTATAGGAATACGGGGAATACGACGGCACGAATTGTTCTTCGAACAAGGTTCTGCCGAAATGGCATTTCGGCATAACCGTGCACGCCGAAAACATGTTTCCGGAAAAAGGCGCGCAATAGGTCGTTTCGTAGCCGAGACGGTTCAGCGTCCGCGGAATGGAATTCGATATCCTGCCCACCGAATCGATGTAAAGATGCGGATACGTGTTGTAATACCCATGGGACACGCCGGTTAGAAACTCCAGTTCCGAGAAAACCGTCATGCCGCCGAACGTGTGGGAATACAAATTCCCGGATCGGGCGAACACATCCCCTGATTTTTCGCACTCCCTTGCAAGTGAATCCAGATCGAACGGTGGCGGCGAATGGAAGATGATTTTGTCCAGATTCCGCACGTTCATGTGCGATTCCGAGAGAATGACGACGACAAGCGGTTTCCTCGCCTCCTCCCTGCCGTCGCGCCGCTGCTCCAGCAAGGATGATTCCTTGGCGTATTCGCTGATGTCGCTCCAGTCCGGAACCTCGGTCCGTTCATCGGAAGAAAGAAACGACAGGATGCAGCGGTGCGAAAACCCAGTCGTTCCATTTCCCTTGGCGACCGCACCTATTGCGCATGAGGACAACCACGGCAATGCCAGTCCGGCGCATGACAGGAGCATCTTTCCGCATCTGCGTTTCCACCCCCGCATCCTCAGGTAGAAGACAAACAGGAACACGACCAGCGAACAGCAAATCAATCCGATGGTGATGAAAGTCCAGTACAATGCGGGAGTCGAAACGAGGACAAACCGCAACGAAAGCAAGTGCCCCATGGAAATGAAGTCCCCCCTGGCAACCGGCTCGCCGAGGATTCCCAGCTTCGCTTTGTTGGCGACTCCCCACAAAATCGCGAAAGCGGCGAAAAGCGCGGTACCGGCGTATATTGTCGTCGAGAACCGGAAGCACAGGTAGACGGCGAACAGGAACGACGCGGCAAGCAAGAAGTCCTTTCCCTGATTCAGGAAGAAAACGATATAGCCGGAGGGAAAATAGGAAATGACATCGATCAGCAGGACACCTGCCATGGCGACCAGGACGCCCCACAGCAGCTCCTTGGTCGCATGCACCGCGAACGGCGACCGGATACATGACACGACCGCTTGATTCCGCGGCAAATAGCATGGAATCGCCTCGCAAATGCAGCAGATTGCAATCATCGCAGCGCATAGGATGACATAGTTCATGAACTGGCATTCCAGTATTTCGTCATACGGATGCAGCCACGGCATCTGGGCCGCAAGAATCACGACAAAGCACATCGGCACCGCCAGTATCCCGCGCAATCCGGCCAGCCTTCTGTCATCGCTTTCCCTGAACATGAACACGGCGAGCAGCAGAAGGCAGGACACCAGTCCGATGCCATAGGCGCCCCGTGGCAACATCGTCACGGAAAGGTCTATCGGCCTGTCGGTCTTGGCATTCGGAGCGCGGGCATAACCGTCCACGCTCCGCAGGATGTTTTTCGAATACGACAGGGGGATTTTCGCAATCAGCCACGGTTCCTGCAATATTGCGTCCGCGATGAATTCCCTGCGGAGCAATTTCCGGTTTCGAATCGAATCGATGTCGTCGTTCGTCGAATAGACGTTGCTGTGGAGCATTTTTCCGGTTTCCTGTATCTCCGATTCGGAAAATCCCCTTTCTTTTAGAAATTGCGGGATATCGTGCATTGACGGCAGCAAATGGCAATGGACGAGATGATAGAATTCGGCCTTGTCCTCCATCATCCTGCCGACTGCGGTTTTCCAGCAAAACCCACATAGCGCGCACGTCAGCACCACGTATGCGAGAAGTCGTTTTCTCCGCGCGTTTTCGCCTGGCGGCGCCGGAATACATTGCGAAACCGACAGCAGGACCAGCGGCGGAACCAGGACGATGCCGTCCGTCGATGCCCATGCAAGAAGAAAAATGCAACAGGCCTGGCCCAGGGAAAACAGCATCCTTTTTCGAATGGAACCGGAAAAGTTGTTCAGGAAACAGCCGACGTAGAGCGTAAAGAACACGTAGAGCGCGGACTGGGCATAGAATGTATTGAAGAATGAAAAGGCGGCCGACTCGAACGACAGCGCCAGGACGCAGCACAATCCGAGGACGAACGACAAGGGGTTGATCTTGGATTTTCCCAGCCAGAGGAGGACCAGTCCTATGCCGGCCAGGTAAAGCGTCATGCAGACGGCACCGAGGTACCTTAGGTCGTAATCGGTTCCGCCGGCGAACACCTTGGATATTCCGACCAGCAGCTCCTCCGTCGACCGCGGCGTTCTGCCCGCTTCGACGATGGCGAAGTTGTCCAGGGAATTGGAGGTGAAATAAACCGGTGCGGACCGGAAGCCGATTCCCGTGTACTTCATCATCCGGCAATCCCAGTTCCCCGTATTGGCGAATCCGTATTGCTCGACGAACAGGGAATACCCGATTTTCAGCGCGACGGCGAAAAATGCGAGAACACAGCATAGCTTTCTGAATCTTGTGCCCTTCAGCATTGTTCCCTCCGCGCATAGACCACCGACAACGTCTCCAGCAACCTAATATATTCCTTCACCCGTTCGTTCCAGTTGTTTTTCGCGATGAAATCGCAATCCGGCTCCGCTGCCGCGGGGGAATCCGATTGCAACATCTCCTCCGCCTGCTGCTCGAAATCGACGCCGGAACAGTAGAAACGCAATCTTGGCTCCGGAAGGAAGTGGTCCAGTTCCCCCCAATGGGACGACAACACGCTCTTCCCCCACGCCAGGTATTCGTACATCTTCACCGGATCCACCGAGTCGATGAGGGGGGTCGTCCTGAACGGAACCAGCAGCAGCGCGGCGCCGCGGATATGCCGGACGGCCTGCCCGTGGGGAACGGCTCCTGTCATGACGATGTTTTTGGGAATTATCGCGGGGCGTCTCCTTACCGGGCCGACCAGCGTAATCGTTCTTTCCGGGTGTTTTCTGGCGTAGTATATCAACGCTCCCCAGTCGAACCAGGAGTCGATCGTTCCGACATAGACCAGTTCCCCCGGCACGGGCGGCAAACACTGTTTTGCGACAATATCGCCATCGACGGCATTGCGGATGACATGCACATTTCGATCGTCGACGGAATGGGTTTCGACGACATGCCGCTCGAGACGTGCCGACGAAACGACAACGGCATCCGCCCGGCGGCACAATTCCCGTTCCAGGCGCAGGCATCTGGCTTTCGCCTCCCCCGTGAAGAATTCCAGAACCCGGTCCATGCAGTCGTAGACGATCCTGCCGGAGAATTCGCGGGCCCTCGGACAGAGCAGCATATGCCGCGGCTCGGTGAAGAAGACGACGTCGTAGCGTCTCCACGGAATCGAGTGGCGCAAATGCGAGGAGTTGATCGAATCCACGAACGGGATCTTCAACGCGCCGGGAAGCACGCATTTCTCGCACACCGTCAGGTTTTGCGAAGCCTGGAATGTCATGTCGCGCGTTTTCCACCACGGGCCGCGGTAAAAAAAGCACGTTTCATGACCGGCGGCGGCGAAGGTTTCGGCAAGGAAATGCGGCCGCTGCTTCGGCGCGTCCCACGGGATCGGGGAAAGATACAGCATCTTCATGGCTCGATCCCCTTGCCCGCGAGAATTCCGGCTATCCTTTGGGACGCCATGCCGTCGCCGTACGGATTGATTGCCCGGGCCATGGCCTGGTATGCGGCAGGATCGTCCAGAAGCCGCGAGACATGGCGGCAGATGTTCCCGTAATCCGTCCCGGCGACGACAACCGTGCCCGCCGCCACCGCCTCCGGACGCTCGGTGATGTCACGAGTGACGACAACCGGCTTGCCCAGGGACGGCGCCTCCTCCTGGACGCCGCCGGAATCGGTGAGGACCAGGTGGCTTCTTTTCATCAGGTGCACGAACGACGGATAATCCTGCGGTTCGATCAAAAAGACGTTCCGGCAATGTCCGAGCATCTTCCCGACCGGCCCCCTGACATTCGGATTCATGTGGACCGGATAGACCAGCTGGACGTCGCCCCGATGCGCGATGTATTCGATCGCGTGGCAGATGTTCCTCAGGCCTTCCCCGAAGCTTTCGCGGCGATGCCCGGTCACCAGGACCAGCTTCATGGCGGGATCCAGGAAATCGAATTTCCCCTCCAGGCGCCTTTGCAATCCCGAATCCCCGTCGATGATGCGAACGGCCTCGAAAAGCGCGTCGATGACCGTGTTCCCGGTGACGTGGACGGTTTCCGGGTCGACGGCCTCCCTCAGCAAGTTCTCCCTGGCCGCTTCCGTCGGAGCGAAATGGATTGTCGCCAGGCGGGACGCCAGCTGGCGGTTCATCTCCTCCGGCCACGGGGAGCGGCGGTTCCCGGTTCGCAGACCGGCTTCCACGTGTCCGACCTCGATCCCGTGGTAGAATGCCGCGAGGGCCGCCGCCATGACCGTCGTCGTGTCTCCCTGCACCAGCACGACATCCGGCCTCCACTTCGAAAAGACCTGCTCCATGCCCTTCAGTATCTTGCCAGTCTCATCCGCCAGCGATTGCTCCGGAGTCATTACATCGAAACAGAAATCGGCTTCCAGATCGAAGAATCCCATGGCCTGTTCCAGCATCTCGCGGTGCTGTCCCGACGAACATGTCCTGACATTGAAATCACCTGGGCGGCCGCGCAATGCGCGGACAACGGGGGCCATCTTGATGACCTCCGGACGCGTACCGAACACGACAAGTATGTTTTTCACGATGCTACAATAGATTTTTTGTGGTAGGATTGGCAACGAAATCGAATTTCTTGCTCCATTTTTCCTTGAAGTAAGTCATGTTCCTTGCCCATAATTTCTGATATTCTCGGTTGTTTTCGTTCGCTCGAGTCGTCTGGTTAGGTTCGTGCGCGATTCCCGTGAAATCGCGATATGCGATCTTGTATCCGGCGTCGACGACGCTTATGCTGAAATCTGTGTCCTCGAAAACCGTGGGGTCGTACTTCTCGTCGAACCCGCCGACCTTCTCGAACAATTTCTTGGAAATGAACAGACCTCCCGCCCCGGCGTAGTGCATGTCTGTCCGGTAACCCAATTCGACATATTCCGGGGATTGCGTGCCGCGTTGCGGCAGGTAGTCAACTATGCGCCCGCGGAGGTCGTCCGTTTCGAGCCAGCCTCCCTCCCAGACGAACAGTCCAACCTGCGGCGCCAAGTCCGCGAGAAATTCATACTCGAAGAGCCACGCCAGCGACGTAAACCACTGGTCTGAATCGAAGAATATCAGCTTTTCGTTCCTTGCGGCGGCTGCCCCAAGGTTACGACCGGAGGAGCACCCGTTCCGATCGTTGCGGATAAGCTTCACCCGGTCGCCGAATTTCTCCCTTACGATGGCCGGCCCGTTGTCCGAGGAGGCGTTGTCGACCGCAATCACCTCGACGGGCAATCCGTTCAAATGGAAGAGGAGAGTCTCAAGGCATCGTTCTATGATTCGTTCGTTGTTGTGGAAGATGATAACGATGCTGTAGGTATGGCGCAACGTTCTTGTCGCAACCAGCGCATCCAGCCGGGAGTTCCAGTCGTTGCGGCTGATGAAGCGTTCCGATTGTGATCTGTCCGCCCGGACAATGTGTTTCAGACTGCACAAATCCGCGAATTCATCCGGACTCGACGCCTGGGAAACTCCGGGATATCCGTCCAGTTCCGGCATTCTGTTGGTGATGACCGGACATTTCATGAACAGGTACTCGAACACCTTGATCGGTGAAACCGCATCCACGAGTTTGGACGGCACGAACGGGATAATGGCCGCGTCGCAGGCGCCAAGGTAGGCGGAGAGCTCTTCGTTGTCCTTCATTCCGAGGAAAAAGACGTTGTCCGGCATTTCGTGGCGGTCCGCAGGAGTATCCCCAATCAGGAGAAACGCGTTTCTGCGATTCTTCATCGCGGCCTTTTTCAGCGCATCCCAGTCGAACCAGTTTCCGTACATCGAGCCGAAATACACCAGCGTCTTCCGGTAATTTCCGGGAATGTCGACGGGCTTCGGATATACCGTCATGGCGTTGAAATAACGGATGTCGGCCGCATTGGGGCTGTATTCCGCATCGGACCGGCCGCACGCCACAAGCTTCTGGAGCAACACCTTGGCCGTTGCGCAGACCCGGTCTGCCGAACGGATGAACACCTCCTCGGTCCGATTGGAAAACCAATCGCTGCCCGCAAGTTCCTCCCAGGGGTCGATGCGTTCGTAGACGGTGACAAGCCCGAGCCGTTTCGATTCCTCCAGCATCGGGATAAAATCCGGATGCGGTATCTCGAAGATCGCCATGTCGTTTCCACCGACGTCATTGAAAATGTCCGCGCCGCTTGCGTTTTCGAAATAATGGTGACTGAATTGCGGAGAATCGAATTCGCTGAAAATCTCGCGCCCGTTCTGGACCTTCGGATATGCATACAGGTATTTTACGCGGTACATCCGCTGGAGCAGACAGCGCGTCAGTTGGGCGCTCCTCTGCCCTCCTCCGATGTCGTCGAACGGAATGGAGGCGAAGATGACAACCGTGCCGACGAACGGTCCGGACCGCCGGAAAGCGGCCGGACACTGACACCGCCCCGATTCCGATGCCGCGTCGGGGGCTTGGCGCAAAATCGTCTCTATCTCGTTGTATATGTGGAAGTTGGGATCGAACTGCTTCGCCTGGAAAAGCTTCTTGGAAAGAAGAGACCACACGTTGCGTTCGCCGACCAGTTCCGGATGCTTCATCAGGACGAGAAGCTTCAGCAGTCTTGCGCGTTTTGAGTTCTTGAGCCTGCCGATCAGCGACAGGGCATTCCCTATCTTCGCCTCCTGCACCTGGAGCATCTCCTGCAGGTCCTTGCTCCTGCGTTTCTCCTTGATATATTCGTCGCGACAGGAACGACGGCACTCGTATTTTCCAATGGCGGAGACGGAGTTTCTGTCGTCTGCTCTCGGTTTCAGTATGCTTCCCCTCGTCGATGGTTCATTCACGGCGATGCCGTTCAAACTGACGATTACCTTTTCCGCGGGAATCGAATAAGACGCCAGAAATCGACTGTCCGGCCGGACATGGCAGTAAACGGCATCGGCCCTTTCCGCAAGCGAACGGATCAACTGGCGATGCTCCTGGATATGCGGATTGACCTTGTAGCAGGTGCATAGCGGGCCGATGTGTTCTTCCTCCGGAACCGCGCCAGACAGCGATTGATCCTCCTGGAAATAGCAACGCTCGCAGTTCTTGAAAATCAGCTCGATCGCATGGACGCCGACGGACGCATCGCTTCCCCCCGTGGCTACCGCCGGATAGTGGTCATGGATTAAAATCATTTTCTTCGACAAAACCTTTTGATGACGGAACGGCCGGAGTTCACTCCGTCGACAGGATTGTCCGGCGCCCTTCCCTCTAACCAAATCGCTATCTTATATTTTGGAAATATACACCATCCCGCCGCGGTCTTCCACGCATGCGAACGACGCCCCCCCTGCTTGGGGATCATGCGGCGTCCGACGTTATGAAACGGAGGACTTCACTACCTTATATTCCACCGTCATACACAATGCTTCCATGCTCCATTTTGATTGCCCGCTGGCAATACTTCCTTATGTCGTCATGGTTGTGGGAGACCAGAAGCAAGGTACACCCGTTGTCCAGCAGCCGGTTGATCCGTTTTTCGCTTTTTTCCCGGAAGTCCGCGTCGCCGACGGCCATGACCTCGTCCACCAGCAAGATGTCCGGCTTGATGGCGGTGATGATTCCGAAGCCGAGACGAGCCTGCATGCCGGATGAGTACTGGTAGACCGGGGCGTCGATGTATTCCCCGATGTCGGCGAAATCGACGATGTCGTCCATCAATGCCGCCATCTCCTTGCGTGTCTTGCCCTGCAGAACCCCGTTCAGGACGATGTTGTCGCGTCCAGATAATTCCATGCAGAAACCGGCGCACAGGGCCAGCATCATGGATATCTGTCCGTTCACCTGGACGGAACCGGAGAAAGATTTGCAAACGCCGCCGATGACGGAAAGCAATGTCGTTTTCCCGCATCCGTTATGCCCGCTGATGCCGACCCGTTCTCCGCGGCGAATCGTCAGGTTGATATGGTTCAACGCCGTATGGTGATAGCAGCTGCGGTGATCCCGGATGTATTGCGGCAAATGCAATATCATGTTCTTGAATCCGTAATGGACGCGTTCGACGGCAAATGTCTTCGTCAGATCCTTGATTTCAATGGCGATATCGTTCATCGGCATGTCTCACATCCTTTCCGCGAAACGAATCGACATGCGGTTGAAATACCGGCGGCCGAGCAGGAACACCACGACGCCGACGAAACATGGGAACGCCCAGTTCGACGGATGGATTCCCGGCTCGTAGAAAATGTCGCGGAATATCCCCATGAATCCCGCCAGCGGATTCAAGTCGTAGACGTACCTGTACTTCGCAGGGACCGACTTGATCGGGATGAACACCGGCGACGCGAAACACCAGAACGTCATGAAAACGTTCATTATCCGCTCCAGATCCCGGAAATAGATGTTCGCCGCCGCGTAAAAATAACTGATTCCGAGCGTGAACAAGGGGAAGAACACCAGCAGCACCGCGAAATTGACGATGCCGCATCCCCAGAGGGGAGTTACTCCATGGCAAAGCATAGCCAGGAAAAGCACTATCAGCGTCAGAAGGAAATGGATTCCTTCCGCGACGAACGTGCCCCACAGCAGCAGTTCATATTTGAACGAGGTTTTCTTCAGCAATCCGGCGTTGTTCTGCATCACCCCGCCGTTGACCATCACGACGTTGGAGAAATACTGCCAGAAGAAATTCCCGCAAAGCAGGTAGAGCAGATAATTGTGCGCGTCCCATCGCATGACCACGCCGAACACGAAGTAATACAGGCAGCTCATGAACAGCGGGACAAGCAACGACCACAAAAAGCCGATTGCCGTGGAATTGTATTTCAGCTTGAAATCCTTGCCGACCAGGACCAGAACCTGATCCAGGGCCAGCTGCAACGTGCGATTCAATTTCATATGGTTCGATTCGGTTTTCCCTGCGACGAACATCGACACGACGGCCGGGACGTATGTTCCCGGACGATTGTCCCTACATAGTTATTACTATAACGCCCACCCGGGTGAAATCAAAAACTGCGACGCTCGTTTTTCTCGAATCCGGCTTTTCGGCCAGCCGGCGATCTCTAGACCTGCATCTCGGCCGTCGACGCCGGTTCGCATGGCACTACATGACCGCGCATCTGGCCTCGTTTCTTCACACTTCGTTCCAATCGACATGGAATCGGATCATTTGTAATCGACCATGGCTTTGGATATCTTTCCAAGGTGATCGCGGTCACCGGTTCGAACGAGTTTTCCTGTCGCAAACGTTCGACATGCACTTTTTCGACAGGTGCTTCCAACCGATTCCGTCAAAGGAGAAAAAATCGACGATGATACCGACAAGGATTTTCAGCAAATACAGGGAAAGCGGGCTGAAGGGCATATGCAAGGCCGCAGGACGCCGTTTGCGCAGGAAATACCTGATCCTGAAATTCAAAATCGACGACTCACTGTTCGGGCTGCCGACAATACAATCCGACCTGGTGCTTAGCATAGGGAATTCATGCAGGACGGCCCAGCATCTCAAGGACCTGGGTTTGAGAAGCTTTTCCAGTCCGTTCGACTGGATGATGTGCTACAGGCTGTCGGCCGTCACGAATTTTTTCAAAAACGGTTTCGATGGTTTTTTCAAAAGCTACGGGGTCAAGGAAGATTGGGAAGGACCGCACTGGTGGGTGTACGACAAGGAAACGGGGATGACGTCGATCCATGACTTCCCAAAGACCCAGACCGTCGAAAGTTATCTCGGCACCTTCCACGAAACAATGGCGAGAAGATTTGAGAACTTGAAAAACGGCATCTTGAATTCCCGAAGGACATGCTTCGTGTCGCGTGGCAACACCATTGACGAATTGAGAATTTTCCTGGAGGAAATCGACGACATATTCCCCAACCGCCGGTTCATCGTACTCAATATCGTCGATGACAACGACGAATATATTGAAAAAATGAACCTGAAAAACAATTTGTCCATGATGAACGTGCACTTCAAGGACGTGCATAAGGACGGCGGCGACGAAAAGGAAAACATATATGCCTGGCTTGGCAATGTCGAAAAATGGGAGAAGTACCTGAAATTGATTGAAATCGACAAGGAGTGACGTCCTGCCGTGATTCCCTTGGACAACGGCGAATCACGTCCCCGCGATCCGGCCGGCCTTTCCCTTTTCGGCCTTTGTGTACTACATTAGTACGGGAAGTAAACGAAAGGATCGTCTCCATGCAAGAAGAATACGTGAAAAGAATCGAGGCCATGCTGAACGGCATGTCCCTGCGCGAGAAGATTGGCCAGATGGCGCAATATTCCATCGGCAAGATCGACCGTTCGAGCGACGACAGCATCCGCACGTTCATCGGCAAATACCCCGTCGGCAGCATTTTCTCCGGAGCCGATGTCGCCAACCGCTGGGGCGGCGACGACGCCGAGGACAAGGTCGCGAAAATAAACCGATTCAGCCGCATTCCGCTCGCCGTGTCGGGAGACCTGGAGAGCGGCACCAAGGCGCTGCAGCTGCCGGAACCGCTCGCCCTCGCCGCCGTGCATGATCCGCAAACCGCATACGAATACGGACGCTGGATCGGCATCGCCGGCCGGGCCGCCGGGTACTCATGGAGCTTCTCCCCTGAATCCGACATCGCCTTCAACTGGATGAGTCCCATCAACAACCACCGGGGCATGGGTGACGATCCCGAACTGATCGCTGAACTCGCGGCGAACATCGTGCGCGGAATGCAGCAATGCGGAATCAGCGCCTGCTGCAAGCACTTCCCCGGCGACGGAACCGACTTCCGTGATCAGCACATCGGATACTCGGCCAACCGAATGTCCCGGTCACGCTGGTTCGACACGTATGGCCGGGTGTACCGCAGGACCATTGCGGAAGGGCTGCATTCCATCATGGTGGGCCACATTGCGCTCCCCTTCCAGGACCCGAGCGGCACCTGCCCGCTTCCAGGGACGTTGTCGAAGAAAATCGTGACCGACCTGCTCCGCGACGAACTGGGATTTGACGGAGTAATCGTTTCGGATGCCCTTGTGATGGGCGGCTATTCCCGCGTCCAGCCGTACGAATGGCGCATGGTAGAATCAATAAAAGCCGGCATCGACGTGATGCTCTGGCCGGGATTCGACTTCATCGACATCGTTGAACGCGCCGTGGAACAAGGGGAGATAACGGAGAAGAGAATCGACGAATCGGTGCGCCGTATCCTCGGCATGAAGTTCAAGGAAGGCGTCCTCGGCGAACCGGTGCCGGTTCCTGAATCGTCGCTGGCCGACGGGGAGAAGTTCGCCGTTGAAGTCGCCGAACGGGGAACCGCGCTGGTCCGGAATCTCGACGGAGTGCTTCCGTTCAAGTCGCCACGCCGGATGCTCGCCTGGTTCGCGGTGGAAAAGCCGGATGACGTGGAAAAGGACTATTCCACGTTGATCTCCGGGCTACGCTCGCGTTGCGACGAACTGGTGGTCAAGTCCAATGGGAACTGCCTGGAACTTCTCGCCATGGAAGACGCGGGGGAACGCTTCGACGCCGTGGTGTTCTTCTTCGATGTGAAGATAAAGATAACCGAGCCCTGCCGTCCGCACGGTTCGCAGGCGGAATGCATCTGGACGCTGGCCAATACGGCGAAGCACCGTCCGGTGGTGGTGGGGTTGAACTCGCCGTATCTTCTGATGGAAAATCCGACGTTCCGGACGCTCGTCAATGCGCATTCCGGCGGCAAGGCCGTCATGGAGACGCTGCCGAAGCTGCTCTTCGGCGAAGTTCCGTTTTCCGCCAAGTCGCCGGTGACGTTCCCCGAGCTTCTCGGCGTCGATGAAGCCCTGTGACTCAAATGAATCAACATATTACAACAAGAGTGAAAAAATGGCAATCAACGGTTTGTATGTGACGTTCGCGCTCTACTTGATCGCGATGGTTCTCGTCGGGATCGCGCTTTGCGGAAAATCGAAATCGACCGCCGATTACTTCCTCGGCGGACGCGGACTTGGCAGCTGGGTCACGGCGCTCAGCGCCCAGGCCAGCGACATGGGCGGCTGGCTGCTCATGGGGTTGCCCGGAGCCATGTTCGTCTTCGGGCTCGGCGAGTTCTGGGTCGGAATCGGGCTGTTCTTCGGAACGATGCTGAATTGGATGCTGGTCGCATCGCGGCTGCGCCGCTACACGGAGCGAGTCGGGGCGATTACCGTATCGGGATTCCTCACCCGGCGTTTCCGCGATCCGTCGGGACTGCTGCGCACCATGTCCGGTCTCGTCACGCTGCTCTTCTTCACCATCTACGTGACGGCGGGCCTTGTCTCCGTCGGCAAGCTCTTCAACATGCTGTTTCACATAGACTACCGCGCTGCAGTTGTAATCGGCGGCGCCGTCATTCTCTTCTACACGGTGGCCGGCGGATATTTCGCGGTGTGTTGGACCGACGTCATCCAGGGCATGCTGATGCTCCTTGGTATCGTCGTGGTGCCGACTGTGGCCATATGCGCCAACGGCGGATTGGCTGCGGCTGTCGCGGCCGGGGCCGGCAAGGACCTGTCGTTGTTCCCATCGGCGACAAACGGACTGACCTGGTTGAAGATCGCCTCCATGTCGGCATGGGGACTTGGATATTTCGGAATGCCGCATATCATCTGTAGATTCATGAGCATCAGGAGCAGTAAACTGATTCCAAGGGCCATGGCCGTCGCATTGACCTGGCTCACATTCAGCATGGTCGCCGTGGTCGGAATCGTCTTCGCCGCCTGGATGACATTGCCGAACGATCTCGGCGAACAGGAAGCCGAGAAAATTTTCATCATGCTGACCCAGAACACTTTCTCGCCCTGGTTGGGCGGCATCATGCTGGCTGCGGTCATGGCCGCCATCATGTCCACCATCGATTCCCAGACGCTGATAGCCGGATCCACGCTCTTCGAGGATTTCTACTCAAGGATAATCCGCCACAATGTGTCGCTGGCCGAGGCTTTCTGGGTCAGCCGCATTTCCGTGCTTATAATCGCCGCGACCGCGACCGGATTGGCGTTGTTCGAGCCCCGCACGATATTCTCCATCGTCGAATACGCCTGGTCCGGATTCGGCGCAGCCATCGGCCCCGTGGTGATCATGGCACTCTACTCCAGACGCACCACCTGGCTTTCGGCGTCAATCGGAATGTTCGTCGGCGCCGCGGTGATGTTGATCTGGCACAAGCTCGGGTTGCATGTCTACATGTACCAGATCGTCCCCGGATTCGTGGCCAACTTCATCGTGATGCTGTTGATAGACACCTTCCGCCCGCAGCGCGACTCCGAAGTTCTCGCCGAATTCGACGACGTCAACGGAAGGAAACTCTAGATGGACGACTACGTGGAAATTTCCGCTGACGAGAAGCACATAAAAAGGGAGCGGGCAAAGGCCAGGGAACTGCGCAAGACCCCATACTTCCAGGAACTGCTGCGTCGCGGCGTCTGCCACTATTGCGGAAAGACTTTTCCAAAGGAGGAATTGACGCTGGACCACATCGTCCCGATTTCGCGCGGCGGAAAAAGCACAAAGGGCAATCTGGTAGTCTGCTGCAAGGCCTGCAACTACTCCAAGCGCTATCTTACGCCGGCGGAGATTATCCTGCGGCAGTTGGAGGCAAACGAAAAGCCCCAGGCCAAGGAGACGGACTCCCCGGGAAATACGAATCGCGGAAACTGATTGCCTATCCGAGTTTCGACAAGGCCTCTAGAACCGTAACCCCGTCAGGGAAACTCATATCCCCCGCGATTTCCGCCAGCGGCTCCAGGACAAAACGGCGTTGCCTTGATCTGGGATGCGGTATCGCGAGCCGTTGCGTCGCCAGCTCCGTTTTTCCAAAAAGTATGATATCGATGTCGAGCACCCGCGCTTCATGACTCGAATGTTCCGCCGGCCGGCCGGCGGCTGTCTCTATCGACTGGGTGAGATCGAGTAGCGACTCCGGAGATCCGCTCCAGAATCCGGTGACGGCCATGTTGGTGAAGTCCGGGGTGCCGGGAACGCAATCCACGGGAATCGTGCGCAAAGTCCCGCTGCATGTGATTTGCGCCAGTCCGCCGCGCTCCAGCGCCTGGACGGCCATGTCCAGCATTTCGTTTTCGCTTCCCATGTTGGCGCCAAGCGAAAGCGCCACCTTCGTTCCGATTCCGTCCATGATAGTAAACTTTGCTGCAAGGCACTATATTACCGCGGATAATAATGTAGTAATATAACACGGGAGTTGGCGTTATGCTCAAACCGAAAGTATACTTCCTTGGATCTGGAAAGTTCGCAGTACCGGTGTTGGAGTCTCTGGTGAAGTCCGACGTATTGGATTTTGTCGGTGGAGCGACCGGAACCGACCGCCCCGGCAAACGCGGCCGGAAGCTGGTTCCGACGCCGGTGGCATCGGCCGCCGAGACGCTCGGCGTGTCTTTGGAGAAGACCGACAACGTCAATTCCCCGGACTTCATATCGCATCTGACGGCCATTGCCCCGGATATCGTCCTGGTGGCCTCGTTCGGACAACTGTTGCGCGGAGTCTTGCTCGCCTTGCCGAAAAACGGCTGCGTCAACATCCATCCGTCGACGTTGCCTAAATACCGCGGCGCGTCGCCGGTAGTGCAGTGCGTCCTCAACCGCGACGCCGCAACGGAAGTGTGCTTCATGGCCATGGAGAAGACACTCGACTCCGGCGCGGTGTTCCGGAGAATACCGCGACAGCTTAACGGCACAGAATATGCCGATGAACTGGAAGCGGAACTCGGCGGTATCTCCGGAAACGCGCTCGGAGAGACATTGGTCGACATAGCGTCGGGCAAACTGGTTCCGATCCCGCAGTCCGGCGACATCGTGGTCTGCGGAAAAATCGACAAGAACGACGGAATCGTGGACTGGACCGGTAATGCGGAGAACATCTGCGCCATGGTGCGCGCCTACCACGGATGGCCTGGAGCGTGCTGCTTCGAACGCCAGTCGGGGCTGCGATCGGTGATTTCACGGGCCAGGGTTCGCGAGGGCCTTGCCGCATCGCCGGGCGAAATGGTCATGGGAACGCCGAAGTCCGAACTTGTGATTGGATGCGGTTCCGGAGGAGCCATCGAAATACAGGAAATCGTGCCGGCCGGAGGCAAGGCCATGACCGGCGCGGCGTTCAGGAACGGACGGCGCGGGCTGGTCGAGTTCGTCGCCGCTCCGTCGAAATCGGAGGACTGAACCAATGAAGAAAACAGGAAAGACCATAATACTCAACTGCGACAAGATCGAACGCAGGTTCGCGCTGCTCAACCACTCCCGTCTGGAGGAATACCTTATTGAACGCGACGACGACACTCCGAAAGTCGGAGACATCATTCTCGCCAGGATTGTCCGGCTCGACACCATGCTGCAGGCCGCGTTCGTCGACATCGGAGCGGAGAAGAACGCCTTCTTGCATTTCGAGGACATGATTCCAGGAATCGATCCCGAAACCAAGGTGGAGTTTGAAAACAAGAAACTTGGCGAAACGACGCGCAAGTCCAAGAAACGCCCGGAATCCAAGATCGAGCAGGAACGCAAGCAGCGCAGCGACATCACCATCAAGGACATACCGGATGTCTACAAACCCGGCATGGAGGTTCTCGTCCAGGTCGTCAAGACCCCGATCAGCACCAAGGGCGCGCGCGTCACCACCGAGCTCTCGATTGCCGGACGTTACCTCGTGCTGATGCCATATAGCAACCACATCGGCATCTCCAATCGAATCGAGAACGGCGCCGAACGGGAGCGCCTGCGCAAGATACTCTCCCAGCTTGAAATACCTGCCGGGATGGGCATGATCTGTCGCACCGTCGGCGAAGGACGCAAGTCGACGTTCTTCAAGCACGACCTGAACTTGCTGCTCGACTACTGGCACGACATCGAGACCGAAGTTGAACGAGCAAGGGCGCCGAAGCGCATCTACACCGAGCCTGACCTCATCGGGCGCACCATCCGAGACTTCATGACCGACGAAATAGCCGGCGGCATCATCGTCGACGACAAGGATGCGAAGAAGCGAATGGTCGACCAGCTCAAGCGCATCGGCGCCTCGAAACTGGCCCCGAAGGTGATGTTCTACGACAAGATCACCCCTATATTCGACTTCTACCGGATCAACAACCAGCTGCAGGAGGTGTTCCAGCGCGAAGTTGGCCTACCCGGCGGAGGAGCCATCGTTATCGACGAGACCGAAGCTCTCATCGCCATCGACGTCAACAGCGGCAAGATGAAAAAAGGCAACGACCACCCTGACTTCATTCTCCAGACGAACATGGAGGCGGCCGACGAAATCGCGCGCCAGCTCAAGTTGCGCGACATCGGCGGTCTGGTGGTCATAGACTTCATCGACATGAAGAGCCAGGCCCATCGCGACGAACTGCATCGCTACATGAAGAAGCTTGCCGCAGACGACAGCGCCAGAACCAAGATACTTCCGCTCAGCAAAATGGGATTGATGGAAATGACCCGTCAGCGTGAGGGAGCCAGCATCAAGAACCAGGTGTTCGACCGGTGCCCGTACTGTTCCGGCAGCGGATTCGTCAAGTCCGTTGTCACCATCAGCGCGGAGATACAGCGCAAGCTGAACTCGGTGGTACGCAACAGCAAATTCAAGAACATTCCAGTCCGCGTTTACGTGCATCCGGCAGTTCTCGAACGACTGAGAAGCGAGGATGCCGGATTGCTCGACGAAATGGAACGCAAGTACCATCACGAGCTCAGCTTTCGGGCAGATCCCGACTTGCATCTCGAGTCATTCCGGCTGGTCGATCCGGAAACCGACACGGAGCTCTGATGCCGGATTTCGCCGACTTCCATCCCTGCGACATTCCGGCCAAACCCGGAGTCTACGTGTACCGGGACCGTTTCGGCAAGGTGATATATGTCGGAAAGGCAAGGAACCTCAGGCGACGCATGTCATCGTATTTCCAGCCGTCGCGTTCCAGAACCGCCGACCCCAAGCTCCGTTCGCTCATCGGATCCATCGCCACCTGGAACTTCGAAACCGTAAAGAGCGAGGAAGAGGCCCTGATACTTGAATCACGCCTCATCAAGGCCTACGCCCCTCACTACAATATCCTGCTACGGGACGACAAGCGCTACCTGCTTCTCAAGATCGACTGGACCGAGGCCTTCCCGACGCTGACGCTTGCGAGAATAAAGAAGCCGGGAAACTTTGAATATTTCGGTCCGTTCCCGAACGGTTCAGCGCTGAGATACACTCTGGAGTTCCTGCTCCGTAGATTCGGATTGCGCGCCTGCCGCGACTCCGAGCCCAACGAGGAAACAAGAAAACACTGTCTCAAGCGTACGATGCGCGATTGTTGCGCCCCGTGCACGGGAGCGATATCGCGCGAAGATTATCTGGAAAAGCTCAATGATGCGTTGGACGTCCTGCACGGGGACATAGCGCCATTGAAGGCCGAACTGGAGGAATCGATGAGGTCGTACAGCGAGGAAAACCGCTTCGAACTGGCCGCCCGTCAGCGCGATATCCTGGCTAACCTGGAGGCGGTATTCGGACGCCGTAACCGTTCGTTTGAACGCCCGGAGCTGCCGGATGCGCCTCAGGTGGGACTTGGTGCAGTGGAGGCACTTGGGGAAGTGCTCAAGATACCGACGCCGCGCGTCATCATCGGATTCGACATCTCCAACACGCTCGGCACGCATGCGGTTGCCAGTTTGGTCTGTTTCCGCGATGGTCGGCCAGATAGAAAAAGCTACCGCAAGTTCAAGATAAAGACGGTGTTCCAGAGCGATGACTTCTCGATGATGAAGGAGGCGGTAACGCGGCATTTCCGCCGGCTGATGGAAGAAAACCGGGATTCCCCGGATCTGGTCATGGTCGATGGCGGGCGAGGACAATTGAACTTCGCCATAGCGGGATTGTGCGAATTGAATTGTCCTGCCCTTCCCGTCATCGGACTGGCCGAACGCAACGAGGAAATCTACGTGCCGGGGATACCGGATCCCCTGGTCCTGGACCGCCACAACCCCGCGCTGCGGGTGCTGCAGGCGCTGCGCGACGAGGCGCACCGCTTCGCCATAACCTTCCACCGCGAACTGCGCGACAAGGCGATAGAGCATTCCATGCTGGATGACGTGCCCGGAGTCGGCGCCACGCGCAAGGCGCAGCTCATCAGGGAGTTCGGCAGCGTGGCCGCGATAAGGGAATCCACCGCCGAGGAAATAGCCAGAAGGGTTCCGGGGACCGGACTCCATCTGGCGCAAAGAATACTGGACCATCTGGTCAAGTAAGTAAAACTAGTCCTCCGGGGTAAGGAGCATCGCAACTTCATCGCAGCGGTCCAGTCTTGGACACTTGGCGCAGTCGCACCAGATTTTCTCCGGGAACATCCCCTTGTCCACCTCGCGGAATCCAAGTTTCGCAAAGAATCCGGGGGAAAGGGTCAGCGTGAAGAGCTTCCATTTCTCTTCGATTTTTCCAAGACGATCGATTTCGTTTTCCACCAACATCCGGCCGATGCCGGTTCCCTTGCAGTCGTCGGCGACAACTAGACTGCGCACCTCGTAGAGATTGCACCCGAAATCGCGGACCGCCACACATCCGACCAAACGGTCGGCGCGTTCCGCCACCCTGAAGTTGGCGAGATAATGCCTGATGTTGTCCTCGTCGCGCGCCAGAACCACGCCGGCCTTCGCATACGGAGCCAGCAAATCGGCGATTGAACGGACATCCGCCTCGGTCGCCTGTCGGCACGTCATGGAATCCATTACTCGGTCGCCTCGGTGAACACGCCGATTTTGCGGAACTTGTCGTAACGATCCTCGATCAGCCTTGACGGAGAGAGCTTGCGCAATGCGGAAAGATGCTTTGAAAGCACGGCCGCGAGATTGTCAGCGGCCGCCCGGTGGTCAGTCTGCGCTCCGCCAGCCGGTTCCGGAATGATTTCGTCGGCGACCCCAAGTTCCAGCAGACGATCGGCGGTAAGCTGAAGCGCCTCCGCCGCCTGCGGGGCGAAACCACGATCCTTCCAGAGAATCGAGGCGCATCCCTCCGGGGAAATCACCGAATAGTAGGAGTTTTCCATCATCAGCAAGCGGTTTCCCACACCCAGACCAAGCGCTCCTCCGGACCCGCCCTCGCCTATCACGATGGCGATGACTGGAACGCGCAAACTGAACATGTCGCGCAAATTGACGGCGATGGCCTCGCCGATGTGGCGTTCCTCGCTGCGGATTCCGGGAAACGCTCCTGGCGTGTCGATGAACGTAACTATCGGAATGCCGGCCTTGTCGGCGAGCCGCATCAGGCGTCTCGCCTTGCGATAGCCGTCCGGGCCCGGCCAGCCGAAGTTACGAAACAGATTGCTCTTGGTGTCACGGCCTTTCTGGGTGCCGATTACCATGAGCGGACGTCCGTTGAACCTGGCGATTCCGCCGACGATCGCCTTGTCATCCTGCGATTTGCGATCGCCGCGCATCTCGATGAAATCAGTGAAGATTAGCTCAATGTAATCCAGCGTATACGGGCGCTCCGGAGCTCTCGAGAGCTGTATGTGCGACCATGCGTCGCGGACACCGGTCTTGGCGAATTCCTCTTCTATCTTGCGATTGATGGCGGCAATGGCCGGACCGACATCAATATGGCTGCTCGCCGCAATTTGCTCCAGTTCGGCTATCTTTTTCCTGAGCTCTTCAACCTTGCCAGTGGCCATGATAGGTTCTCCCGTGCGATGTTTTATTCGACGATGCTTACCGGGGTAGACACGGGGCAAAGCAGATATATCATGCCAACCTCCTCGTCCCGCATCCGGATGCATCCGTGGCTGAGCGACCGGCAAACCGTCGCTGGATCAGCCCCATGTATTCCGTATCCCGTCAGCCTGGCTCCGGAATCCACCGGCTCCAGCTTGAGAAAATAGCTGCCGAGCGGATTGCCCTCCACTCCGTACTTGAAGACGCTGCCGTCCGGAGCCGTGTAGCTGGGATGGAACAGCCTCGCCCTTATGGTAAAATCGGCAACAGGGGTTTTGCCCTGACGTCCGATGCCGACATCATATGCGCCGAAGAGTTTCTCGGATCCGCTGGAGAGATTGTAGAGATTCAGCCGGCGATTCGAGAGCGATATCACGATCTTCCACGGTCCGGGGCATATCTTCAGTTTTTCGCCGATGCGCAACGAATCCCGGTCCAGCTTGTTGATCTTCTTTATCGCCTGCATGGTCGTATGATGCTTGCTGGCCACCCGCGTCAAGTAGTCTCCACGGCCAACTGTGTACGTAATGCACGCCCCGGAAGCTCCATTCAGCAACGCGTTCATGTTGTTTTCCGTCAAAGCCATCTCTTCGGCAGCGCGTTCCTGGGAAATCGGCTTGCTCGGAACATCCTTGTCCGAAGCCACGTCTCCTGTCCACGGAACCCCTTTCACGGGATCGGCAGTCGGCTGCGGATTATTGTTTCCATCTTCGGTTGCGGGCGTCGCGACAGTTTTCTCCTCGGGAGTTCCCTGGAGCTCCTGCACTTCCCGCACCGCGGCCGGATCCGCACCGGCCGGCTGCGGCGCCGAAACAGCTCCGGAAGTCGGGGATGTCGTTGCCGCTGGTTCCGCGGTCTTTATCGGTTCAGCATCGGTCTTCTTCGGGACTATCAGATATATGATTCCCGCGGTCACGGCACAGACAATCAGGAATATAAGGACAAATCGAAACCATCCGCCTTGACGCGGCCCCTGGCCGGAACCATAGTTGTATGAATAGTTGATCATAGCTCACCAATCCGTTTGAACCGGAACTCGGCTTCTAGATGAAACGACACATATCGGGTACATCCGCCGACGCGTCCAATAATATATTCTTGGCTATCTCCGATTGCAATAATTACGCCTGGGCGCGCGATTGGGACACGGCCACCTTGCCGTCCGACAACTCCACCAGCCGGTCCGCGCGGGACGCAAGGTCGCGGTTGTGGGTAATCATGACGATGGTAAGCCCAGGACGCTCGGTCCTGAGCGATGTAAGTAAGTCGAGTATTCCTTCTCCGGTCGAAGAATCGAGATTTCCAGTCGGCTCGTCGGCGAGAATGATGTCCGGATTGTTTATCAGCGCCCGCGCTATGGCCACCCGCTGCTGCTCGCCTCCGGAAAGCTGCGACGGCAGATGGTCCAGACGCGACGACAATCCCATCTTGTCCAGGAGCTTCGCAGCCCGCTCGCGCACCCCGCCGTCGGCCAATCCGGCAGCGCCGGCCGCAACGGCAACGTTTTCAATGACCGTGAGTTCCGGTAGCAGATGATACGCCTGGAACACAAATCCGATGCGCTTGCCCCGGAATCGCGCCGCCTCCCGCCGGGAGAAACCGGAGACATCCTGGCCGTCGATGCGAACAGTTCCGGAATCCGGACGTTCGAGCGTTCCCAATATGTTGAGCAACGTGGTTTTGCCGCTACCGGATGCACCGAATATGCAACACCAGTCGCCGCGGCAAACCTTCATTGACACATCTCTGAGCACCTGAAGTTTTCCAGCTCCGGTATCGTAGCTCTTTGCCACCGACTCGACTTCAAGGATGAATTGTTCCATTTCTTTCTCCGTCCTATTCGTATCTAAGCGCCTTGGCCGGATCCAGTCTCGCCGCGCGGCACGCCGGAATCAGCGCGCCTAGGGTGCAGAGCAATATGCTGGACACGATGATGAACGTGACATCACCGGCAACGATGTGCGCCGGCAACTCGTTGAAGTAGTAGAATTCCTTCGGAAACAAGTCCTGGCCGGTGATGGCCGAGGCGATATTCAGTATGTCGTTGCGGAACAGTATGACAAGATATCCGGCGAGCGTTCCGCAGATGCTGCCAAGCGCTCCCGTGAGAAACCCTTGCATAAGGAATATCCGCATGACCAGTCCGTCGGAGGCCCCCAACGCCTTCAGTACCCCGATATCCCGCGTCTTTTGATAAACCGATGTGATGAGGGTGTTGGCGATGCTGAACGCCGCCACCAACACGATGAATATGAGCAGGAAGAACATCATGCGCTTCTCGACGGCCAGCACGCTCAGCAACTGACTGTTGGTCTCCTGCCAAGTCGACACCAGGCAGTCCGGCAACGCCTTGCGCACGGCGGAAACCACTCCGTCGAGCTCGAAGGCGTCCGCCCCCCAGCAAAATATGCTTGTGGCCGATCCCCACGGCAGGTCGAAGAGATCCGCCGCGTCATCCATGCCGACGAAGAACATCAACCTATCAAAATCGTATTTCCCCATGCTGTATATGCCGGAAACGGTGAATTCGCTGGGAAGATAGGCGGAGCTATCCGGATTGAGCTCCACTCCGCCGTCCGGCCGAATGCGCACCAGCGAAGTGAGACGCGCGGCCGTGTGCACAAGCACCTTGTCCCCGACATCCACGCCCCATCGGTTGGCCATATCCTGACTTATCACCGTCTTGCCATGATCCAAATCCAGCTTCCCCTTGACCATATGCGATGAAAATCCGATGTGCGAATCCATGTCCGCCGTTCTCGCGGACATCACGACTGCGCGGGTGTCCAATCTTCTTCCCGCATATTGGACGATTACCGGCTGCTGGATTACCGGAGCCGCCGTCGCCCCGCACTTCTCGATGGCCTCGACCGCCCGGGCGCCGTCGCGAATGGGGCCGAACGCCGAATGCACCTGGAAGTGCGCCTGTGTCTCGATCAACTTGGACTTCATAACATCGGTGAATCCGGTCATGACGGCAAGCACGACCATCAACACCATGACGCCCAACCCGACGCCAATGATGCTGGTGAGGCTGATGATGGACACGGCGTTGCGCCGTATCCGCATGTAGCGGCATGCGAGAAAGAATTCGGTCTTCACTTTACGCCCCTCTCTATGTCAGTACACCCACTTCTGGGCTTCGCTTTTGTTCTTTTCATGACGGCGGTTCATCTCCCGCCGCAGGTCTTCCATCTCCTTCTTCTGCGCATCCCAGGATTCCTGCATGCGCTTGCGGTCCTTGTCCCCAAGTCCGTTGAGATTGGTTATCTCGGTACGGTCATGGGTTATGCCGAACATGTCGGACATCGGATCGGGAATCGTCCCGGACTTCTTGACTTTGTCCCGTTTTTGCGCCGCCTTGCGTTTCTCTGCTTCCGCCTTGCGTTTCTCCGCCGCCATCTCCATGGCAGCCTCCTCATCGTCGGTGGTGGAACATCCGCTACAGACGAATAGAGCCGACGCCAACAACACGACGATCCAAATGATACGTCCCATAATGCTACTGCCTCCTCCTTGCAGAAATCCTCAGCTGTCCACAGGCCGCATCGCGACCGCTTCCACGCTCCGAACGAACCGTCACCATCGCACCGGTCGATGCGACCGTCTGTTCGAAGGCGCGTATCGCCCTCTGTGACGGACGGGAAAACTCGGGATTCACCGGATTGACCGGTATGAGATTCACCTTGGCGTGATGAAGCATGGCGATTTCGCCGAGCTTCTTCGCCTCCGGCAGGGAATCGTTTACGCCCGATATGAGCGTGTACTCAAAAGTGTAGAAACGGTTCACGGCGTCGCGATAGGCGTCGGCTGCCTCCAGTATCTCGTTGATCGGATAACGCACGCGATCAGGTATTATCGATGAGCGTGTACGATCGTCGACGGCGTGGAGGCTTATCGCGAGATTGTATTCCTTCTTGAGTTCGGCGAGTCTCCGCATTCCCGGCACGTATCCGCTGGTGGAAACCGTTATGCGGCGCGGTGCGAAGGCCATGCCGTCGGGGGAGGATAAGACGTCCAGTGCATGGGAAAGCTCTTGGAAGTTGAGTAGCCCCTCCCCTATTCCCATGAATACAATGTTGTCGACGCGGCGGCCGGCTTCCTCGCATCCCAAACAAAACTGCTCAAGTATCTCGCCGGCGCAAAGATTCCTCACCAGTCCGTTGGCGCCGCTGGCGCAAAACCGACATCCGACCGGACAACCGACCTGGGTGCTGATGCAAAGCGTCACCCGGTTCAAGGACGGAATCACCACCGTCTCGACGGACTCCCCGTCATGCAAAAGAACGCGCAACTTGACGGTTCCGTCCGGCGATTCCAGACGTTCCGCCACCGAGGAGCCTGGCGACAGGAAATCATCCGCCATGCGGTCGCGGAGCCCCGCCGGAAGGTCCGTCATGTCCGCAACGCGGAACACCAGCTTGGAATACATCCAGCCGGCAATCTGCTTGGCGCGGAACCTGGGTTCGCCGGCCGCCTCGAGATACGAGGAGAGCTCCGGCATGCCGATCCCGAGAAGATGTCGTCTGTTCTTCATAGCGTGGTCCGATATAAAACAATGTGTCCGCCGGTACGGTCGACGAGGACCTGTCGGCGGACACAAAGCATTTGCCGTTGCGCTCGGCGGCTACTTCTTCTTGTGCCTCAGGGCCTTGAGCTGCTTCTTGCGCTTGTGCTTGGCGATCTTCGCCCGACGTTTCTTCTTAAGATTTCCCATTTCACACTCTCTCTTGTTTATTTGCCGTTCATTGGGCATTCCAACAGATGTCAAACGTTAATATAAACCGCCATTTGGAATTTTCCCAATTAAAATGCGCCAAAATGATTGACTTTTGCTAGCGAAGAAGTATATTTACAGGGTGACAAGCCAACATAGCTCAGTCGGTAGAGCGGCTCACTCGTAATGAGCAGGTCGTCAGTTCGATTCTGACTGTTGGCTCCATCTTTTTCCACCCCCTTCCCCCGATGGAGGGAAGACTGTTTTCCTTCTCAAAACAGCACAATTTCCTGGGTTTTCCTGGACAAGGAATCGACTTGACCGCTTTCCGATAATTGCCGTTGTCGGGCAACGAATTTCGACTGTTTTTACCTCAATTCGTTGCCCAATTATTGTCCCGTTATTGTCCCGAATCCAACGGCACCGACTCTATTGTCCATGTACCACATGGTTAGCGAAACCAATGCGTACCGACGTGTAGAACGTAGAACTACATACGCGCGTTTTCAAACAATCACACTTCCGGCGAAATCAAGCTTTCCGGTGATACCAGCAACTGGAACGAAGTCAACATCAACAGCACATTCGCCAGAACCTTCGATGATCTTAAGAAATCGGTTGAGGACCAGATCGCCGGCAAGTCCGCACCCGTCCACGAGCCGGCCGCCCAGCCTGCCGAGGTCCAGAAGACCCTGGCCGGGGGAACCGCGGGAGAAGGCGGG
This sequence comes from Victivallaceae bacterium, assembly GCA_024405675.1. Taxonomy (GTDB): domain Bacteria; phylum Verrucomicrobiota; class Lentisphaeria; order Victivallales; family Victivallaceae; genus UBA1784. The sequence continues at coordinate 31,594 of JAKSOH010000009.1, forward strand.
AAGACCTCTGAGAAGTAGGTGAAGTACTTGCTGAGTCTGTCCGGACGCAGGGGGATCAGCCCGGTGCAGCTCGCCCATCAGCACGGCGCCGCTTCCATCGGAGACCTTGACCGCCACGTCGTCTCGCAGCTCATAACCGAACTCAAGGAGGACTAGGCGATGCCGGATGTCGTGACGCTTTGACAAGAAGGCGCCGCACTACAGCTACAGCGCGCTGAACACGTACCTGCAGTGTCCGCTGAAGTACAAGTTCCGCTAT
>JAKSOH010000090.1 GCA_024405675.1 Victivallaceae bacterium
AGCTCGGTCAGGTAGATCTTGCGGAGCCGGATGTTCTTCGGCGTCACCTCAACCAGTTCGTCGTCGTTGATGTATTCGAGCGCCTGCTCCAGCGACATCTTCCTCGCCGGGGCGATCTTCATGTTGCGGTCGCTTCCCGCGGCCCGCAGGTTCGTCAGCTGCTTGGCCCGCTGCACGTTGACCACGAGGTCGTTGCTCTTGCAGTGCTCGCCGACGATCATCCCCTCGTAGCACTCCACGCCCGGCTCGATGAAGAACTCGCCGCGCTGCTGCAGTCCGTCGATGGCGAACGGGATGGCCTTGCCTCCGGCCATGCTGACCATCACGCCGTTCTGACGCGACGGAATCGAGCCCTTGACCGGTTCGTAGTGGTCGTAGACGCTGGCCACGATGGCCTCGCCGCAGCTGGCCGTGAGGGCCCGGCTGCGCAGTCCGATGAGTCCGCGCGTCGGAATGAAGAAGTCGATGAGCTGCCGGTTGCCGCGGGATTCCATGTTGGTCATCTCGCCGTGGCGCATGCCCACCATCTCGATTATGCGCCCGGCGTACTCGTCCGGGACGTCGATGGTGAGCCGTTCGACCGGCTCCTGCTCGACGCCGTCGATCTCCTTGCAGATGACCTGCGGCTTGGCCACGGACATCTCGTATCCCTCGCGCCGCATCGTCTCGATGAGGATTGAGAGGTGCAACACGCCGCGTCCCGAGACCTTGAAGGCGTCGCCGGGGAGTTCCTCCACGCGCAGCGCCACGTCGCGTTCGGTCTCGCGCAGCAACCGCTCGCGCAGGTGGCGGCTGCTGACGAACTTGCCGTCGCGTCCGAAGAACGGGGAGTCGTTGACCCTGAAATTCATAGATATCGTCGGTTCGTCGATGGCGATGACGGGCATCCCCTCGGGATGCTCGAAGTCGCAGATGGTGTCCGAGATGTCGATGTCGGTCACGCCGACGATCGCGCAGAGCTCCCCGCACGGTATCGACTTCACCTCCTTGCGGACGAGTCCATCGAAGGTGAAGAGCTGCTTGATCTGTATCTGTTTCTCCGTGCCGTCGCGCTTGACGACGACCAGGGGATGCGAGAGGTCGAGCGTCCCGCGGTAGACTCTCCCGATGCCGATGCGACCCACGAAGCTCGAGTAGTCGAGCGTTGCGATCTGCGCCTGGACCGGGCCGTCGACCACCTTAGGCGCGGGAACGTATTCCAGTATGGCGTCGAGGAGCGGTGTGATGGAGTCTCGCGCTCCGTCCAGCGTCCGGCAGGCCCAGCCGTCGCGGCCGCTGGCGTAGATGGTCGGGAAGTCGAGCTGTTCGTCGTTGGCGTTGAGTTCGCACGCGGCGTCGGTGGCTTTGTTCTGTGCCTCGTCCGGTCGTGCGTGTGGCTTGTGGGTCTTGTTGGTGACCCCGGCTGGTCGTCTGCCGGGCTGCAGCGCCTTGTCCAGGACGAACCTGGTCTGGGGCATCGGCCCCTCGGCCGAATCGACCAGGAGCAGCACGCCGTCGGCCAGCTTGAGCACGCGCTCGACCTGCCCTCCGAAGTCGCTGTGTCCGGGGGTGTCGATGACGTTGATCTTGACGCCCTTGTAGACTATGCTGACGTTCTTGGAGAGAATGGTGATTCCGCGTTCCCGCTCCAGGTCGTTGTTGTCGAGAAAGCAGTCGGCGACCGCCTCGTTGTCGCGGAATATCTTGCTCTGCCGCATTATCTGGTCGACCAGAGTCGTCTTGCCGTGGTCGACGTGCGCAATTATCGCGATGTTCCTGAGTTCCATGTTGTGCACCTTGTTTCTTTGCCGGAAATAACAATCGTATAATATAACCGAAACGCGCGCACGAATCAATCCAGGTGGAACGCGGCCGTCATGTCTTGGAGAGACATCGGGGTAAATGTTTTCCGACCGCGCCGTACTTTCGGACCGACGCGACATTTTGACTCTGGATGCGTCAAAAACTCCCGTCCTTGCCATGCGTGTGACGAACCTGTACGGAGTTGGCATGGAAGTTGTTTGATATTGTTGTTGAATCGTTGCGGCATAAACAAACAACAACAGATACGCGGTTTTCGCCGGAGCAACAGATGGATGCCATGGTCGCAACGAACTTGTAATGGCAGCTCGACGAAGACGCAGGCAAAAAGAACGAGGAGAGAAAGATGAAAGATGATGTGAACGAAAACAAGGAAACCGGAATGGGCGGCGGTAAGACGGCATGCGTTATTGGTGGACCATGGCCTTTCTGCATCCCGCCGTTATTCCACGCCGAAGACATTGTTCGCCTGCTTTGGGAGATGTTTTCCGCTTCCTCCGAGGACGTCCATGCGGATGTCGAGAAAATGCGCGCCGACTGCAGCTCGAAGAATCCGGACGTCGACAAAGACGGAATACGCGACTTGCTGATTGAGCGGATCGTGAAGAAATATGTTTCGCGTGCCAGCGCCTTCATTGTCTCCGACTTGATTTCGTTGCATATTCCGCTGAGTATGCTGTTGGACAACAAGATCGTCAACGCCTTGACTGTAATGAAACCGCTGCTGGACATGTCCATGCACCTGTTGGAATGTTTTGGGCTCGATGTGACTGACGAAACGAACCGGGGGCTGGCGTTTCTATTGGCCGGATTTTCCGTAGTCGCCCAGGACAAGCATGGCATACTACCGGAAGACTTCTTAAGCAGAAATGGCGTGATTATGGTTCGTGGAAAGCTCAAGCATGACTATTATGGAACCATGAAGATGTTGTGCACGTATTTTGCTAATGCGCCCCACATGAAAAGCATCGCGAATTTTCTCCCCATCATTGGTATCGGCGCGCGAATTCGATCGAGACGGGAGTGTCTCGAAAACGCGGCCAGGGGCATCGTCGAATGGCTGAAGCTGGATGCGATCACAGAACTCTCCGAAGACGAACTGGATATGATGGCAAAACCGCCATGGTGGTCCAATGTCGTCATATAGCGTTTGTTGCGAATCGATGCGCTGAACGCCGGGGCGAACAGGCGGGCGCAATAATCTCATCGACATCGCGGGACCGGCATCGCGCCGGTTCCGCTTTTTCCATAGTCCGGGAAAGGCCGACCGCCCGTTGGAAAATTTCTCCGGTTTTTTCTCGCGCGCGACCTTTCACGCCGTTGAAAAACCCCCTATGGCATTTATATTAAGGTCGCGGTTTTCGTAAACTGCCGCAGTTTGTCTACGGCCCTACAAAAATGGAGAAACGACCAATGGGATATGACAAGATTGCAGTGCCGAACGGCGATCGCGTCGCGATAGGAAGCGACGGGAAGATCGTCTCCGGCAGCCGGCCGATAGTGGCGTTCATCGAGGGCGACGGAGTCGGCCCCGACATCACCGCCGCGTCGATGAAGATCTGGAACGCGGCCGTAGCCAAGGCATACGGCGGCAAGCGCGAGATTTCCTGGATGGAAGTCTACGCCGGAGAAAAGGCCAACCGCGTCTACGGCCGGGAGATCTGGCTTCCCGACGAGACCGTCGACGCCATCTCCGAGTTCAAGGTCGCAATCAAGGGACCGCTGACCACACCGGTCGGCGGCGGCATCCGATCCATCAACGTCGCCCTCCGGCAGAAGCTCGATCTCTATGCCTGCGTCCGCCCTGTCCGCTACTTCGAGGGAGTCCCCTCCCCCGTGAAACGTCCCGAGCTCACCGACATGATCGTCTTCCGCGAGAACACAGAGGACATCTACGCCGGCATCGAATGGGCCGCCGGCACCCCCGAGGCGAAGAAGGTCATCGACTTTCTCCGCAACGAGATGCACGTCACCAAGATCCGCTTCCCCGAGACCTCCGGCATCGGCGTCAAGCCGGTTTCGCAGGAAGGCACCGAGCGGCTCGTGCGCGCCGCGCTCGATCACGCCATCGCCAATCACAGGCGCAGCGTGACGCTCGTCCACAAGGGCAACATCATGAAATTCACCGAAGGCGGTTTCAAGAACTGGGGATACGACCTCGTCCGGCGCGAGTACGCCGGGCGCGCCATCCCCGCCGCCGACTGCGGCGGAGTCGCGCCCGAAGGACAGATTCTCGTCAAGGACTGCAGCTGCGACGCCTTCCTGCAGCAGATACTCACCCGCCCTGCCGAATACGACGTCATCGCCACGCCGAACCTCAACGGCGACTACGTCTCCGACGCCCTCGCGGCATGCGTGGGCGGCATCGGCATCGCGCCGGGGGCCAACATCAACTACATGACCGGCCACGCCGTATTCGAGGCGACGCATGGCACCGCCCCGAAATACGCCGGCATGGACAAGGTCAACCCCTGTTCGCTGGCTCTATCCGGCGAAATGATGCTGCGCCATCTTGGATGGAACGAAGCCGCCGATCTAGTCATATCCGGCATCGGACGCGCCATCGCCGACCGCCAGATGACCTACGATCTCGCCAGGCTCGCCGAAGGCGCCACCGAACTCAAGTGCTCCGAGTTCGCCGACGCGGTCGTGAAGAGGATGTGACGCCGCTTCGGACGGCGTCTGCTGTTTTATACCTGAACAAGAACTGAATTACCGGGGGAGGTCGTGGAATGACCGAAACAATCTTTCAGCAGCTTGGACTTCCGAATTCGATGGTGACCTGGCTGTTCATCGGCATCGGCGTCTACATGGCCGGGATGCTCGCAATTGGATTCCTGTCCGCGAAAAAGGTCAACAATCTCAAGGACTACATCGTGGCCGGACGGCGCCTGCCGCTCTGGATGGCCACCGGAACTCTCCTCGCCACGTGGTTCGGAGCCGGTTCCAGCATGGGAGTCGCCGCCACCGTCTACCAGCAGGGCATAATCGGAGTGCTCGCCGATCCATTCGGCGCGTCCATCAGTCTCCTGCTCGCCGGCATCTTCGTCGTCGGCATCCTCAGGAAGAACAAGTGCCTGACCGTCACCGACACCATCGCTCGCAAATACGGCCCCGGGGCCGGCATCTATGCGTCGCTCTGGATGATCCCCGTCTATATCGGCTGGCTTTCCGCCCAGTTCCTCGGACTCGGAACCATCCTGCACGTCCTGACCGGCCTCTCCGTCTGGAAAGGCACCATCATCGGCGCCATCGTCGTGCTCATCTACACCTACGCCGGCGGCATGTGGGCAGTCACTCTCACCGACATCGTCCAGGTCTCCATCATCATCCTGGGACTCATGGTCATCATGCCCGGCGCCGTCAGCGAATGCGGCGGGCTCGCCGCCCTGAGAAGCCACCTCTCCGACGTCGACGTCGCGTTCATCCCGGCGAGCTTCTCCGGAGCGGAGGATGTCACCTACTACATCGGAAGCTGGATCATCATGGGACTTGGCTGCATGGTCGGACAGGACCTCGTCCAGAGGTCGCTCGCAAGCCGCAGCCCGAACGTGGCCATCTCCAGTTCCGTCATCAGCGGTTTCATGTACATGGCCGTCGGCATCATCCCGATCACCATTGGATTCGCGGCAAGGATTGTCTTCGCGAAGTACGGATTTACTGCGGCCGAAATCGGCGCCGACATTGACAATCAGGTGCTCCCGCGCATGGCCATCATCGTGCTGGGCAAAGCCAGCCCCGTGCTGCTGGTCATGTTCATCGCCGCCCTTGTCTCCGCCATCATGAGCAGCGCCGACAGCTCGCTGTTGGCCGGCACCAGCCTGCTCGTCAACAACGTCATCTGCGCCTTCGCCGGCAAGGAGAACGGAAAGAACAAGATCAACGGCAAGGCCAAGCTCATGCTCACCCGCATAACCACGGTCGTGCTCTCGATCATCAGCGTCGTACTCGCCCTGGCCTCCAGCAAGATTTACACGCTCATGACCAGCACCTGGGCCAGCCAGCTGGTCGTCGTGTTCATACCGGTCATCGCCTCTCTCTATATCCC
>JAKSOH010000091.1 GCA_024405675.1 Victivallaceae bacterium
CGATACGCCATGCTCTCATCGGCGAGCGTCACCGACAGCGACTCCTTCGCGGCATCGAACGCGAATCCCCTGCCGAGCTCGGGATCCACCGTGACGAACAGTGTATTCGGTCCGGAGGCCTCGACGATCCTGACAGAGAGATTCATGCTGACCAGGAGATAGTCCTGGAAATCCCGTACCGCGTCCTTCACTATCCGCGGAGCGTCTGGAGCGCATCCGAGCGACCATCCGCCGTCCAGTTCGACTTCATTCGCGGCGGCCCCCCTTTCCTGCTGCCGCATCCCGGGTCGGTGGTACTGCCAGTGCCGCGCCCTGAAATCGTAGTTCTTTTCCTTCATGTGCCGGCTCCTATTTTCTGCCGATCAGGAAGATCGTCTCGGATGCGACGTTCCTGAGGTCGTCCGCCTTGAAGTCGCAGATTCCCTTCCCAGGTATCTGCGTCTTCTTGATTTCGAATCCGGCCGGAAGATCGAGCTTCAGTTCGGCGACGTTGTCCCAGACGAACACTGCTCCGCCGTTTCCGTTGAACCAGGTTGTTCCATATTCGGTCTGGCGGACGAACGGAACGCCGTAGTCCAGAGCGGCATTGATCGCCGGGAGCAGTCCTGCTATGTGGTCGATCGTCGCCAGTTCGCCAGGTATGCGCTCGAATTGCTGGGCGTAGGCGTCGAGGAAGAACTTCGGAAACGCCCCGTACATCGCTGTCCTGAAGTACTTCAGCGTGAACGCCGAATCCTCGTTGGTCCCGATGCTGGCGCCGAGCATGGCGAATTCCTTTCCGGCCATCGGCACGTAGAGGTTCTCGCGGTACCAGTAGTTGTCCACGACGAGCGCGTCCATGCCCTCGACTCCGCACAGAATGCCGTTGTCATGGAAGAACTTGAATATCGGAATCTGGTTGAGCAGTCCCGGCTTGCTCTCCGCGCCGGCGAAGTTGACGTTGGTGGACGCCTGTCCGCCCATGTCCAGGTAGACGTAGCCGACTCCGGCGTCGAATATGCTCTTGAGCTTCTCGAAGTACCAGGCCTTGAACTCCTCGTTGCCGAGGTCGATCACGCGGTGGTTGGTGAAGTAGGCGTAGATGCCGCCTTTCTCGTCGCGCATCAGCCAGTTCTTCTTGTTCTGGAATATCCAGTCCCCGGTTCCCTCGGTGTAGTCGCAGGCGCTCCACGGATAGGCCTTCATGCCGCAGTCGCGGATCTTCTCGTAGATATCCATGTTCTTGTCGCTGTCCAGGCTGTCGATGGACGACGGGCAGAGCGGCAGGTGGAACAACCTGAGTCCGATCTTGCCGCCGATTTCTATCGACTTGTCGATATCGGACAGCGTCGCGGTGTTCGTATACGCCGCGTTGGGATACATCGGCATCTCCTTGAGCCCGGCCGCCGCGCGCAGCTGACGCCTGGTGAACTGCCATAGCGCGATGTAGTCGTTATGTCCGTTCTCCACGCCCTTGCTGTAGAGCTGCCAGACGAACTCCCCCTCCACCGGGGCGTTGCGACGGCCGACAATCTGCCCGATGTTGGCGGATATCCTCTTGCTCCCCTTGGAAATCCGGAACCTCACTTCCGTGGGCAGCGGCTTTTCCACTATCTCCGCGAAAATCCCGTCCTTGGTGTTGATGTAGCCGAACGGCTGGCTGTTGAGGAAAAAATTGCAGCGCTGCGTGTCGGACGTCACCTTGCCGGAGAAGTCCATGTCAACGTAGCCGCGCGGCGGCTGGTAGCAGTTCATGCGACGCGCGAAAGTGGCGTCGATGTCCAGCTGGAAGTCGACCGAGAGCGAGCTGACCTGCGACGGCGCCTTGAGTATCTTCGCCTTCTGGGCGATTCCCGAATAGGTGCGTCCGTCGACAAGTACCTTGCCGCTCTTGAACACCCACTGCATGGCGGCCCCGTTGGACGATTCGTAGTTGAGCAATGCGTATTTCCCGTCCTGCTCCAGGCTCTTGAACTTCCACACGATCTTGCTGACCGTCTTCTGGTTCATGTCGACCGCCTCGCTGGTCGCGGACGACAGCTTCTGCTGGACCACGGCCAGCAGCGGCTTCGGCGCCTGCATTCCAACGGCGTACGGCTTGTCGGCCCCTGGCATCGTGAGCGACACCGCGCCCTTCGGATCGACTTCGAGCCTGGCTCCGTCGGCGAATGTCGCCGCGTTGCCGGAAACCTTCACCGCCCCTTCGGTGTCGGACATCGACATATAGGGAGTTCCGATGGTCGTGGAAATCTGTCCAAGATTGCGCGGCGCGGGATATGCCGCCTCCTTGCGTACGAGTTTCACCGCGTCAACCGGCAGCGAGGAGACCTCGCCGAGGAGTGCCGCCATCAGCGCGCGGCCGTAGCCCCAGCTGTAGAGCATGGCCACCTGTCCGAAACGCGCGAATGTGTCATTCAGGAAAATCACCTTGCCCTTGCCATGTTTCGTTTCGACGATGTACGGCGCAACCTTGGTTCCATTCCCGTCCACGAGATAGGAGAGAACAGTCGCCCCGCCCTTCGCCGTCACCATGTTGAAGGCGTCGAAGTTGCGCCATTTCACCGGCAGGAAGGCGAAGGCCTTGCCGTCCGGACGGGTCGCGGAAAGTTCCAGCGTCTTGTCACCCGGTTTGCCCTGTTCCACCGGCAGCAGCTTGCCGAGGGACGCCGGGGCGCCGATGGTGACAAGTAGCGATCCGCCGTCGGACACGTACTTGTCCAGGGCGGCGATGCGTTCCTGCGTAAACATCTCATTTTGCTTGTCAGCGGGAATGTTGTTGACGACAACAGCCTTGTAGGACGCAAGCGACGCAAACTCGGTCGTCACGTAATCAGCCGGCGTCGGCTCGAAGGAGTCTCCGAGCATATCGCGGATGGGCGATCCTCCGAATCCGGCGAGATGACGCGAATCGAGCGTCCTGACCTTTATTCCGGTCTCCGCCAGGAAGTCGCCGAATTCGACGCCGGTCCAGGGACGTCCGCCGGAAAGCACCAGCACGGGTTCGCCCTTGCCCTTGAACGCCGGAAGCGGATACATCTTCCTGGCGAGTTCGCCTGCCGGCATCGCCGGCGGCGGAAGCTCTGGAATCAGGTTGCATTTCTCGCGCGTCTCCGGCGGAACGAAATCGGCATTGGAGGTCAGAACCACTGCGTCGACGCGGGTGTATGGCGAATCAGGAACAATCTTGACATCGAACTTGCCTGCCTTGAGGTCCAGGACCTTCTTTGACTTCTCCCAGCGCAAGTCGGGATTCTTCTCCCCTGCCGGAATCGGCGCGTCGCCGAAGCTGCCCACGTTCTTGTGGTCGACGAACAACGAGAATTTCCTAGCCTTCGCACCATAGCTGAAGCTGCGGACCCAGACGTAGTACTTCCCTGATTCCGGAAGGTCGAACTTCTCAGTGATGACGTTCTTGGTGATCGTCGTCGCGTTCAGCTGGCACTTGCCGGAGGTGTTGGCGTCCAGGCTCTTGCGCCACGACTTGATGTCGTTGAAGGACTCCGGCTCGATCCGGTAGTCCGCGGCCACGGCCGATACCGCCACGGCGATTCCGGCGAACAATGCGATTCTTCCTCTCATTGGCAACCTCCTGAAATTTCCCACGATGCAATTTTCCCCATGCATATGTCACACGAACAATATATCACATAATCGGCCTGGGCGTTCTGCCCGCGCCTCCCCGGAACAGCCAGATGGCAAACGCGGCCACCGCGGCGGACGCCAGCGCCTCTATCGCGAACGGCCTCCCGCTCGCCGCGTGAGTGGCGGTGGCCCCGCATACCGGTCCGAGGAACTGGGTGACGCCGATGACAATCTCGCTTACCACGGCATACTTGCCGTTCGCCCCGGACGCCGCGAGCGCGTGATAGGATGTGTAGAACAACCCGATTCCCAGTCCGACGCCGAACATCCCGGATGCGATGTGGAACCAATCGGCGTTGCCGCCGAAGAAAAAGAACAAATGGCTCGCCATGATGACGAAGGCGATTCCGGCCGGCACCAGGCGATTGGACAACCATCTTTGGGAGAACACGGCGAGCAAAACGACGACCACCTCGCACCAGGAGCGCATCGAGAGCGCGCTCGCTCGCGTCGGTTCGTCGAGTCCGACGGCAGCGCCGTGGAAGCTCACGCCACTGGACATGAACGACAGCCCGAAAGACAGCAATCCGACAATCGCCCAGCCGGCGATCACCGTGCGGGGAATGGCCATCGGCTTATCCGGGCAATCGTCATTTTTCAACTTCGAGCAGGAGTCGATCGGTCCGTACCTGCGGCTCGCCGCATACATGACGGCAATCATGAACGCGCCGACTAGACAGCCGACATTGCAGAACATATGGTGGGGAATGTAGCCGCAGAGCAGCATTCCGAGCCCCTGCCCCAGGCTCACTCCGACGAGGAACTTGCCGACCGAACGCCCCAGTGAACGGGGATCGTCCTGGTCCCTGCCGTCGGAATCGCCCTGGACTCTTTTAAGCAGCAGCTGGATCGGAACCGTGTAGAGCGCCGTCGCGACATTGAGACATATGCTCCATGACACCAGCGCCGCCAGGCTATCCCACAAACGGATCCCAATGGAAGTCAATATTATCACCGCGCCGCCGGCCGCCAGAAGCGATGTCACCCGGCGCGGCGTGATGGCCCGCCCGAAAGCATATGTGGCTATGGGATAGCTGATTCCCCCGGCGATTGCCGGCAGGTTCACCTGCCATCCGTTGCCGCCCAATGCCGTAATCTTGGCGGCGAATATCAAAAAGAATCCGTGGAAGGCGAAACTCGCAATGGCCGGAATCGCCGCAATCATGAGTTTCAACATCGAAGTCCCCCTTGTAATGCACACATCGCCATTCACTTGTAATTTAATCACGCCTTAGATTTGCGACAAGTCAAACATGAGTGTATAATTCAATGGAAAAATTGTAAAAAACAATTGCCATGAAGGATTCAGATGAAACGGGACATACAAGTATACGCGCCCAGGTTCGAAGACGTCCGGAGTTTCGGGCTGGAATATTTTCCGCCGGGCAAACAAATACCGGTGGACGTCATAGACATGCATTCCCATGTCCACTTCGGCATCGTCCTGTCGGGAAGCCATCGGGGGTGGTGCGATGGAGACGTGTCGACAGGAAACACCGGCGACGCCTGGCTCACCGGCCCGTTCGAACCGCACACGTCATACGGCCAGACGGCAGACCACGAGGCGATCGTCGCCTCCTTCCAGATCGAGAACCTGTGCCGTGGTTTCTCCGGCTGGGAAGTTCCAGTGATGGCACCGTTCTCATGTGACGTAGCCGAACGCAGGAGACTGCTTTCGGCCGAGATGAACCCCGGTCTGCTGGAGATGGGACGGGAATTGCGCGATCTGGCGTTGCTGCCGAATCAGGACGACTACGCGAAGCTGGAGGAATGGCTTCTCATCCACCGGTTGTTCGTGCACGTGCTGCGCAACTTTTCCGGACGGAACGCATTCGGCGGCGAATCAGGAATGGAACGTGTCATGCCGGCCTTCGTGCTGCCGAGGAAACAGCCGGGCAGACCGGTTTCCGTCGAGGAGGCGGCCGCGGCGTGCCATCTGAGTGTTCCGAGGTTCGGCGAGCTATTCAAGCGTTATGCGGGAACCACCTTCCGCCAGTACGAAATACGGTTCCGCATGAGCGGAGCCAGGGCCGACATTGTCTCGAGAAACGGTTCGCTCAAGGAAATAGCCGCCAGATGGGGATTCTACGACACCAGCCACTTCCTGCATGCGTTCCGGCGCTACTACGGACTCACACCGGG
>JAKSOH010000092.1 GCA_024405675.1 Victivallaceae bacterium
CTCCTGCAGATGTTCTTCCACACCGCCGACCTCATCGTCATCGGCAGGTTCGCTTCCGAGCAGGCGTTCGCCGCGGTCGGCGCCATGCCGTGCCTGATAGCCCTGCTGGTCAACGTGTGTTACGGGCTTTCTACCGGTACCGGCGTGGTGATCGCGCAGTGCCGCGGCGCCAACGATGTCCGCGGGGTGTCCCGCGGAATACATACCGCACTGTGCATGTCGATCGTGTGCGGAGCCGTAATAACCGCCACCGGCATGTTGGTGACGGAACCGCTGCTCCGGGCGTCGTCCGTTCCCGAGGATCTGATGGGATATGCGAGGAAATACCTCTACATCTGCTACTCTGGCTCGGTGTTTATCTCAATCTACAATTTCTCCGGATCCATGCTCCGTGCGCTCGGCGACAGCCGCAGCCCGTTCGTGTCCATCGCGATGGCCGGGACCATCAACCTCGCGTTGGATGTCCTGCTGGTCGCCTGCTTCGGCATGGACGTGGTCGGCGTGGCCGTGGCGACCGTGGTCAGCCAGGCCATATCGGCTTTCATGGTCACCTTGGGCGTCCATCGGATCGGCGGTGCGGCGCGAATCCGAACGAAGTTGCTGCGGTTCGATATGCATTCGCTTGGCCGGATGCTCAAAGTCGGCATTCCCGCTTCGGTGCAGAGCATCCTGCTGCCCGTCGCCAGCATATTCTCCCAGGGCGCCGTCAATTCCTTCGGCACCGCAGCGATCGCCGGAATGGCCGCGTCGGGAAATGTCGACAGCTACGTCACCACCGCGGTTCCCGCCTTCCACCAGACGTCGCTCAACTTTTCCGGCCAGAACTACGGGGCCGGACGCATCGACCGGGTGTGGCGCGCGCATCTGTTCAGCACTGTTTACGCCATGGTGTTCGTCGTTGCCCTGTCCGTTGTCGCCTATGTCTTCGCCGCTCCGCTGGTGAAACTTTACGGGGCGACCCCGGAAGCCGTCTCGTGGGGAGTCCGGAAAATACATTTCATCGCCCCGCTTCTCGTGCTTATCTGCATTCCCGATGTCGCCGCCGGCACGATGCGCGGACTCGGACACACGGCCGAGACCGTCGCGATCGTGCTGTTCTGCGCCGGATTCACTGTGTTCTGGGTGCTCGTGGTTTTCCCGATTACCCATACCTTTGAACTGCTGATGACCGGATGGCCGATCGACTGGATATTGTCCGGCGTGCTGCACAGCACCGCGCTTGTTGTCATTCTGCGTCGGCTGGGCCGCGAAACGGAAATGTACAGGGGAAGACGTTATGAAGGGCAATGAAATCGACATGACCGTCGGTCCGTTGGCCGGCAAGATACTGGTGTTCTTTTTCCCGCTCGCGGGAAGCTACATACTCCAGCTGTTTTTCAACGCCGCCGATCTCGTGGTCATCGGCCGCTACGCCAGCAGCCAGTCCCTGGCCGCGGTCGGAGCCACCGCGCCGCTGACGGCGCTTCTCATCAACACCTTCATCGGATTTTCGATCTGCGCCAACGTCATGGTCGCGCAACTCTACGGCGCCCGCGACTACCACGGAGTCGTGCGCGCCGTCCATTGCAACATGTGGGTTTCGCTGGTCGGAGGACTGGTCATCGGCGCAATCGGAATGGCGCTGTCCGGATTCCTGCTCCGGATTTCCAATGTCCCGGACGACATCTTCGACCGGTCGCTCACCTACATTCTCATGATGTTCGCCGGAACGCCGTTCGTCAGCATCTTCAACTTCGGCAGCGGCGTGCTGCGCGCCATCGGGGATACCAGGCGGCCCTTCGTCTACATCACAATATCCGGGATACTTAATGTGGTTCTCAACCTGGTTTTCGTCATCTGCATGAAGATGGACGTCGCCGGCGTGGCGCTGGCCACGCTGCTCACGCAGGGCCTCTCTGCCGTCCTCGTGTTCCGCGCTTTGATTCGAAACCGTGGCGCGGTGGCCCTGAGGATGGGACTGATGCGGCCGAATCGAGAATCGCTCAAAAGCATCTTCGGCATCGGTCTGCCGGCCGCATTGCAGAGTTCCTGCTACTCGATATCGAATGCGCTCATCCAGTCTACCGTCAATTCGTACGGCAGCGCGACCATCGCCGGAAACACGGCCGCCGCCAGCATCGAGGCGATGATCTACATCGGAAGCTGGGCGTTCCACCAGACCGCATTGAGTTTCGTCGGCCAGAACTATGGAGCACGCAAGGCGCGGCGCATGCTTTCCGCCACCAGGTGGTGCATCCTGTTTTCCATGATTCTGCTCTTGATGATGGGCGTCACGGCCCTGATGTTCAGCCGGCAACTGCTCGGATTTTACAACGCCGATCCAGAGGTCGTCAAATACGGGATGATGCGCATGGCGGTGCTCTGCTCCACTTATTCCATCATCGCGTTCGGCGACACAGTGACTGGCGCGATGCGCGGCATCGGCCGTACATTGGAGCCTGCGCTGATTGTTCTCGCATGCGTCTTGGTTCTCCGCGTCCTGTGGGTGTGGTGCGTCATGCCGTTCTGGCCAAGCTACACTTCGCTCATGATTTCATATCCGGTTTCGTGGACGCTCTCGGCGGTGGCTTCCGCCTATGTGTTCCATCGCATGTTCCGCAGACTTCGAAGAGAAATGGAGGTTGCCGCATGATCGATTTGCATACCCATAGTTCGGCTTCCGATGGAGTGCTGTCTCCGACGGAACTGGTCGTCGCGGCGCGGTCCGCGAAACTTTCCGCGCTGGCGCTGACCGACCATGACACCGTGTCCGGTCTCGGAGAATTCATGTCGGCTGAATCCGGCGGCATGGAACTCATACCCGGTGTCGAGCTCGCCGCCGAGGGAATGGGAGGCGAAACGCACATCATCGGACTTTTTATCGATCCCGCCGATTCCGGACTGCTGGATTTCCTGGAGCGGCGGCGCGTCGACCGCCGGAACCGCAACGAGGAAATCCGGCGACGGCTGACCGCGCTCGGATATCCGCTCACAAAGGACGAGCCTGAGTTCGCGGCGATCTCGGATTCGTCCAGCATCGGCCGGCCGCATTTCGCCCGCGCATTGATACGCAAGTTCGGATTCCAGACGCAGCAGGAGGTGTTCGACCAGTTGCTTGGACACAGCCGTCCGGCCTACGTGCGGCGCGCGCTGCCTCCGGTGGCCGCCGCAATCGCGGTCATCCACTCCTGCGGTGGAATCGCCGTGTGGGCGCACCCGCTTCCCTGCGGAGCGGGAAATGACTGGCAGTACGCCAGGAGGGCGTGTCGCCGCATGGCCCGCAAGGGACTTGATGCCATGGAGTGCTTCTACAATAGCTATTCTCCTCGCGAGAACGAACTGCTGTCCGAGATGGCCAGGTTCAATGGCTTGGCCAGGAGCGGCGGTAGCGATTTCCATTCTCCTTCGCCCGATCGCCGTCTTGGAATCGCCCG
Source organism: Victivallaceae bacterium (assembly GCA_024405675.1). Lineage (GTDB taxonomy): Bacteria > Verrucomicrobiota > Lentisphaeria > Victivallales > Victivallaceae > UBA1784. Next base: position 3,414 of record JAKSOH010000092.1, read on the forward strand.
CTGCGGAACACCGGTTCCGGACGATTTGCTCGTCGAACTCAAGTCGCGGTTGGAGGAGCGAAGAAAGGCTCTCTTTACTTAGAACGGGGGAAAGGATAGATTAAGCGCGTGTCGCGGCGGAATTCCGCCATCGGTTGAAATCATCTCCGTCCAGCGGGACGGAACATCACAAGGAGATTGAACATGGCAAGAGGTACGATAACCCAGAAGATCATCGACGCCCACTATGTTTCCGGCGGACGCCAGCCTGGAGAACCGGTCGGAATCCACATCGACCAGACGCTGACCCAGGATGCCACCGGCACCATGGCGTATCTCGAACTCGAGGCAATCGGCGTGGAGAAGGTCGCCACCGAGCTTTCCGTGTCATACGTCGACCACAACATGATGCAGAACGGTCCGGAGAACCGGAACGACCATCTCTATCTGCGCAGCGTCGCCGCCAACAAGGGCGTGGTATTCTCCCCGCCCGGAAACGGCATCTGCCACCAGCTCCACCTGGAGCGTTTCGGCCGTCCGGGAAAGACCCTGATCGGCTCTGATTCGCATACTCCCACCGGCGGCGGAATCGGCATGATGGCCATCGGCGCCGGCGGACTCGACGTGGCGATGGCGATGGCCGGACGTCCGTTCTTCATCCCGTACCCGAAGGTGATTGGCGTCAAGCTCACCGGGGCGCTGCGTCCGTGGTGCGCCGCCAAGGACGTCATCCTCAAGCTCCTTTCAATACTGACGACCAAGGGCAACGTCGGCAGCATCGTCGAATATTTCGGCGACGGCGTCGAGACGCTCGGCGTGCCACAGCGTTCGACCATCACCAACATGGGCGCCGAGCTCGGCGTCACCACCAGCATCTTTCCGTCCGACGCGACGACCAGGCGCTGGCTGGTCCAGCAGGGACGCGCCGACGAGTTCGTCGAACTGCTTCCCGATGCCGACGCCGAATACGATCGCGTGATCGAAATCGAACTCGACAAGCTGGTCCCAATGGCGGCGTGTCCGAGCAGCCCGGACAATATCAAGACCGTGGCCGAACTGGAGGGCGTCAAGGTCGACCAGGTGCTCATCGGCAGCTGCACCAACGGCGGATACCGCGACCTGGCCGTGGTGGCCATGGCCCTTAGGGGCCGCAAGATTTCCCCGGATGTGACGCTCGGCATCGCCCCGGGCAGCCGTACAGTGCTCGAGATGCTGGCGTCCAACGGCATGCTGGCGGACATGATTTCCGCCGGCGCGAGGATTCTCGAGGTCGGATGCGGCGCCTGCATCGGTCAGGGACAGAGCCCCGCCGACGACACGGTGACCGTCAGGACCTTCAATCGCAATTTCGCCGGACGTTCCGGAACCAAGGGCGACCAGTCGTACCTGGTCAGTCCGGAAACTGCCGTGGCGGTCGCGCTGACCGGGAAGTTCACCGATCCGCGGAATCTCGGTTTCGATGCACCGGTCCCGGCCGAACCAGAGCGGTTCATCCGCGAGGATGCGTTGCTCCAGCAGCCGGTCGCCGGCACGGAGATCGTCAGGAAACGCACAATCGGCGAACCGCCGCGCAATTCCGCGCTGCCGGAAAAGCTGGACGGCAAGGTCGTCATCAAGGTCGGAGACAAGATAACCACCGACCACATCATGCCGGCCGGCGTGCACCTCAAGTTGCGTAGCAACATCCCCGCGTATTCCAAGGTGGTCTTCGAATGCTTCAATCAGCCGGGCGTTCCGACGTTCGCCGAGCGGGCCGCGGCAGTGCGCGACTCGGGGAAGGCCGGCGTGATCATTGGACGCGACAGCTACGGGCAGGGCTCCAGCCGCGAACATGCGGCGATTTGCCCGATGTACCTTGGAATCAAGGTCGTGGCCGCGCTTGCCATCGAACGCATCCACCGCGCAAATCTGGTCAACTTCGGCATCCTGCCACTGGTGTTCGCCAATCCGGCGGACTACGACGCCATCGACGAGAACGATTCGCTTGAGTTCAAGGACATCCGTGCGCAGCTGGACGATCCGGATCGGAGGGTGGCTGGCGTTCTGGTCAAGGCGGATGGCTCCAGGAAGGAAATCTCGTTCACCCATGCGCTGAGCCCCGACGACATCGTGACGGTCAAGGCCGGCGGACGGCTGAACCGCTAGGCTTTCAGACTGAACAGCATCTTCAGCGTGACGGGGTCGGCGCTTTGCACCGACGCCGTTGCGCATTCTCCTGTCGCGATTCCGGGATTGGACGCGGTCAGGTAGGATTTGGCGATGCCGTGTATCCAATACTGGAATTTTCCGAATTCCTCGCCCGTCAGCTCCGCTTT
>JAKSOH010000093.1 GCA_024405675.1 Victivallaceae bacterium
GGTCAGCGTGCAGAGCTACTGCACTCTATGCATGCCCGAAGACGATCCGACGATGATATTCATCCTGTTGAGCTGCGCGGGAATACCCGGTTGCGGCTTCGCCGCCTGGTGCATGGGGATGCTGGGGGATCACATAGGGCTGACGGCGTCGTTTCTACTGACTCCTGCAAGTTATTTGCTGATGCTGATCCTCATCGCCGTTCAACGCGCGCCGAACCTCGGCAATCGGGGATAACCGCCCAAGGACATTCGCCTCCAGGCCGAACACTTGCCAGAACTTACTGGCCGCCGACTTGAGATCCATGGCACGCTGCATGTGCGAAAACTCGTCGAATGCGGCTCCGGCTTTTTTTCGGACAATGGGATTGACGCCGTCTCGGCCAATCGTTTGGATACGAGCCAGTGGGCGGGGCACCGTTTCCAAGGACGTTGGAGAAATGAGTTGCCGGCGCAGACAACATGGAGTTGATCCAATACTCGTCGTAGATTAAAATTGCAAGTGCAATTTTAATCTACGCTTCGTTATTGCGTATCAGACGTATGGGATGTACAATAAAGCAAGGCATCCCGCGTTGTTTTCCAATGGCAGGTGCATGAGTTCCTGCTGACGCTTTGATAGGAGGAATCATTGCAATGAACAAACAAGTAAAAACGGCATTGGCCTCGCTGCTGATTTCGCTGCTTGGCGCGACGGCGGCGGAATCCGTCTCGGCTCCGGAAAAGGATCGGCCGCTGATTACCATACGGCTGTCGCTCGGCGAGACGGAACCGGACACATGGAAAGACCTCTTCGGAGTGTTCCGGCGGAACCCGGGACTTTGCGACGAGGTGTGGTTCTCCGTGACGGGCGACAACCAGATCGACACGCCGGATACGCACCGGGCGCGGTCCGCCAACATGGCGAAGGCGGCCGGGGACTTGCGCGAAATCGGCGTGATTCCGAGCCTCCATCTCGAGCGCACAATCGGATATTCCGCCGGAATCCCCGATGACAACCCGGGGTTCGACTGGGGTAGCTATGTCGACGCCGACGGCAGGGAGGCCGTCTACGTCTCCTGTCCGCGGCAGGGGAAGTTCCACCGCTATCTGCATGAACTCGGCAATATCTACGGCGAATGGAAGCCTGGGTCGGTGTGGCTGGACGACGACGTGCGGCTCGACCACCACTCGCCGGCGATGGCCGAGGGCGGATGCCACTGCGATTTCTGCATCGCCGAATTTTCCAAGCTTGAAAAGAAGTCGTATTCAAGGGAAAGCCTGGTAGCGGCCTATCGCCTGGACAAGAAACTTTACAACCGCTGGTACGCGTTCCAGCTGGAATCGATCGAAATGATGCCCGCCGCCCTCGTGCGCGGACTCCGCGAGCGGTCGCCGCAGACGCGTTTCGGCCTGCAGCACGTCGTGACGAAAGCGCGCGCCGGCGTAATCAAGGCGCTGCACAAGGTGGACGGCCGGCGTGTCGGGGCGCGTCCGGGAGGCGGAACCTGGTTCGACCACGATCCCTACATGATCATCAACAAGGCCATCAAAATCTCATACCTGCTCTCCGGACAACCCGGCTACGACATGGTCGGGCGCATCAGTCCCGAAATCGAGGACTGCCCGCGCGCCTTCTGCTGCAAGACGGCACGCGGCCGCAAGCTCGAATCGATTCTCTATCTCGCGCTCGGCGGCGACAGCCTGACCTACCTGGTCCACGGTCCCGGCATAGAGACCATCCAATGGTATGAGAAGAACACTTTCGCGCCGCTGGCGAAGGAGACCGGCGACTACCGCGCCTATGCGAGATGCAACGAAGGAACGACGGCGTCCGGCGTCGGAGTCGCCAAGGGACTCTTCAAGGTCTGGGACCTCGGCCTGCCGATGGTCGGAATTCCGTTCGCCTCGCATTCCGCCGGAGCCTGCTGCAAGATGCTCAAGAAGGAGATGATCGAGCAAATGGACGACGCGGAACTGCAGGAAACCCTTGCCGGAAACCTCATTCTCGACGGCGCGGCGGTACAGGAAGTCAACCGGCGCGGATTCCGGGACAGAATCGGCGGAGTCACGGCGGAAAGCGCCCCGCGCCGCGCCCTCGAGTACTGTTCGAACGATCCGCTCAACGAAGGCATCGCCTATCACGCGTACTTCTCCTGTTCCCCGTACCGCTACCGGCTGAACCTGCCGGAACGGGGTGGTTTCCACATCCTCTCCCATTACGCGACGGGACCGGAGGAGATCCGGGAGAAATTCGGCAACTACACCATGCATGACAAGAAAATCGTCGGCGTCGCCGCGGCGATCCTCGAGCGGACCGACGGCACCAGGATGGCGTTCATAGGATACGACGGACTCCAGGCGCTGGAGGCAAACTCGACGCGCGTCATATTCCTCAACCGCATAGCGGACTGGGTGTCGCACGGGAAACTTCCGGTCATGGCGACGGAACCGACCCAGATGCTACTCGTCCCGCGCATCGACTCGGACGGCCGGCTGAAAACCGTCGCAATCGTCAATCCCAGCATCGGGCATAGCGCGCCGTTCACCCTCTGCATGCGCAAAGTTCCCGATGAGGTCAAGGCCACCATCCTGCACTTCCCCGGATCGGGAAAGATCGAGCTGCCGATTGTTCGGAGCGGGGAATTCGCAAGCGTCACGATTCCCGAGTTCGAGGGATGGGACGGAGCATGGCTCGAAATTCCGTCGGCGAATCGATTCCAATGACGCGCCATCTGCCCTCGCCTATTGTCGGCATTCGCACCATCATTAAAAAGTAGTGCATAAAATTGCTTTACTTGTCAATAACATTTATCCATCATAAGAAATAAATTCCATATTTATTATTGAAAGATAAATGACAATATTGCTGTACTTTTTAATATGTTTTGATTGAACAAGAGCAAAACTACATATATGTTATTGAAAGGTCGGTGATAAAATTGCTCTATCTTTCAACAAAAATGGAGTTTTACAATGGTCATAGAACGCAACCGCTACCTGAAGCAACTGATTGACCGCAAATGGAACGGTCAGGTGAAGATTGTCACCGGGATACGTCGTTGCGGCAAATCGTTTCTTCTCGGCTATCTGTTCCGGAACCATCTGCTCGCCAACGGCGTCCGCGACGATGAAATCATCCACATGGAGCTGGACAAGGCCCGTGACATCCGTTATCGCAATCCGCTCGAACTCGCAGGATTCGTGCGCGAGCTTGTCGACAAGAAAAGAGAGCGTTTCTACCTTTTCGTAGACGAGATACAGATGTCGGAACCGGTGGACAACCCGTACCTGCCGCGCGGAAGGAAGGTGACTTTCTACGATGCGCTGAACGAGCTCAGGGAGATGCCGAATTTGGACATCTACGTCACCGGCAGCAATTCCCGCATGCTGTCGAGCGACGTCCTGACGGAATTCCGCGGACGCGGTGACGAAATCAGGCTGCATCCGCTGACCTTCTCAGAATTCCATTCGGCCATGGGCGAAGATCGCAATGCCGACCTCGAACAATACTTTTGTTTCGGCGGAATGCCGCACGTCCTCGCTCAACCTGATGACGGTGCGAAGACCGCGTATCTACAATCGCTTTTCAACGAGATGTACCTGAAGGACATCGTCGAGCGCAAGAAAATCGAACACCCGGACGTGATGAACGAGATGCTGGATTTGCTCTGCTCCTCCGTGGGGTCGCTTACCAATCCGACGAAGCTGGCGAACACCATCCGTTCAAAAAAAGGAGTAAGCATTTCCGCGAACACGCTGAGAAGTTACCTGGACTATTTGGAGGACGCGTTCCTCTTCCGTGAATGCAAACGCTACGATGTCCGCGGCAAGGCCTATTTCGACTTCCCGATCAAGTATTACTGCGAGGATGTCGGCCTGCGCAACGCCAGGATAGGATTCCGCCAAGTGGAGAAAACGCATCTCATGGAGAACATTGTCTGCAACGAATTGACGGCCAGGGGATTTTCCGTAGACGTCGGCGTTGTCGGCGACCATGCGAAAAGCGAACGCGGAAACAATGTCAGGATACGGCGCGAGATAGACTTCGTCGCCACCAAGGGGAATCGGAGGGTGTACATCCAGTCCGCGTTCTCCATGGCCGACGACGAAAAGCGCCTTGCCGAACGCAGGCCGCTCTCGCTGACCGGCGATTCGTTCCCAAAGATCATTGTCCGCGGAGACGGTGGAAAGCCGCTGTATGACGATTTTGGAATGCTACACGTCGGACTGCCTGAATTCCTGCTGGACGAAAGTATTCTCCCTTGATTTCCGCCCTGCCCGGGACGCACGAAGAAACGTCCGGAAATTCACATTCACCCGTAGGAACGTGCGCTCCCAAGGATCTACATTGGCTACACGATTAGACTCCAGTTTTTGTAAAACAATTTACTAAGCCTTGAGTGCCAACCTTGAGTGCCAACCTTGAGTGCCAACCTTGAGTGCCAATCTTGAGTGCCAGCCTTGGGTGCCAGCCTTGGGTGCCAGCCTTGGGTGCCAGCCTTGAGTGCCAGCCTTGAGTGCCAGCCTTGGGATTTGGATATCCAATATTGGCCAGGCGTTGCAAGATACCTTATCCCGCCAGCACCAGTCATGTCCCCGGCAACGTTTTCCATGAAAACAGCGCTGGCCCAACTTTCTCTCTTTTGGGGTTTTTAAGTTCAATAAGGTACAACTTTTTTCCCGTTTTCCACATGGCCGGATTTTTGAAGACGCGCCGGCGGAACCGCTATTCCAGCATGATGTTCCGGAACGCCTCGAACTCATCGTCCGTGGCGCCGGCCGAGCGGAAGTAGCGCTCGACGTTCTCCTGAAGGTCGCGCCCGCCGAACGAGTCCAGGTATTCCAGGAGATTGACGAACTGCCGGAACCCAACCTTGCGTTCGGCGTAGATGGCGCAGGTCGAGTACTCGTAGTCCGCCAGCACGTCGGCTTCCGGGATTCCGAGCAACCCCTCCAGCAGCACCGCCAGCGTTCCGCCGCGGTCGCAGCAGCCCCAGCAATGGAAATAGGCCGGGAAATTCTCCGGCTTCGTCAGCATCCGGAAGGCCGCGAGATAGCAGGCCTTGGCCTCGGTGGTCGTTATCATGTCGTAGGGCTTGAGCGGGACGTTGACCCATTTCAGTTCCTTGCCGAACGGCGGCTCGTATCCCGTCGGGACCTCCGTCGCGCCGCGGACGTCAAGGTCCAGCGCCAGCTTGATGTCCTCGAGGACCGTCCGCCGGCCCTCGGCCGTCAGCTTGTGATGCCGGTCGAACTCGGAGCCGCGCAGCAGCATCCCCTGCTTCACGTAGCGGCCGCCGGTGGTGCGGTATCCGCCGCAGTCGCGGCAGTTGCTGGCGCCATCGATCTTCAGCCAGCGCGGCAGCTTCCTCGCGATGGAGAACCTCCCGTCGACCGACACGTCGTAGCCGTTGGTCACCCGCCAGGTGTAGGTGTGCCCCACCTCGAGGTTGTAGACCTCGGCCCGGCATTCCGCGACCTCGATCCGCCGGACGGGCCTGCCGTCCAGGAATATCTCGAGCACCCCGCCCCGGGCTCCGTAGGTCTGCCATTCGAAGACGACCGGACGCGGAATCGAGTTGTCGACTTCGCTCGGCGTCAGGTTGAGATAGTCGATGAACACCTCCTGCGGCTCCGCGCGGCGACGGGAGACCTTGGACGAGAACTCGCACTGGAAGGCCGTGTTAAGGGACAGCGTCTTGT
>JAKSOH010000094.1 GCA_024405675.1 Victivallaceae bacterium
GCTTGTTACAAGTTCAGCTACCCCGCCGTTGTGCAGTCTGGATTAGATTTCACCCTTGCCCGCGCGGCCGCACTAGAATATATTAGGAAAAAGCAAAAACACCAACCCAGTGGAGGTTTCAATATGTCCTGCAACAACCGCCAGGAACCGATTGGCGAAATAGCCCGGATGCGTCACGCGGCGTCATTCGAGGGCCCCGCCCCGGACATCGAATTTGGATGCGATGTATTCGACAACGAGACGATGGCCAAGTACGTCTCGAAGGAAACCTTCAACCGGACGCAGGAGGCCCTTGAATCCGGCACCCCGCTTTCCAGGGAGACGGCCGACGATGTGGCGCAGGGCATGTACCGCTGGGCGACCGAACGCGGGGCGACCCACTTCACCCACTGGTTCCTGCCGCTCAACGGCTCGACCGCGGAAAAGCACGATGCCTTCCTGGAGATTGAAAACGGCAAGGCCATCATGAAGTTCTCCGGGAAGAACCTCATACTCGGCGAACCGGACGCCTCGAGCTTCCCGTCCGGCGGGCTGCGCTCGACCTTCGAGGCGCGCGGCTGCACCGCCTGGGACCCCACCAGCCCGGCCTTCATCAAGCGGCACGGCAACGGCGCCACGCTTTGCATCCCGACCGCATTCTTCTCCAACACCGGCGACGCTCTCGACCGGAAGACCCCCTTGCTCCGTTCGCTGCAGGCCCTGAACGCCAGCACGAGAAGACTGATGAAGTGCTTCGGCAAGCCGTCTGGCAAGGTCACCGTCTCGCTCGGCGCCGAACAGGAATACTTTCTCATCGACCGCCAGTACTACCTGCGTCGGCCGGACCTGATACAGACCGGACGCACCGTCTTCGGCGCGGCGCCGGCCAAGCACCAGCAGCTAGAGGACCACTACTTCGGATCCATCCGCACTCGGATACTCAACTTCATGACCGAGGTCGAACGCGACCTCTGGAGACTCGGCATCCCGGCCAAGACCCGGCACAACGAGGTCGCCCCCTGCCAGTTCGAACTGGCCCCGCTCTTCGAGGAGGTCAACCTGGCCTGCGACCACAACATGCTGGTCATGGAAGTGCTCCGGCAGACCGCCGAACGCAACGGTCTGGTATGTCTTCTCCATGAAAAGCCGTTCAACGGGATCAACGGTTCCGGCAAGCACAACAACTGGTCGATATCCTACGACGGACGGAACCTGCTCAACCCCGGTGACAATCCTGGTGAAAACGCGGTGTTCCTGACCGTGCTCTGCGCGGTCATCGAAGCCGTCGACCTGCACGCCGACCTGCTCCGCGCCTCGGTGGCCGGAGCCGGCAACGACCACCGGCTCGGTGCGCACGAGGCGCCGCCGGCAATCGTCAGCGTATACCTCGGCGAACAGCTGACCGCGGTAATCGAAAAACTGGTGACGGGAAGCGAGTCAGGACACAAGGAGAGCCGGCTCAAGGTCGGCGTCGACGCCCTGCCCGCCCTACCGAAGTCCATCACCGACCGCAACCGCACCAGCCCGTTCGCCTTCACCGGAAACAAGTTCGAGTTCCGCGCACCGGGTTCCAGCCAGTCCTGCTCCGGGCCCAATGTCATCATCAACACTATCGTGGCCGAGGCCTTCGACCGCATGGCCCAGACGCTCGAAAAATTCGATCCGGAGGACTTCAACGACCGGCTGACCACGCATCTGCGCAAGACGATAAGAAGCCACCGGCGGATTATCTTCAACGGCGACGGATATACGGAGGACTGGATACGCGAAGCAGAAAAGCGCGGACTCGCCAACCTGCCGACGACGCCTGCGGCGCTCGCCGCGCTCTCCGACGACGACAACGCCGCCATGTTCGAGAAATACGGCGTATTCAGCCGCCGGGAGCTGGCGTCCCGCGCCGAGGTGTTCGCCGCCGACTACCAGCGCCGCATACACATCGAGGCCAGGATAGCGCGGGAAATGGCCGCGACAATGATCCGGCCGGCCGCGATGCGCGATCTGGATGAAACGCTGCATGCAATCCGTTCGGCGATGGACACGAACATCTCCGCCGGCGTAAAGGCGATGGTGGGACACGCCGATGCCATCGGCGCGCTCGTCGACGAACTGGAGGTGCGCATCTGCGATCTCAAGTCCTGCCCCGAGGACGATCCCAGGGGAACCACCGTGCGCATGGCGAGACTGCGAGAAACAGTCGACGCCATTGAGAAACTGGTGGCGGACGATCTTTGGCCGCTGCCGAAGTACAGGGAAATGCTGTTCATCTGCTGAGCCAGCGACTAAAAAACGGAAGGGACATACCATGTTGGAAATAATTGTCCTTGTTTTGTCGGTGCTTGTCATGCTGAACTCGTTCATCATGTCATTCACAAAACTAGACAATGATACCAGGCGGCTGTGCCTCGCATGTTTCGGTTTTTCCCTGTTCACCCCGTTTGTTCCGTTCATACAGCTGATTCCCTGGAGTTCGCCGCAAACCATTGCCATCATTTGGCTCGTTGCAGTAATGCTGTTCGCCAGGGCATATGGAGAAACGACATTGACTTTGACGGACGGATGCACGACGATGCGCAAGCTGTTGAACATCCTTCACATCCTGATTGTCGGCGCATTTGTGTTGATATCGGTGATTGAACTGCTATTATTGCTGATTTTATTCATATGCCGACCTTGACGAATGGCGGCCATAGCCTTATATTAGACGAAAACAATTTGTGTACGCATGTATGGAACGGGGCGGCCGGCACGGCCGGCGCTATCGCGGTTCCGACATAGAAGCAATAAAAGTGGGAACTCAAATAAAGGTGGGATGAGAAAATGAAGAGAACTTTCCAGCCGTCCAATCGTCGTCGCAAGCGTCGTATCGGTTTCTTCGCAAGAATGGCTACCAAGGCCGGTCGCCTGGTGCTTAAGCGCCGTCGCCAGAAGGGTCGCGCGAAGCTTTCCGCGTAGTCCAAGAGGCCAATCGGTGGATAGCGACGCCGGATCCGCGCGTCGAACAATCGGCAAGGCCGACAAGCTACGCCTGAAATCTGATTTCGACAATGTCCGGAACGGCGGGATCAAGCATGTCACGCCGATTGTTCTCATCGTGACGATTCCGTCCGACAGGACACGCGCAGGCGTTGTCTGCGGGCGAAAATTCAGTTTGTTGTCGGTGGTTCGCAACCGGGCGCGTCGCCTGCTTTGGGAGAGTTTTCGGTTGCTCAAATCCGAAATATCCCCTTGTGACATCGTATTCATTCCGAGGAGAAAAATCCTGACATGCAGTCGCCAAGATGTGACGGCAACTGTGGCGAGAACGCTGGCGGAGGCGAAGCTGCTTCCGAAGAGCGTTGCGGACTCGCCGCCAATGCGCTGATATTCCTGATCAGGATATACCAGAAGACGCTTTCGCCATGGGTCCCCTGTCGCTGCAGGTTCGAGCCCACATGCTCGGCGTACGCGGCAGAGGCGATCAGGGTACATGGATTCTTCAAGGGAATCGGATTGGCCACCTACAGGATAATGCGTTGCCAGCCGTTATGCCGCGGCGGATATGATCCGGTTCCACCCCGCAAAAAGAAGGAACAAGTCAAATGAAGCTAGACAAGGAAACCATCGTCGCCATCGCAATATGCGTTCTGGTGATGTTTCTTTGGAATCCCTTCTGCCGCATGATGGGATGGCTGCCGGACGAGCAGCCGGCGTCGGGAACCAACACCGAAGCCGTTGCGGCCCCTGCCCCGGCGCCGGAGAATACCGCTCCGGCGACCGCGGCCAAGGTTCAAAAACCGCGCAAAATCGTCGTCCTTGAAAACCGCAAGCTCGCCAACGCGAAGATGTCGTTGGAATTGTCGTCCGCGGACGGCTCCATCCGTTCGATGGAACTTCTCGGATTTCGCGACAGCACCGGCAAGGATAGTCTGAAGGCGGACTTCGGCCTCGTCTCCGGTATTCCCGGAGCCTTGGCGGTGACCGGAGACACATGGACCGATGGCGACGTTGTCAAAAACGAAGTGATTGCGAATACTTTCCTGCTAGATCGCGTGGTATCCTGCTCCGACGGCGATTTCGTCCTTTCCAGGAAGATGACCGTCGACGATTCCGGATACGGCATCAACTGCGAGATCACGCTGCGCAACACGTCGCAGCGCGACATCGTCGCTCGCAACGTGGCCATTCATACCGGCTCAGTCCCGCCTTGGACAACGCTCTCCGGCGACAAGGTCCGCCAGGACATCCACCGCGTCACCTATATGGAGCACGGAGATTCCAGCGACTACGTGGCGGCCGACAAGAAGGATGCGAAGTTTTTCATATCCCCGCTGGTCGACTGGTGCGCCGCCGGCAACAAGTACTTCTGCGCGGTGCTCGATGCCGGACAGCCGTACAAGTTGGCCCAGAGCAGAACCTACATCAAGAACGCCGAGGGTGTCGAATCCCCTGCGATTTCCACCGGTCTTGCGATTGGCGACGTGGCGCTCAAATCCGGCGAGGCGAAGACGATGGCGTTCCGCTTCTACGCCGGCCCCAAGGACATCGACTCGCTCAAGGCTTTCGCCCCGTATGGAGGCAAGGTGATGCATCTCTCCTCCTGGGGGCCGATGGACTATCTCGCGAGATTCCTGCTATGGTTCCTCAACAAGCTCAACGCGATCATCGGCAGCTACGGAGCCAGCATCATCGTGCTGACTCTCATCGTGCGTCTCATATTCTACCCCATCACGGCCAAGTCGAACGCCTCGATGCGCAAGATGTCGGCGGTGCAGCCGAAGATGAAGGAGTTGCGCGAGAAGTACAAGGACAATCCGCAACTGCTCCAGGCCAAGATGATGGAACTATACAAGAAGGAAGGCGTGAACCCGTTCGGCGGTTGCCTGCCGATCCTCCTGCAGATACCGGTGTTCTTCGCGTTGTACGCGATGCTCGACGGAGCCATCGAGTTGCGCCAGGTGCCGTTCCTCTGGTGTCACGACCTTGCGCAGGCCGACACCATTTTCCGCATACCGCTCTTCGTCGGCGGCATGTCCATGCCATTCAATCCGCTCGTCATCGCGATGACGGTTTTGATGGTGATCCAGCAGAGGCTGACGCCGATGTCCGGAGATCCGTCGCAGAAGAAGATGATGGCGATGATGCCGATTATCATGCTGATTTTCCTCTACGACCTGCCGTCCGGACTGACCCTCTACTGGACAGTGAGCAACATCTGCAGCATTGCGCAGATCAAGCTGCAGCAGAAGTTCCAACCCCCGCAGGCGCCGGCAGAAGGCGGCGCGAAAAACTAACCTACATAGGAAAAAGTGAAAATGTCTGATTCATTCGAGAAGAGAAGCAAGAAACTGGTTTCGACTTTGGAGACGATGTTCAAGTATCTCGGGCTCTCCGGGGAATTCAAGACCGAGGAACG
>JAKSOH010000095.1 GCA_024405675.1 Victivallaceae bacterium
GCCACGTCCAGCAGGGATCCGGCTCCGCCGGCTGTCAATGTGCTCTCGCCGTCCGCCAGATCAATGGAAGCGGCGGTAAACGTGCCGAAGTTGCCGAGCTTGATCTTGTCCTTGTTCAAGGTTCCGATGATGTCATTTGTCACGCTGACGGTACAGCCATCGCCTGTCGTCAGCCTGGTGATGCCGGATATCCCATTGGGACCGGAGACGACGAGTTTCGCGTTCTTCCTCATGTCAATTGTCGTCCGGCTGCCGTTTTCATGATCCCTCAGCTCGATTATATCTACTGTTCCATCTTTGGCAATCTTCACATTGGCCTTGCCCGACTGGGCCTCGATAATGGCGCCATCATACGTTCCGGCGGCCTTGACATCAAGCAACTTGAGACCGGTGACGCATAAATTCCTGTGGTCGGTGATGGTGCCGGTCTTCACTGTGATGACGGGGTAGCAGTCCACCATCGGGTAGCTGATGATGTCAAGCGACAGCGTCTCATCGGCGGTATTCAGCGTATATAGCTTGTTGCCGTACAACGCCGTTCCTCCCGCCGCGATGACAAAGCCCGACGCAGTGTCACCGCCGACCGCGACCGAGAATTCCCGCTGCTCCAGCGAAGAGACGCCGGTCGCCAGGACATACCTCCCCTGCGCCTGGTTCTCGGCCACGTCGATGGACATGGTGAGGTCGGACCGGGACGTGCCGAACATGGTGTCGAAACCGGTGACCAGCTCCTTGGTCGTCGTTCCATCGTAGACGGAGATGTCGAGGACCAGCTTCGTCTCCGGTTCCACGGTGATCGCATTGTACGAAAAGATGTTCGCCGCGGTCCGGATGGTTCCGCCGAATGTCATGGCGCCATTGGAGTTGAAGATGGTGTCGGTCGCCGTGACGAAGACACTGTCGGTTATCGTCATTGAGCCGGAGTTGTATACCGCTCCGCCATTTGTGGATTCGTTGCCGGTGAAAGTGGCGTTGGAAATCGACGCCGCGCCGGAGTTGGAAACCGCACCGCCTTGCTGCAACGCGGAATTTCCATCGAATGTGACGTTGTCTATCGCCAGCGATGCTTTGTTGCCGTTTAAAATCCCCCCGCCGTATATTCCGCCGGTGTTGCCGGTGAAAACGACATCGGAGACCGTCGCGGTGCCATTGTTGAAAATCGCTCCGCCGGAGGCCTTCCCCAGATTGTTGGAAAACGTGCTGTCGGAGATTGTCGCGTTTCCGTTGCAGGAGATCGCCCCGCCCTCGGCTGCTGAATTGCGAGCGAAAAGTGTTCCGGAAACCGAAACTGCGGCGGAATTGCCGATTGCCCCGCCGTTGCACGCCGTGTTGCCGGTGAAAACGCAGTCGGCAATCGACGCCGTGCCGTTGGCATTGTAGACCGCGCCTCCGTCGTAATTAAGACTAAAACTGCTAACCGCCGCGTTGTCGGTGAATGTGCTGCCGGTTATCGTCGTTGTGCCGGCATTGTACAATGCGCCTCCGAAGGTCGCGGTGTTGCCGCGGAATGTTCCTCCGGAAACCGACAATTCATTTCCGTTGTAGATTGCGCCGCCGGTACCTGCCGTGTTTTCGGTGAATACATTGTCGTTGAATACATCGCCGGAGATTGTCATTGTGCCGCTATTGTAAATCGCACCGCCGCACTGATTGGCCGCGTTGCCGGAGAAAGAGCTGCCGGAGATTGTCGCCGTGCCGGCGTAATTGCAGATTGCGCCGCCGTAGCTGTCAGCCAAGTTGCCGGAGAAATAGTTGCCGGAGATCGTTGCGATGCCGAAGGTTTTGTATATCGCGCCGCCGTATGAGGCCGAGCCGCCGCTGAAGGCGTTGTTGTTCACGTAAACGGTACCAATGGTGTTGTATACCGCGCCGCCATAGTTGTCGGCCGAGTTATTCGAGAAGGTGTTGCCGATGATCAGCGCCACTCCCAAGTAGTTGTAGACGGCTCCGCCGTCCGACAAGGACGTATTGTCGGTCAAGACGCTGTCTCTGATGACAACCGTGCCGGCGTTGTAGATGGCGCCGCCGCAGTTGTCGGCAGAGTTGCCGGTGAATATGCCGTCGACGATTCTTGCTTTGCCGTTAGTGTATATCGCGCCGCCATAGCCGGCCGAGTTGCCGGAGAAGGTGTCGCCGTCAATTATCGCCTGGCCATAGTTGTTGCTGATCGCGCCGCCGCTGTCGGCGGCGTTGCCGGTGAAGGTGCTGGCATCGACAGTTACGGTGGCGTTGTCGACTTTTAGCGCGCTGTCACTTGTTATGTCCTTGAACCAGTCCCCTTCAAAACTCGCACTGCCACCCGACACCTCCCGCGGGGTTGTGTGCGTGGCGCCATTGTTTGCGACGGCCTCCCCCAAGATGTCCGCATCATGTCCTTCCAATCCCTCGTAGAACACGTCTTCGATTAACCTCTTGCCATCCAGTCCCATGGTATCGTCCTCCCGTTGGAAACTGACATCCCTCCCTGTATCATCTATAAGGTAATCTACCCCCGTCGACACCGCTTTTCAACGCAGGGAATACCGTAACGAATCAGACAAACGACAAAGTCTTTCGCACGGATGTTTCAGTCCGCCCATGGTTGTTCTCCGCCTGACGGACTTGATTTTACATCGGCATATATATGGCACGTATCGCAAAACGATACATACCGGTGGCAATTATGGCTTTTCAACTGCGTTCGGCGATTTCCACGGACATCTTCGACTACCTGGCCCTTTCCAACGCGCTGGCGGAATACTCCAACGTCCGCACCAAGATCGGGCGACTGCCCGCGGCGGGTGAAATGGTACGCATCAAGAATGGCTGTATTGCTTTCCCGAAGCGTTCAGGCGCGCACCGCCGCAACCTGCAGTCGCCGCATCTACGGTCCGAACTGCGTCAGCCGCGGCTACGCGCTGTCCTTCCACGGTTTGATACCGGAACGCGTGGAACTGATCACCTCGATGACGCTCGGCAGTCCGAAATTCTTCCGAACCCCGGTCGGAGAGTTCCGTAATTCCACGTCCGGCTGGACGTTCTTCGCAACGAGTACGGGAATCCTACTTGAAGACGAGCTTGCGGAAATTCTTCTTGCCCGACTGCAGCAACGCCGTTCCGTCCTTGAGCATGCCCCTGACCAGCTTGAAGTTGACATCGGTCACCTTCTCGCCGTTCAGCTTCACGGCATTGCCCTGGATCATGCGCCGGGCGTCGCCGCCGGAACCGCAGAGTCCGCTGCCGGTGAGCAGCTTCACGATCCACCAGCCCTCCCCGTCGAGCGGGGCGGACTCGAACTCGGCTTCCGGATAGTTGTCGGCGCGTTCGCATGAGAGTCCGAAGACCGCGCTCGAAGTGGATATCTTCTTCTCCGGATCGGCGAATCCGAACTGCGTGCCGGCCGAGAGATATGCCTCCGCGGCCGCCTGGGCGCCGTGGGCCATCGACGTGGCCTCGTAGGCCAGGATCTCCTTGGCGCGGTTGATGTTGCCGCAGACGGCCAGGTTCTCGCACTCCTCCACCGGAAGGTCGATGGCGAACTTCTTGAGGAGGTCTCCGACCATCGCGTCATCGCAGTTCCGCCAGAACTGGTAGTAGTCGAAGACGCTGGTGCGCTCAGGATCCAGCCAGACGCTGGTGCCGCCGATCGACTTGCCGAACTTCTGGCCGGTCGCGGGATTGATAAGCAGCGGAATCGTCAGGCAGTAGACCTGCTTCTCCTCGTTGCTCATCCTCCTGATGAGCTCGGTGCCGGCGACCATGTTGCCCCACTGGTCCTGTCCGCCGATTTCGAGCTCGCATCCCAGCTCGCGGTTGAGGTGGTAGAAATCGTAGGCCTGCAGCAGCGAGTACGAGAACTCAAGATAGGAAAGTCCGTTCTCCATGCGGCTCTTCACCGACTCCTGGGTCATCATCCGGTTGACGGAGAATTTGCTTCCGATGTCGCGCAAAAAGTCGATCAGCGTCAGCTTGCCAAGCCAGTCGAAGTTGTTGACGAAATGCGCCCTGCCCTCGGCGAGCGTTATGAAACGTCCCAGCTGGGCGCGCAGATGCTCGACGTTGGAGGCGACCTCCTCCATGGTGAGCATGTTCCTGGCGCTCGAGCGGCCGGACGGATCGCCGATGGCGCCGGTGGCACCGCCGACCAGCACGGTCGGGATGTTGCCGGAACGCTGCAGCAGACGCATCGCCATGATGGGCAGCAGGTGTCCCACGTGGAGGCTCGACCCGGTGGGATCGAATCCGCAGTAGAAAGTCACGCCGCCCTGGTTCAGGCGGCTTTCGATGGCTGCGGAATCCGTCTCCTGATAGATGAATCCGCGCCGTTTGAGTTCCTCGTAAATCTTCATTTTACCATCTCTCCGAAATATCCCGGCGCCGGCCCGGCCGGACGCCAATTGGCGCCGTGGCTTGCGTTACCACGGCGGATTGTTGTAACTGGTGTCGTTCCACCACTCGATGTGATGCTTTGTCCATTCCTCGCGTTCCTTGCTGTCCGAAAGCAAGTCGGAAGACAGCATCTCAGCATGGCCGTCCAGAAAGGCCACGCTTCCCTCGTTGTTATGCCTGGCCCCGAACCGGCAGTTGCTCTTCTCGGGATTGGAATCGGCCTCCGGGTCTGGCTCGAGCTCGGCCTCCATGGTAATCGAGTAGTTGTAGTCCGTCGCGTTCTTCACGAACACGTTGGACGCCTCGAGGAAGATTGCCTTGTCGGTCCCCTGGGGGATGCGCGCCGCATGCAGGTAGAAGCTATTGTCCATCTTGCGGGAGGCCGCGGTGCTGAAGATAATCTGTCCGTTACAGATTATCGTGTACGTAATCTCGCGGTCATCGTCGATTCCGATGTATTTTCCTGCGGCTCCTGGATTTGCGTCATCCTGGGCCAACGAACACTTGAAGGCCTCTATATTCCCTCCGAGGTACCTTTCGAGCCGATACGGATAGCCGGTGGTGCCGG
>JAKSOH010000096.1 GCA_024405675.1 Victivallaceae bacterium
CATGACGCCGCCCTTGGTTCCGCAGTACAGGATGGCCGGCGTGCCTCCGCTCTTCGTCCATTCCCCGAGTTCCGGCAGGTTGGCCGGCTCAATACGATACTCAGCCGCGGAGACCGCTACTCCGGCGACCGCGAAAAGCGCAGCGATAAATTTCTTCATTTTTTCTCCTTTGTTTTCAATGTCGCAAGTTTCCATCTATCGAGTTCACACCTGTTACAAATATCCTACCGCCAGCATGTTTTGTCAAGCGAAAAGGTAAAGCTTGGTGTCGATGCCGACTCCTATTGCCTCTTGTTCGGCAATGAAATCCCCAAGCCGGTTTTTCCTAACCCTGAAGCAGTCTATTATTTCATTTTCCTCTGGATGGGCGACAATCGGAACATCGGCAATCTTCGTACCGTCGATTTCAACGAACGCCACGGCGATGGACTCGCCGCTCATTCCGGCCGACGAATACCCGGGATTGGTCACCCGGACCAGCCTGCCTTCGTATCCGGTTTCCTCCATGAGTTCGCGCAGCGCCGCGGTTCCAGCGTCTTCGCCGGCATCAATCAGTCCTGCTGGAAATTCCAGCATCTGCCTTCCCGTTGGCGGACGGAACTGCCTGACGAGCAATATCTCGTCCTGCGGAACGATGGTTGCTACGATGAGCACTGCGCCTGCGCCTCCGACGCGGTCCGCGCTTTCCCATGTCCGGTTCTTGCCATGATCGTCGACGAACTCTATCTTGCTGAGCGTCAGGAACTTCATGCTGGCAACCACGTTCTTCGATATAATACGCGCCATTTCCAAATCCTTTCAAAATGTTCGTGACTCCAGTGGCCTCATTCGGGAATATACCATTTCCCGGCCCCGGGCGCAACGCGCTTTGAAACACCTAGCGCGCACATGTATCTTAAAACCGAAATAGAAGTGCATGCTTTGGAGGGTGTCATGGCTGACTGGTGGTTTACCGGCGAGCTTTTGTTGCGTCTTGTGTTGGCGGGCATACTCGGCGGGGTAATTGGATTCGACCGGGAATACCGGGCGAAGGAGGCTGGAGTGAGAACGCATTTCGTGGTCACCATGGGAAGCGCGCTCATGATGATCGTTTCCCAATATGGTTTCGCCGGCGCCATCTCCGGTTGCGACGCTAGCCGGGTGGCGGCGCAGATCGTGTCCGGCATCGGATTTATCGGCGCCGGAACCATCATATGCCAGAACCGCAACGTGTCGGGACTGACCACCGCGGCGGCGATGTGGACGTGCGCCGGAATCGGCATGGCCATCGGCGGCGGACTTTACGCGGTCGGTATCGCCGCTACGATCCTGACGATGTTCGGGCTCGAAGTGCTCCACCACCACGCCAGGAGGCTGGCCATCGCCATCCGCCAGGCGAGGATTTCCTTTTCCGTGGGGAACGAGGAGGAATTTTCGGAAATCATGGCTGCCTTCAAGCAGGCGAGTGTCAGCGTGCTGAGAAGTTCGACAAAGGACAACGGCAGCGAGCTTCGCGCCAGGCTGCTGGTAAGATACAATGGCAAGACACTGGGCGAGAAGGAGCTGGAGGAAATTCTCGGCAACGCCACCAATGTCAAAATTCAGAAACCCAAGGACGAAAAATGAAGAACTATTTTCGCAAGGAGATAAGCGGCATGTCCGGGTATGTTCCCGGAGAACAGCCGAAGATGGACAACCTTGTCAAACTCAACACCAACGAGAATCCGTATCCGCCCAGTCCCGCCGTCGCAGAGGTCCTGCGGACTTTCGACAGCGCGATGTTGCGGCGCTATCCGGATCCTATGGCGGACCAGCTCCGCGATGCAATAGCCGCGAGATTCGGGGCCAGGCGTTCGAACATCGTCATCGGCAATGGTTCCGATGACATACTGACCATGGTTTTTAGGGCCTTCACTGCACCCGGCCTGCCGATGGCGATGTTGCGTCCCAGCTACTCGCTATACGCCGAACTGGCGGCGATGCAGGGGGCGCGCGTGATCGACATCCGGCTGGAACTTCCCGATTTCTCGCTACCGGAAAACCTTCTGGAAACTGCGTCGGACGCCAATCTCCTGATAATAACCCGTCCCAACGCCCCCACCGGGAATAGCTTCTCCAGGATCCTGATAGAGAACATCTGTCGCAAGTTCGACGGCATGGTGCTGATTGACGAGGCCTATGCGGACTTCGCTGACGACAACTGCATGGACTTCGCCCTGCGTTTCGACAACGTGATCGTCATGAGAACTTTTTCAAAAAGTTATTCCCTGGCGGGAATCCGTCTCGGTTACGCGGTGGCGTCCGAGCCAGTGGTGGAAGGGCTTATGAAACTGAAGGATTCTTACAATTCCGACGCTTTGGCCCAGGCCGTGGGGCTGGCGGCTTTCATGGACAGGGAGCATCTTGAGAACAACTGCCGTAAAATCATTGCGGAACGCTCCCGTCTGACGGCTGGATTGCGCGGCCTTGGATTCGCCGTCGTCGAATCGCAGTCGAATTTCCTGTTCGCATCTCCATGTGATGGAGACGGCGGACGCTGCTTCGAGGAATTGCGCAGGCGCGCCGTGGTAACCCGCTATTTCCCCGGTGAAACGACCGGCCGGTACGTCAGGATAACGGTCGGTTCCCCGGCTGAAAACGACCGGGTGCTCGAATGCCTGCGGGAGATATACGCACGATGACGCGACTTTTCGCATTGGTCCTGGTTCTTGCTGTTCCGCTGGTTCTTGCGGCCAGAAGCGCGGTGGAAATACGGGATTCCGTTCCAGGCGGCTGCTCGGCAATCCGGATGGCGGCGTTCAAGCAGGCATTGGCGGGAGGTCCGGAGGTCTCCGTGGTGTCGTGCCGTTCAGACGCGGCGTTGAAGGCGATTTCCAATGCCGAGGCCGACATCGTTATCGTTCCAGATTACGCTGGAAAGGTTCCTGGAACAACGGAATCGGTATTCTCTGCTCGGGCGCTTGCTGTCTGTCTGTCCTCTGAAATCGGGTTGCATGATGTGTCCTTTGAAAATCTTATGAAACTCTGGACGAATCCCATGCCACGCTGGACTGATATCGGAGTCGAGGGCGGCGATGTGCGCATGGTGCTGCCGCTGAAGGATGACGACATGCTGGCCGCCGTGGAAAAATTCATGGGCGGAAAATTGGCCGGACGTTGTTCCATGCGGGCACGCGGCCCGCGTTCTGCCGCGGCGGTGGTGCGCGAGATGGGGGATGCGCTGGCCTTCACTGTCTATTCCGAAAATGTCTTTCCCGGAGTCGAGATGTTGTCCGTCGATGGGGTGGCGCCGACTCAGACCACCATCGCCGACGGTTCCTACAAGCCATCGGAGAGATACAAGGTAATTCTGCGGAACGAGGCCCCGGCCGAGGCAAGGTCGTTCGTCGAATTGATTTTTTCAGATTCGACGTCGGCAGAACTCGCGGAAAATGGTTTTCTGCCCGTCCGCAACGGAGGAAGTCCGGTGCGTTGAAAGGTTGCGCCCGCCGATGTAGATTAACGTGGAAGATATCATCATATGACAGTCAGTTTTCCGGGAGGATGCGATGTCTAAGGAAGTCAATTTCTGGTTCTTCGTCGCAGTATTGAGACGATGCGTTGTCTGGTGTCTGCTGGCGCTGGTCATCGGCGGCGTGGCGTCCGGACTGTTCAGCAAGTATTTCATACACAAGAAGTATCGTTCCGCTGTTTCGTTGTACGTCGGCCGTTCGCAGGATACCAAGGGGGACACCGATGACTACCGGACTGCGGCCCGCGACCTGCAGATCGGCCTGCAGCTCGTCGAGGACTACCGCGAACTGCTCAACAGCCGGCGTATCGCCGACAAGGTGCGCAACCTCGTTGAACTCGAATATCCCGATATGCCTTGCAAGTATTCGGCCAACGTCGAACCGGTCCGCCAGACGCGCATGATCAACGTCACTGTAACGGCCGAGAATCCCGAGGTCGCCTGCAAGGTCGCAAACACCATGGCCAACGTATTCATCGACGAGATACAGGAAATCCTCAGCATTCAGAATAGTCAGGTCATCGATTCGGCTGAAGTCAATCCCAATCCCGTTTCGCCTAGGATATTCCGCAACTCGCTGATCGGCGGAGCCGTGGCGTTTCTGATAGTGTATGCCATTTTCGCGCTCAAGATACTGCTCGACACGAGGATACGCACGCCCAAGGACGTCGAGCAGGAACTGGAAATGCCGATACTGGGAACCATTCCCATGTTCGACGATTTCGAGAATCTCCCAGATGGAGACAGCGGGAAGGAAGGTACCAGGATAGTCAGCGTTCAGAAGAACAGCGACAAGCGTTTCGAAAGCAGCGAACCGTTCAGCAACCTGCGCACCAACATCCAGTATTCCGGAGCGCGCTCGATCGAGGACCACAGCTGCAGGACGTTGCTTGTCACAAGCACGCTTTCCGGCGAGGGCAAGAGTTTCGTAAGCGCCAATATGGCCGCCAGTTTGGCCGATGCAGGGAACCGCACGCTCATCATCAACTGCGATCTACGGCGTCCGGCGCTTTCCTGGACGCTCGGCGTGGAATCCAAGAAAGGGCTGGTCAACATCCTGGCCGGCGAGTCCACTTTCGATGACGCCGTGGTCAGAGGCATCTTCGGGTTGAAGTTTGACGCATTGCTCTGCGGACCGATTCCTCCGAATCCCGGCAAGCTCCTGTTGTCGGCGGAGTTCAGAGGCCTGATCGACGATCTGAAGAAGAAGTACGAGTACATCGTCATCGATGCGGATACCGCCGACCCAGCGTGCCTGCCAGGCATCTTCCGGCAGCAGACCCATGGTGAACTTTGCAGGCTCCGAGACGATTTTCTCAGTGCCGCAGTCACGTGTGACCTGCCAGACATAGGTGCGTCCGCTCTTCAGCGGTTGGCCG
>JAKSOH010000097.1 GCA_024405675.1 Victivallaceae bacterium
AGACCAGGATGCACAACGCGGTCAGCGACGATTTCCAGGAGAGTTCGAAAATCTCCCCCTTGGACAACGGCGGTTCGTACGAGGACAGGAACAATATCTTGCTCGCCGGATTCATCACGGCGAGAAGATAGAATGCGTTTTCCAAGACGGGGTTGAGTTCCATGACACCGTTCTCCGGGACGAACAACTTGTTGTTGACCCGTAATGTAGCATCGGACGACGCGAGTTGAAAATCAAAGGGGATGCGCCCGACGAGCCGACGTCGGTCAGTAGTAGTAGCGGGACTCCGCCGGAAGTCCGTAGTAGTAGTCGCGGTACAATCTCCCGTAGCGGCTGCGGTAACGCGGCCGCACGACCACAGGAACGGCCGGGGCCACGACCACGGGGGCGACGACGGCGGGGACAGGAGGAGCGACGACCACGGGAACCATCGGCTGGGATGCAGGATATGCGGTCGTGGTCACCACTGGAACCGGTTTCACGGCCACGCCGGCCTGCGCAGGCTGGTCCGGAACGGTCACGACGGTATCGCACCCAAGGATCAACCCCTTGCAGAACTCGCCGATGCACACCGCGGCGCCGCCGACGCCGCGCACGGCGCCTTCGACCACTCCCGGCGAATGAATGACTACGGTCTCGGCGTGAACCGCGACGCAACCAACGGCCAGGGCCGCAAGGCAAATCAGTTTTTTCATAGCCTTCTCCTATCCAGTCATCAACCTGAATCGGAACTTGGAAATCGGCACCGGGCGGGCAACGAGCCACTGAAAAAACAGCAACGGCATGCCGATCCATTCCCAAGTCACATAACCGACTATATCGCCAATGCCCGTTCCATGCAAATATTCCCATGGCCAATCCGTGGACGGAAACGGAAAAAGTTTGCATTTCCCCATAAACAAACGCTAAAATTGGAATATGGCGAATGTCGGTACTATCTTAGTGAGAGAAGGAACCCGCGGAATGACGGGCGTAACAAAAAGGGGGGAATGGAATATGTACAGGGAATACAACATCAAGGAAAAGAAGTGCCTGACGTGCGAGTACTTCAAGATCGACCGCAAGATCAACCAGGTCTGCAACAAGGTCTGCATCGACTATGACGCCATCGGCATCGGGAAATGCTCGATGTACCGCGACACGCCCAGGCCGCGCAACACCCGCGCCGGCGCCACGCCCTGGTGCCATTACAAGCGCTGGATGCAGCTGCCGGACGACTGACGTCGGGAGGGCAATCATCCGCCGCGTCGACGGATTTCCGGTGACGCGGCGTTCCCCTGCCCCCCACGGCGGCAGGTTCGTTCCATCTACACGAAATCGCACATCGACTCCTTTTCGATGTGCGGTGCGTACTTCTCCACCAGATACCGGAGTTCGCCGCTTTCGAGGAACCACCACTTCTCGCCACTACTGAGAGAGCTCATGCGTTCGAGGTCGAAAATGCGTTCATCCTCGTCCGAAATCGTAAAACGCAACGAAGGCATATACGTCGCGTTCCGGTCGATGTAGTCTTCGATTGCGGCCACCTTGTCGCGCGGGCCTTGCAATTTCGACAGGTTGCAATGGGCGGCGGAATAGACGGAGACCGCCTTCTTCGACAATTCGAAGCGCACCATGTTCGGAGCGGCGAGCCGCTTGCACTCCCTTTGGATCAGGGCGAACTCCTCCGCGGTGATTTTCGACTTCAGCTTCTTGCGTACGCCGACGAATCCATCGGCCCTCTCGTAGAATTCCATCCCCTCCGGCAGCGACTCCAGATCGGTATCCGATTCCTTGGTCGAGCAGACATAGCCGGAGCACCCCCGGCGCGGTCGGACGAAATAGGATTTCCCCCTGAAATTAACGTACTTGATCTTGCATTTCATCTTGCGCCCCCTGTTTCGTTTATCCCTGCGCCAGCCAGAACCGAACCGTTTTCTGGAACAACCTGTCAAGAGGTTCCCATGACGCTGATACGTGCCTGAGTCCGGCGATTGTCTGCGAAACCGCCTCCCGTTCGGCGGCAAAGAACTTCTCGAGCGCCGGCGGGAACGCGATGCGCTCCTTCTCGCCGGATTTCATCTTCACGGCACGCAGACGGGCAATCTCGTCCAGAAGGTCGGCGGACAGACGTCCGTCTCCTAGCAGATCGTCGAACAACGTCGGCGGCATTTGTTCTTTCGTCGCCGCCCAGCCGGCGGCCAGGAGCCCGCGCAAAGCGTAGAAGAGCTTCTTCACGGAAATGGTTCCGTCTCCGGCGCGGTCGTCGAGCGCCCTGGCCGACATGGCCAGATAGTGGTGGGCGGTCTTGATCGGGTTGAAGTAGACGGGGACCAGGCTCCGCAGTTCTTCGACGAACTGCGCGTCGGCGAGATATACCATCGGACTGCCCAGCCATTCGTCGAGCGACGGATTGCACCCGCCGAAGAGCCGCAGGGTCTTGCGAAGCTCCCACGCGGAAACATCCAGATTCCCGGGCAGCATGGCCTCGCCGGTCTCGCTCCTCCTGTCCTCCAGCGACCAGTACCACGACTCCGGATTGACGTAAATCGCGCGGACGTCGTAATCGCTGTCGGGAGAGGCGAACCCCCACGCCCGGCTGCCGGATTCGGCGGCGAAGAGAATCTTGCAATTATGGTCGCGTTCCAGTTCGCGCAAGGCGTCGATTATCCTATCGTGCATTTTCCTTCATCCATTTTTCCGTTACGGCCAGCAGCAGGCCGTTCACCGCATCGAGATTCGCAGATTCCGGCAGATCCGAACTTTCGCGAAGCGATCCAAGCTCGCAGGACAGGGCGTTCGCCCTGGACAGCAGCTCGTCGTAGGAGAACTTTCCGGCGCGGATGTCCATCAGCTCCTGGAGACGTTCTCCGGAAAACCTGACCAACGGCTCGCCATGCCGCATGATCTCGAGTCCGGAATACAGCAGCCGGAAGGTATGCATGAGGTTCTTGGCGTCGTAGTCCATTTCGCCGGATTCCTGGTTGCGCCAGCGCGCTTCGTTGCGATGGTTGCGCCACTCCCAGTATTGCCGGTGCTCGGACTTGGCCTTCTCGAAGGCGTTCTTGTTGAAGACAAGCAATCCGATGAAACGCTTGCGTTCATCGTCTATCGGTATGCTTTCGCAGACCAGCATCCCGTTGCGGCACACACCCCTCGCCCCTGAACCGTAATCCTAGCGCCGGTACATGTCCGATGAAGATTCCACGGCGGCGACATGACAGCGCGCGAGATCGATTCCGGCGTCCGCCAGCGGAACCGGGCGTCCGGGCATCCCCGGGGAATCGACGGGCAACACGCGGCAGAACTCCTCGGGAGCGGGCGGTTCCTTCGGCCGTGGATTGTGGACGCGCTTGTTGCAGCCGCGCGCCTTCTTGATCTGGGCCATGGCGTATTCACAGTAGGTGCGGCTAGCCTGACGGGAGACGAAAATGTTCCGGCGGTCCTGCAGCATGCGCCAGCATTCGGTCGTCCTGACCACGCAGTCGTCGGGCAGGAAAAGCGAGTCCAGTATATTCGGATTGGCGGAAGCGGCCAGCTCCAGATAGTTTTTCAGCGAGTAGAAGCGATTGTCGTTCCTGTCATCCGCGACCTGGGACACCGGATTGCAAATCGCAAGATAGCGTTCCGGTTCCACCACGAAGACTCCGACGGTGTCGCGATCGCTCTCCGGCGTGCTGGTTCCGTAGGCATGGCTGCCCCAGATGCCGCGAAATATCACCCTCGGCGAATCGGATTTCGACAAGCTGTCGAATGAAAATGCTTCATCTTGAATCATGTTTCATGCCTCGATCGTGAATCGTTCCATGCAAACGCCCCAAGTCTTGCAATCATGCGCTGGTTCTTCCGTCATGGGACAAGTCCGGCAGACATCGCGCATTATGCATTCGCCTCAAGGAATTCCACGCCCTTGCTGGTTGTCCGGTACATTTGCTTGGAACTGGTTGGCTTTTCCGGTATCACCATGCCTATGTATCCATCTCTCAGCAGAGGAACGACATATCTTTCGCGGAACTTCGTACGATTCGAGAACCCGAAAGTCTCACACAACGTGGTTATTTTTTTCGGTTCGCGGCACATGTCCAGTATGTTTCTTCCCAATCCCTGACTTGGTCCCTGACTTGGTCCCTGACCATTAAAATCACCTGAAGGACGATAAATAACAACCTTGAAATCCTCGTCCTGCAGAAACTGCGGATCCCTCAATCCGTACTTTCTGCACCGATCCACCATATCCCACGTGCCAGTACCCGCCTTTTCTATGTAACCTTTGTAATACATCGGCTCTGCCAGGAGCGGATTGGCCGGAATCGATTTGTGATTCTCGTACAATTTGGCAATTGTCAATCCATAAGGAAGCGTTCCCGGATTCCAAATTTCCACACGGTTTCGGAAGAGCATCACCTGCACGCTTGCATTACTACGGTAATCCCTATGGCAAACGGCATTGACAATGGCTTCCTTGATTACTTCCGTCGGGATTTCCAGATGTGTTTCCACGCTTGCCGTCCGCCCTTTGTCCCTGACTCCAACCCAGTTGTTCAAACGCCCCATTACAAAGTCAGTTGCCTTGTCAATCAGTTCAAAGACATCTCCTTTGTAAATCTGATACGATGGTAGCGGACGTTCGATTTTGTTTCCAAAGAACTGCATGCATTTTACTTCAGACGTGATGAAATACTTCTGCGGTTTCTTTCCGAAAAGGAGAATCGCAGCATTTTTCAAGCGTCCGTCGTCATCCAACAAATTCAAATGGGCCAGGAGTTTCTCCGGACTGGTTTCCGCTGGCAAGGTAAAATCCCGTTTTCTTCGCGCGCTTTCTATAAAATCCTGTATT
>JAKSOH010000098.1 GCA_024405675.1 Victivallaceae bacterium
AAAGTTCTATTTGAAGATACCGCGTTTTTTCCTACAGAGAGCGGACCGGAGATTTCAGGAAAAAGGCGGTTGCATGCAATTTCAGAGCATCCGGCCGGCGAAAGAACATGGAATACGCCGGTTGGCACGATACTTGACATGACAAAGGTGCGGCCGCCATGAAACATCAACGAAAAAGGAAAGGAATAGAAAAATGGCGAAATCCTATTGCAAGCATTGCGGGTCGAGTTTTCCAAATGTCCGGGCGCTGACCTCGAGCACGTGCATGCGGCATCCGGACGGTCCGTACAAAGGGAAGCACGTTCTCTACGAGGGTGACGAAAAGGACCGGTACACCTGCAAGTACTGCGGCCGTGATTTCTCGACGATCCGTGAAATGACCTCGAGCACGTGCATGCGTCATCCGGCCGGTCCGTACAAGGGTAAGCACTCCCCCTCGCTCTAGAGATCGGGACGCGATTGACCTCTGACAACCACAACACATAGAAAGGAAAAACGCAATGGGTGAAATGACTGGATACATCCGCGACTATGCCGAGGAAGAACCGATTCCGGAGTGGATCGAGAAATACGTCCCTGGCGCACGGGTGAACAAGCGCGACGTACTCGGCAAGTCGCGGACGTTCCTCTATCCCGGGGCGGCGTTCGACAGCATGCCGATCAAGCTGATGTCGGAGACGCGCTGCTGGCATCTGCTCATCTACGTCGACGACCTGGTCTACAAGAACCGCGAGCTGCTCGTCAACGCCAGCGGCCTTTCGCTTCAGGTCCGCGGATACGACGTCATCGGATCGTTCGACTTCGACGAGCATTCCGTGGTGTTCGTGTTCGAACGCCAGGAGATGTCGCCGGCCTGGCTGGCGGAGCAATTCGGACCGAAACGTTTCGCCATGATGTTCGTCGACGACGACGCGACGGCGACATTCAAACGGCTGACGTCGCTCGATCCGGACTGGAACCCGCACACGATGCTGCTCTCGTTCGACATGATGATTACGAACGACAAGTTCGGCCGGGGAAGCGATTTCGAGAAGACGGTCATGGAGGCTCCGCCGCTGTTCCTCATCTACGATGACGATCGTGGAGTTCCATGGAGCCGCTACAAGGACGTGGGGGCGAATCCCATGTACGGCGGCATGAACGACACGAAGCGCGTCCTCTACGAGTTGAAACTGTAGTCAGGACGACCGGCCGAAGAGCCGGTCGAACAATCCGTCGGTGGCGGTCTCCACATCGCTCCTATGGAGCATGGAGGCCGCCTTCCTTACCACCATCGCGATGTCGAGACCGGTGTCGTCGGTTTCGAAGCCGATCCGGTCGAACGGGTTCTTCCCGAGGAACTCCAGCAGCCCGGTGTTCCGCAGCGCGTCAGGGGCCAGCGACACGTAGCAGCCGCGGCCGAGCAGGTTCTCGAGACGCGTCACGGAATGCCGGAAGCCATGGATGACGACCGTGTCGACGGCGGGATCCAATATGGAGAACAATTCGCCGTCGCAACGCACGCAATGCACCACCAGCGGCAGGCCGAACCGTCTGGCTGCGTCCCGCACCGCCTCGAGCGCCGCCATCTGGACCTCCAGTTCCGGTCCGCGGCAGCGGTCGAGTCCGCATTCGCCGACGGCGGCCGCCGCCGGCACGCGTTCGACGAACCAGCCGGGCAGCGACGAGAAGTCGGCCGGGACATTCCATGGATGGTATTCCAGTGACGAGAATTCCGCCTGGCCGGGGGTGTCCGTGGAGAGCAGCCCCCTGGCGGCGGAAACGCGATGGGTGTGGAAATCAGAAGCCATCAGATGGTATCAACCTATATCGACAATGGGAAACTCCAAGAGCTTTTAATATTCATTTGCCCTTTTACGTTAGTACGTTAGTTGCAGGCAACTGTTCAGTAGTACATTTTGGCATCATTGCACGTTAATCGACAACGGAACAGTTGCCATGGATGGGTATGGCATGTTGTAGTTCCTGTTATTCCGTCTAGCCAGATTGTGGAGTTTCGCCGTCATCGAGGCAGGCACGTTTACAGGAGTTTCACGGCTCATTGATCATCATCTCCATGTACGGGGTCATGACATTTTGCACCCGGTTGATTCGGGCAGCCCGATTCAGTTCATCCACCGTAAATTTATGACGCCGCCAGCCGTTCCGCAGAGCTTCAAGCGCAAGGTCGAGACCGTAGCGATTGCGGAACTTGAAGCAATCTGCGACCGTCTTCGCCGGACTGTACACTTTTACCGGCAGATCATTCAGCACGTGTTCTTCAATCCCGAAATCATAAACGGCATCTGAAAAATGAATACAGGTCATGCTGAAATTTACGCGGGGCGAACGCCTTCCCTGACGTACTGCGATCCATACTTCCTTCGGATTCTGTGTGGTGAATTCATGAAAGCGCAGTGCAGAAAGAAGACAAAGGACAAATTCCGAGCCGCGTTTCTGCAGAACCTCTATTTCCGGATGTTCGGAAATAAAGTTATTTGCAGGAACATACACTCCATATCCCTGCCGGAAAAATATCCCTTTCCGGCAATAATCCGCAAGGAGTTGGTGGGAGATTCCGGCTTCCTTGGCCTGGGCAATGGTAAACGCCCTCCCTTTTTGGGTAAGCTGCCTAACTGCCGCTGCAACATTGTCCATTTCCCTGCGCCTTTCTTGCTTTTGTGTCTATAAATGTGCACCGCAATAGACGTTTTTGCAAATGCTTGTTGCCGATTTATCGACAAAAACATATAAATGCAGACAGAAAAGCAAACAGACAGGAATTAGAAGAAAAATATATATCCGAAGCCATCAGATGGGGTTGCCGAGCTTGCCGAACTCCGGATGCCTGGCCCGCTGGGCATGGCACACCGCGATGGATATGGCGTCGGTGCTGTCCAGGGGAATCATGTCGATGTCGATGCCGAACTCGGCCGAAATCATGATCGCCACCTGCGGCTTCTCCGCCATCGTCCGGCCGGTCAGCGCCTGCTTGCCCATTCCCGGGGTGTAGCTGTAGACCGGGATGTTCTCGTTGGCGAGCGCGGAGACGATGGCCCCGCGCGCCATGCCGAGGATGATGGCGGTGGAGGCGTTGCGTCCGACGAACGGCGACTCGATGGCCGCCGCGTCGGGGTGATAGTTGGATATCAGCTCGGCCACGCCGTTGTAAAGCCGGTAGAGACATTCGGAATGGCTCATCTTCGGCTTGTTGACGATGGTGCCGCAGTCGATGACCGAGAGCCGGCCGTTCTCCTCGCCGATCACGCCATAGCCGGTGGTGCGGATGGCCGGATCTATGCCGAGTACGACCACTTTCCTAGAACCCTGGACTGGCTTCGTAGTTGAAGACGTTTCTCTGGAAGAACGACGCCGTCGAGAGAAGACGATCCTCCGCGAGGTCCGGAGCCATGAACTGGATTCCGACTGGCATGCCGGTCGCCGGATCCGTTCCGCCTGGCACGCTTATCCCGCAGTGTCCGGAGAGATTCAAGGCGATGGTGAAGATATCCGAGAGATACATCTCGAGCGGATCCTTTTTCTCGCCGAACTTGAAGGCCACGGACGGGGTAACCGGAGTCAGCATGACGTCGCATTCGCCGAACGCCTGCTCGAAATCGCGGCGTATCAACGTGCGCACCTTCTGGGCCTTGAGGTAGTAGGCGTCATAGTATCCGCTGGAAAGCACGTAGGTTCCCAGCAGGATGCGACGCTTGACCTCCGGTCCGAAACCAGCGCCGCGGGTCTTGAAGTAAGTGTCCACCAGATCGCTTCCCGTCTTGCGGTCTCCATAGCGGATGCCGTCGAACCGCGCCAGATTGGCGCTGGCTTCCGCTGTGGCGACGATGTAATAGACGGCGACGGCGTACGAGGTGTGCGGCAAGGAGACCTCCACCAGTTTCGCACCGCGCTCCTCGAGAGATTTCGCAGCGTTGCGCACCACGCCGGCGACCGCTTCCGGAACATCGGAACCGAGATATTCCTTTGGAAGTCCGATTCTAAGTCCCCCGACTCCATCGCACTTTGCTATCGCATCGGCGGCGGAAGTCGGAGTAATCGGCAAACAGGTGCAATCCATCGCGTCCTTGCCGGAGATGATGTCGAGAATCAAGGCGGCGTCCGCAACATCGCGGCACAGCGGTCCGATCTGGTCCAGGCTTGAAGCGAAGGCCACGAGTCCGTTCCTGGACACGCGTCCGTAGGTCGGCTTGAGACCGGAGATTCCGCAGAAAGACGCCGGCTGGCGGATGGAGCCGCCAGTATCTGAACCGAGAGCGACCGGGACGAAACCGGCCGCGACCGCGGCGGCGCTGCCGCCGGACGACCCGCCGGGGACCCTGGTGACATCAAGCGGATTCTTGGTTCCGCCGAAAGCGCTGTTCTCGCAGCTGGATCCCATGGCGAACTCGTCCATGTTGAGACGGCCGAACGGGATGAACCCGGCGCTGCGCAATCTCGACACGGCAGTGGCGTCATAGGGCGACTTAACCGGCGCGAGTATCTTGCTCGCGCAGGAGACCGTCTCGCCCTTGACGCAGATGTTGTCCTTGATTCCGACGGGGATGCCGTCGTACGGCGACAGGGGATGTCCGGCCGCCCTTCTGGCGTCGGATTCGGCCGCGGCGGACAGCACCGCCTCGCGGTCGATCTTCAAAAAGGCATGGATATCGGCGTCATGCGCGTCGATCCTGCCCAGGTACCCTTCGCAGATTTCCTTGCTCGTAA
>JAKSOH010000099.1 GCA_024405675.1 Victivallaceae bacterium
CGCGGCCGCAAGCAAATCCTGAGCGAGCCCGAGGAGCGGTTGCTCGGCGCCCTGTCGAATTCGCTGGGCGCCCCGGAACGGGTGTTCGAGATGCTGAACGACGCCGAGCTCTCCTTCGGTAGCTGCCGGAACACGGAAGGCAAGCTCGAGAAACTCACCCACGGCACCTACCGGAAATTCCTGGAATCCCCCGACCGATCGGTTCGCAAGGGCGCCTTCACCCGGCTATACCGCAAGTACCGCTCGTTCCGGAACACCTTCGCCACCATCCTCGACGGCAACGTCCGCGTCGACGTGGCAGAATCCCGCATACGCGGTTTCAAGTCGGCCCTCGACGCCGCGCTGTACGACGACGACATCCCGGCCGAAGTCTACCACAATCTCATCTCCACCGTTCACGGCAATCTCGGCGCGTTCTACAAGTACGTCGACATACGCGCCAAGGCGCTGAAGTTCGACGACATCGACATGTACGACATCATGCCGCCCATCGTCAAGGGCTGCGACCGCACGTATTCGTTCGACGAGGCCAGGTCCATCGTCGCCGAGGCGCTGCGTCCGCTGGGGAAAGAATACGGCCGGATCCTCGAATCCGCCTATTCCGACCGCTGGATCGACGTGCCGGAACGGAAGGGCAAGCGTTCCGGCGCCTATTCGGGCGGTTGCTTCGACAGCTTTCCCTACGTGCTGCTCAACTTCAACGGCACGCTGGACGATGTATTCACGCTGGCCCACGAGCTCGGACACTCCATGCACAGCCATTTCAGCCACACGTCCCAGCCCTACCACTACGCCGAATACGACATCTTCGTCGCCGAGGTGGCCAGCACAACCAACGAGATACTGCTCTACGAATACCTCCTCTCAAAGAGCTCCAGCAAGGCGGAACGGGCGTTCCTGCACTCCCATCTCGCCGACGAGATCCGCGGGACCATCTACCGCCAGACCATGTTCGCGGAGTTCGAGCTGGACATCCACAACAGATGCGAACAGGGACTTCCGCTTACCGCCGACTACCTCTGCGACCGCTACTACGAGCTCAACTCGCTCTACTACGGGCCGAATCTCAAGGCCGACAAGCTGATTTCCATGGAATGGGCCCGCATCCCGCACTTCTACTACAACTTCTACGTCTACAAGTACGCGACAGGGATGTCGGCCGCCTTGAAGCTTGCGCAGGACATCCTCTCCGGAAACACCGACGCCTATTTCGGTTTCCTCAAGGCCGGCGGCTCCAAGTATCCGCTCGAGATAATGAAGGACGCCGGGGTCGACCTCTCCTCGCCGGAGCCGGTCGATTCCGCGCTCAAGTACTTTGACTCCGTGGTCGGAAAGCTGGGCAAGGCGCTGAAGTGACGTTTGACGCGGCGCTGCACCACGTGACCTCCGGCCGGCCGGAACGGGAGGCGTTGTCGTATTTGATTTCCGCCAGGGGGGATGATGCTGCGAGACTGCGTCGCGCCGCATGCGAGGTCCGCGAACGCGCCGTGGGGCCGTTCGTGCATTTGCGCGGACTGATCGAATTCTCCAACATCTGCGAACGCGACTGTCTGTACTGCGGCATCCGGCGCGACCGCGAGGTCGGGAGATTCTCCCTTGCCGACGACGTCGTGGTGTCGCTGGCGCGGGAGGCGCTGGCAAGGCGCTACGGCGCGGTTGTCCTGCAAAGCGGAGAACTGAGAGGCGGGACGTTCGCCGGGCGCGTCGAGAAATTGACCCGCATGGTAAAATCGCTCGACCCCGCGCCCGGCATAACGCTTTCCTGCGGCGAGCAGTCCCCGGAGACCTTCCGGCGCTGGCGCGAGGCCGGAGCCGACCGCTACCTGCTTCGAATCGAGACCACCAATCCGGAACTGTTCCGGCGCATCCACTGCCCGAAATCCAT
Organism: Victivallaceae bacterium; assembly: GCA_024405675.1. Classification (GTDB taxonomy): domain Bacteria; phylum Verrucomicrobiota; class Lentisphaeria; order Victivallales; family Victivallaceae; genus UBA1784. The sequence goes on from JAKSOH010000099.1 coordinate 1,886, forward strand.
ATTCGAAAAACGTCTGCAGTCCCTGCGCGACTTGCGTGATGCGGGCTACCAGGTCGGCACCGGGGTGATGATCGGATTGCCGGGACAGACTTGCGACGATCTCGCGAACGACGTCCTCTTCTTCCTGGAGAACGACGTCGACATGATCGGCATGGGTCCCTTCGTGCCATGCTCCGGAACTCCCATGGATTCATGGGACGGCGTTCCGGATGCCGCCGCGCGGCTGGATTTCGCGCTCAACATGATTTCCGTGACAAGGCTGGTCATGCCGGATCTGAACATCGCCGCCGCGACCGCGCTCGACGCCATTTCACCTGACGGACGGATGCAGGGGATCATGGCCGGGGCCAACGTCCTGATGCCCAACCTGGGGCCGGACGGGGAACGCAGGAAGTACCTGCTTTACGACAACAAGCCGGTGGTACGCCAGGACGACGATCTCATGGTATCGGAACTGAACCATATGGGGCTGTCCCCTGAATGGGACTCGCCGGGCACGCCGCTCCACTACCTGAAACGAACCAGCCGCTAGTTTGACTTTCTGGTGGCGGCGATTTTGTCGCGTATGCGCCGGTAGCGCGTCACCAGGAAGGCGACGACGAAGTAGGTTATCGGCGTCATTATGGCGGCGAACATGATTCCCCCGGCGAAGAATGCGCTGACAAGCCTGCCTCCAATCGAGGCGAGGCTGGAGAACGTCTGTTCCGCCACAACCTTTTTCATGGCTTCCGCGATTTGCGCATACGACAGGTCTATTCCAAGTAACTTGGCTCCAACCCAGCACTGGAACGGATAGATTATGAAAATGGTGAAGTGATTGGTAATCAGCGTCCCCAGGACCGCGCCGATCTTGTCAGCTTTGAGAAGAAACGCCGTCGGAACCGAGAATACGAGCTGCGCTCCGAACGGCATCGCGCAACCGTAGAACATGCCTATCGCCCAGCCGCGCGCCGCATAGCTCGGCGGACGATGCCCGCGGGCAGTGAGCCTATACAGCGCGGCGCATTTGCGCTTGAATCTTGACCACCAGCCGGACACTTTACCTGTCCTCCGAATTGTGCATCCTGCTGTTGTTGTAGTAGCGGCTGCCCCATCCGATCAGCTTGCCGTCGGAGAACACCAGAGGCAGACATTCGTCCCTGGTCACGAGTCCGTCGGCCCATTCCGTCCGCGTCTTGTAGAACCAAATATCCGGAGTGTTGTAGGACTCGCCAGACAGGGGCTGGCCCATTATCTCCAGCACCTGGTCCTTGGTCATGCCGATGCGCAGATTCTTGGAATTCTCGACGTTGCGCTCCGTATCCAGGCTTCCGCACCCGGCGAGAAGAACCGCGCAGAACGCCACCGACAGCAGTTTTCCAATGACAGTCATCTTTTCAACTCCCCAGCCGTTCGAATCGTCTATTCGTGAAATATAGTACGGAGCGACGTGCTTATCAACGTATTTCTCCGATGTCGCGGTGAAATTGACTTCACCATGTCCAAATGCTACCTTAAAAGTAAACTTTTAAGTTCGGAGGACACAACATGAACAACACAAGAAAAATCGAAAACGGAAGCATCACCAGCGTGCCTGGATTCCGGGCCTCCGGAGTCACCGCCGGATTCAAGCGCAGCGGCGCCCCCGACTTCGCCATGATTGTGGCCGACAGCCCGTGCAACTGCGCCGGAGTGTTCACCTCCTGCCGGTTCGCCGCGGCCCCTGTGGTCTATGACCGCGAGCTGATTTCCGCCAACGGCAAGCTCCAGGCTGCCATCATCAACAGCGGAATCGCCAACGCCTGCACCGGCGCCCGCGGCATGGATGCGGCGAAACGCAGTTCGGAACTCGCCGGAGCGGCGCTTGGAATCGATCCCAAGCTGGTGGCCGTCTCGTCAACCGGACGTATCGGCACCCAGCTTCCGCTCGATCTCATTGAACGCGGAATCGAACTCGCCGTCAAGACGCTCGACGATCCGGACGGCGGGAACGCCGCCGCCAGGGCGATCATGACAACGGACACCGTTCCCAAGGCAACGGCGCTCGAGCTTGAACTGCAGGGACGCAAGGTTACCATCGGGGCCATGACCAAGGGAGCCGGCATGATCGACCCCAAGCTGGTCGGGCTTCATGCCACGATGCTTTGTTACGTCGCCACCGACGCCGGCATATCCTCCTCCTTGCTTCAGGAGATGCTCGAGAAGAACGCCGAGGACTCGTTCAACCGCATCACCGTCGACGGCGACATGAGCACCAATGACACCGTGATCGCGATGGCGAACGGAAAGTCCGGTGCGGTAATCGAAAAGGACACCAAGGACGCAGAGGCGTTCCAGGCCGCATTGCTGGAGGTCATGCAGAACCTCGCCCGGCGCATGGTCGGGGACGGCGAGGGTTCGACCAAGCTGGTAACCATCGAGGTCGTCAATGCGCCGACGGAGAAGGACGCCAAAATCGCCACCGAGGCCGTGGCCAACTCGCTGCTTTGCAAGACCGCCTGGTTCGGCAACGATCCGAACTGGGGACGCGTGGTCGCCGCGCTAGGATATTCCGGAGCCGAATTCGACCCGGACAAGTGCGATGTGTTCTTCGGCGAAATCCCCGTGGTGCTTCAGGGCGGCGACGCCGGCACTCCGGAGGAGGCCCTCCTCGACACGGTGAGGCAGCCGGAGTTCACGATCCGCTGCGATTTGCACAGCGGCAGCTGCTCCTACTGGATGTGGAGCAGCGACATATCGTACGAATACGTCAAGATCAACGCCGATTATCATACGTAATACATAGGAAGGTGGAAAAATGAAGAAGTCAG